>NZ_JAWPOT010000015.1:0-147447 GCF_033344415.1 Vibrio sp. 1727
GAAACTCGGTATGTTGTTTAAGAACTGATCAACATGGGGCTACCATGTCTTCTCACCGAATTAAGCAACAAAGCCAATTCGATCTACTCTTCTTATAACTTAACTCAACATAAGTATATTGAAACAACAGAAAACGAGTCTTACGTGCAAGCTAAAAATAAGTGGTTGGTCTTTCAAGCCAACGGTGCTCGTAATGCTCTGTTTCAAGTGCGTATTAAGCAGACAGGTTTAGAGACTGAAGCGATATGAAACGCCTTCTTTTTGTTAGTTTAAAAGGTGGTTGTGGCTCAACGACCGTCGCTGCGAACTTGGCACAAGCATTAGTTAAGATAAACAAACAGGTACTGGCCATTGAGGTGGTGCCTAACAGTTTACTGCAAACTCATCTTGGCTTGCCGAGGGAAGAGCAAGGAGGCTGGGCGAAACAACTTCTTTCAGATAAACCTTGGACCCAGGCTGGTTATGAAAGCCCACAAGGTGCACTTTTTTTACCGTTTGGCCATCTGAATTCTGAGCAGTTAAAAGCGTTTTTTAACGAGCGTTCTCACTACCTGTCAATGCTAGGTGAAATGACGTTGCAAGTGAGCGAAAACCGTGGTGAGCAGTGGCTGCTTTTTCACGCCGACTTAGCAGAGCTTACTGATCCTGAAGTGCGATCTTTTGTCGACTCAATGGATATGATTGTGGTGGTGGTAACGGCAGACGCCCTGAGTTATCTCACTCTTCAATCTTGGCTACAACATGAAGAGCTATCGAGATTGCTTCGCTCTGACAAATTACGTTTTTTGGTGAATAAGTATCAGCCAGAAACCGAAATTGGTCGTGATTTCATGTTGGTGCTGAAAAAGGAACTTAGCGAATCCTTGATTCCTGTTTCGATTCATCGAGATACGGCATTGCTTGAATGTGTGGCAAACCTGACGACCGTTCAACACTATTCGCCATCGAGCCAAGCCGCAAAAGATTTTCAGTCTTTTGCTTTTTGGTGTGTATCCGCGTTATCAAGCGCTCAGGACCAAAGCTAATTTATGCGAAGTCTTAATCTGATTTTCCAACGTTGGGTAGTGGACCAATTCAGACTGCAGAAGAACGCTTACGAGCAAGCCTGGAATTGCAAAACAAACTGGGTTGGTGAGTGTGCTTTGTCTTTTTGGTTTTCATTGAGTTTTGTATTTTTAAAGCCAGTTATTTCGGGTGTTCCCTCATGGAAACTACCTTTGGTTTACTATCCAAACGTTAATTTTGCTGCGCCAAGATGGTTTGATCCTGTACGTTTTATTATCCAAAGCGTGTGGTTGCTTTGCTTCAAGCAAAACGTAAATACAGCATGGTCCAAAAAAAACAGCAGCTTAGCGATGACTTTAGCCGAGCAAATTCGCAATGCGTTCTACTTGCCATTTGAATTGGTTGCAAAAGGCGTCCGCTGGTTAGAACAGACAGCGAACAACATCAAAGATCCGCAAGTTCGGGAGCATATTAAAGCAAGTAAGTCAGCGATGGCGTTGAACTACACCTTGCTGTTTTTCGTGGTGTTAATCGCTTTGCTTTGTTTTACGGTGCCATTTGGTTATCAGGCTCAGACTGTCTTTGTGCTTTTACTCTGGGCATTAGCGATGATGGTCCGTCGCATGCCGGGTCGTTTTCCTACCATGCTTTTGATCATCTTGTCGGTTACGGCCTCATGTCGATACTTGTGGTGGCGCTATTCGTCTACCCTGAACTGGGACGATCCTGTTGCTTTGTTTCTAGGGGGCGTTTTACTTCTAGCTGAGACGTATTCTTGGATTGTGCTGATGCTTGGCTATTTCCAAAATAGCTGGCCATTGAATCGCAAACCAGTATCGATGCCACCGGATCAGTCAACTTGGCCAACCATTGACTTGATGATCCCTACTTACAACGAAGATCTCGATGTTGTGAAAGCGACGGTTTATGCCTCGTTAGGTGTCGATTGGCCGAAAGACAAACTTAACATCCACATTCTGGATGACGGCAAGCGTGATAGCTTCCGAGATTTCGCCAAAAGTGTAGGGGTGAACTACATCCGCCGCCCAACGAATGAACATGCGAAAGCCGGTAACATTAACTATGCGTTGAAGCAGACCAGCGGTGAGTTTGTTGCGATTTTTGACTGTGACCATATTCCTACACGAGCATTTTTTCAGCTCACAATGGGGATGTTCCTGAAAGATCCAAAGTTGGCGCTTATTCAGACGCCGCACCATTTTTTCTCACCGGATCCTTTTGAGCGTAACTTATCGAACTTTCGTAACGTGCCAAACGAAGGCAACTTGTTTTACGGCCTGATTCAAGATGGTAACGACTTATGGGATGCGACTTTCTTCTGTGGCTCGTGCGCTATTTTACGTCGAGAGCCTTTAGAGGAAGTCGGTGGTATTGCAGTCGAAACCGTGACGGAAGATGCGCACACGTCTCTGCGCATGCACCGTTTAGGCTATCGTTCTGCATATCTTAAGCAGCCGATTTCTGCTGGTTTGGCGACAGAAACATTGTCTGCACATGTTGGGCAACGCATTCGTTGGGCTCGCGGGATGGCGCAGATATTTAGGGTAGATAATCCATTGACTGGAAAGGGGCTTAAGCTCTCTCAACGGCTTTGTTACGTCAATGCCATGCTGCACTTTCTATCTGGTATCCCGAGGATTGTATTCCTGATCGCACCCTTGGCTTATTTGTTGCTGCATTCCTACGTGATTTATGCACCAGCGCTGGCGATCATTTTGTACGTATTACCCCACATGATTCACGCCAGCATGACCAACTCTCGTATGCAGGGTGACTACCGTTATTCGTTTTGGGGTGAGGTATACGAAACCGTGCTTGCTTGGTACATCGCAAGGCCAACAACAGTAGCTTTGTTTGCGCCCCATAAGGGGACATTCAACGTAACGGCTAAAGGCGGTTTGGTTGAAAAGTCTCACTATGATTGGGTTATTTCCCGACCATATTTGGTTTTGGTTGCACTCAATATTTTGGGCTTCGCTGTAGGGATTTACCGAATGGGGTGGGGGCCTCAAGACGAAATCGGTACGGTTATCGTGAATCTCGTTTGGACGATGTACAACTTGTTGATTTTAGGTGCTGCTGTCGCCGTTGCGGTAGAAGCCAAGCAAGTGCGAAAAGATCACCGAGTAGAGGTGGCGATTCCTGTCGCGGTAAGGCTTCACTCAGGACACTTGATTCAAGCGCAGATGAAGGATTTCTCTTTGGGTGGCGTGCGCATTGAAATAGACGGAGTCGATGAACCAACCTGTGCGTACCTACTTGGCCAAACCTTAGAAGTGATCCTCAATCGCGGTGGTCAAGAGTTCGTGTTCCCGATGACGGTTGCCTATGCTCATAAGGGGATATTTGGTTTACAACTCAACGAATTGTCTCATCAACAACAAATCCAATACGTCCAATGTACATTTGCACGTGCAGATACGTGGGCGAAATGGCAACAAGGCTATCAATCAGATAAGCCTCTCTCGAGTATGCAGGCTGTACTGCAAGTCGGCTTTAATGGATACAAACGCTTGTTGCAACATTGCCCTAAATTTGTTCAGGCCAGTGTGGATGCACTTTTATTTTGTATCGAATTTATTTGGTCACTAAGACCTCGTTATGTCCCAATCAGGACCTCAAGTCATGCTAAATAATAAAAAACTAACAGCGTTGACGACGGCTTTCACTCTCATGTGTATGTCGGGCAGTCTCGCGGCACAAGAAGTAAGTCAGCAACAACCAACGCCTTTGGCACAGCAAGATGCTGAAAATTCGACCGTATTTAAGCGTGTCATTCCATTTAGTCAATTGGGTTACAGTGGTTCAATTGCTATTCAAGGTAGTGAGGCCAGTGCTTATATTGGTTTCGGTTCGCGACTCGATGAGGTGGTGTCTAAAGCCACGTTGTACTTTGACATCACACCTTCACCAGCGTTGCTCTCTTTGGTTTCTCACGTCAAAGTGTATTTGAACAACGAGCTTATGGGAGTGGCGTCAATCGTCGATGGTCAGCAAGGTAAAAAATTGAGCTTATCGATGCCGCTGGATACTCGTTACTTCAGTAACTACAACCAAATTCGCTTTGAGTTGATTGGGAATACTCAGAAAGAGTGTGCCAATCCAAATGACTCGAGCATTTGGGCTGAGATCAGCCAAAGCAGTCGAATTGAAATGTTCGCCCAAAAGACAATGCTGGAAAGTGACTTGAGCTTGTTGCCAGCGCCGTTTTTTGATGTCCGTGATTTCAGCCAGTTAAATCTGCCTGTCGTTATGGGCGGCAAATACGATCTGGATGATGTCAAAGCTGCCGGTGTCTTGAGCTCTTACTTTGGTGCTCTTGCGGGTTGGCGTGGCGCTCAATTCCCTTTTAGTGTCGACACGTTACCTAAGCGCAACGCCATTGTCTTTGTTACCAATGACAACAAACCTGAGTTTCTGAGAGATTTTCCAGACACGGATGGGCCTCGTCTTCAAGTCATCACTCACCCAACTGACCCGTACGTGAAGCTTCTTCTAGTGATAGGCCGTGACAGTAAGGATCTTAACGTTGCGGTGCAAGGTTTGGCGTTGGGAAACCAACTTCTTACTGGGCCAATCGCGAAGATTAATGAAGTCAAACAAATCAAACCACGAGTCCCGTACGATGCGCCAAACTGGGTGAGTACGGCTCGTCCCGTTGCATTATCTGAATTAGTCGAACAAAAAAGCATGTTGCAAGTGGAAGGTCGAACGCCTCCTCCAATCAATGTGAGTTTGCGCTTACCACCCGATCTCTTTACTTGGCAGAGCCGTGGTATACCGATGGATCTTAACTATAGGTATTCGCCACCAGCTGCGGATCATTCTGGTTCTCGCCTGACTTTGAGCATCAATGACCAGTTCATTGAGGCGTTTAACTTAACCACAAAAGGCCAAGGTGGTGAGTCTAACCGTGTGCGTGTTCCTCTGTTAGATGACAGTATTCTGAGTGGTGATGCGCTTGTTCGTATTCCGGCCTTTAAAGTTGGCAGTAAAAACCAAATCGAGTTTGAGTTTGGCTTTGCGTCGGTGACTGATGGGCAATGTCAGGTGACGCAACCAAGTAAGCAATACGCGGTCATTGATGGTGACTCTACGGTTGATTTTAGTGGTTTCCCTCACTACATCGAAATGCCAAATATGCGCGCTTTTGCTACTTCTGGCTTCCCTTACACACGCATGGCCGATTTGTCAGAAACTGCGATTGTTGTTCCAGAGAGAGCTCCAAAAGAAGTGTTGCAGACCTTCTTAAACGTCATGGGTTCGTTAGGAAGTGATTCTGGGTACCCAGGTATTCAGGTGCTTTTGACAGATAAATGGAATGCTGAGCAACTAAAAAATAAAGACATCCTGACGATTGGTGTTGTGGATGCACTAGAAGAAGCCGCTAATAACCCTGACCAAGTTAACTTAGTGGTTAAAGAAGGTCAGAGACAAATTCGCCTGCCAAGCAAAAATGAAAAGCAGCTCGGAATGAACTGGATGAGTCCAAGTGATGCTCGTCAAGTGGCCGCGGATTATGTTTCTGTTGAGGCAGAAGGCTCTTTTGCTGCTATTTATGGTGCAGAATCGCCATTTACGAAAAAACGCAGCGTCATTTCTATTATGGCGGCTCACCCGTCAGATTTTTCGTCGGTTGATCGCGCGTTGGCTGACTCCGGTAAAGTGGAGCACATGTTTGGCTCGGTGGTGACGTTGAGAAATAACGAAGTAGCAAGCTACAACGTGGGTTCGCACTACTATGTCGGTAAGCTTCCTGTGTGGCAGCTCGTTTGGTATCACTTCTCTAATCACCCAGTCATCGTTGCGTGCTTTGCCGCCTTGCTAGTGGTGATCGTAACCATTGTGCTTTGGCGCGTATTACGTCAAGTCGCGTCTAGACGTTTAGAAAAAACTGAGGAAGAGGAATAATGAAAAAACTCATCTCGTTCCTTATGTTGTTCGTGTCTCCTTACTTGTGGGCTAACACCTGCGAGTGGCCACAATGGGAAACATTTAAGTCGGTATACATGGAGCAAGGCCGAGTCGTTGATGGCAGTGACGAGCGTATGATTACAACCTCGGAAGGCCAATCTTACGCATTGTTCTTTGCCTTGGTTGCCAATGACCCTAAAACCTTCGATCAGGTTTTAAAATGGACTAAATCACATTTGGCTGGTGGGGATTTGACGGCAAGGCTTCCTGCTTGGTTGTGGGGAAGAAAAGAAAATGGTCAGTTCGGAGTCTTGGATTCTAACCCAGCGTCAGATTCTGATTTGTGGATAGCTTACTCCCTTGTTGAGGCGGGGAGATTATGGAATAACTACTACTATCAGACCCTTGGACATCTGATCGCGAGTCGTATTTTACGTGAAGAAACCGTCAACATAGCGGGAGTTGGAACGGTATTGTTGCCAGCTCCAACGGGCTTTGATGCCGACGGCCAGTACCGTGTGAATCCGAGTTATGTTCCGTTACAACTGATTGCTCGTATGCAGTCGCTGTACCCGCAATACAACTGGGACTCAATGTATAAGGCAAGTGTTCACATGCTAGAGAAAACGATGCCAGCTGGCTTTAGCCCAGACTGGGCAGTATTGAGAAATGGTCGTTATAGCTCAGATGTGGTTACAGGGCCGATGGGCAGTTACAACGCGATCCGCACTTATCTTTGGGCGGGTATGCTAAATGACCAAGTTTCAGAAAAAGCAGTATTAGTACAAAAAATGCAGCCGTTTGTCGCGGCAACCAAAGCCCTTGGTGCGCCAGCGAGAGAAGTAAATACTGAAACGGGTAAATATACCCAAGCAGGAAGCGCAGGTTTTTCTGCTGCGGCTCTTCCGTTACTCGCGGCTTCTGGTGAATCTGCGCTGTTGGAGACGCAGTTTCGTCGTGCTCAAAATGAACTTGTGGTGGACAAAAACGATCATTATTACGACAACGTATTAAGTCTATTTGGGCTTGGTTGGCATGAAGAACGTTACCGTTTTGGTGTGCAAGGTGAATTGCTTCCTGCATGGAGCGAGAGATGTCAGTAACAGGACGCGCGTTATGGTGGATTCCACTGGTTGCTTTGGCGACTGGTGGCGTCGGCACTGTGCATGCAGAAAGCTTTAGTTCAAAACCTCTGACAAAGTCGCAGCTCGCACAGGTCTACAAGCCTATCGAGCTGGTTCAATTTTCCACATCATTAGCACGAGTTGACTCGGTTGAGTGGTTGGTTGAGCAGCTAAAACTGGCGGACGCGATTGGCCGAGATGATATTGTCGAGAGTACTCTGGAGAGGCTGTTCGCGATTGAAGAAAGCAATCCAACGGGGCTTTTCTATCAAGCGAATATGTATCTGAAACGTAAGCAGCCAGAATTAGCAAAACCGGTATTTGAGCGCTTAATCAGACAGGCGCCTCATTCGCCTCAAGCGAAAAACTTGTCATCGATTATGGCCATTCAGGGAGAGAAAAGAGCGGATTATCAGCGCGCTCAGTTGCTTGCAAAATCTGGTCGTTACGATGAAGCGATTCAAGCTTACAAAGCTCTTTTTCCAAATGGAATGCCATCACCAGCGTTACAACTTGAATTCCTACAGTTGCAAAGTAATTTGCCTGGCAGTTGGAGCTCGGTAAAACAGGGACTGGAACGTTTAAATGCAAATTATCCTAGTGTTCCGTCTTTTCAACTCGCGTTGGCCAACCACATTCGCAAAGAGAATCCTGCCGATCCATGGATTCTCGATACCTATAAAAAGTTAGCGCTTGCTCCTTCGGTTGGAACAAATGCGGCAACGTCGTGGTTGCGTGCATTGGATCAATTGCCTATTTCAGATCAAGTTGTTCAGCAATATGCCATCTTAGCTAGCTACTACCCGTCTGACATGGAGATACAAAGAGCGAATCAAAGCGCGAAAGATCGCTGGAAAAAGGAAAAGGAATTACGCAAAGACCCCACTTATCTCGCCAAGCTCAAAGGGTTAGCGTTGCTCGAGGAAGATAAAACCGACCAAGCAGAAGCTCAGCTGCGTTATGCGTTGACGACTCGTCCGCAAGAGCCTGAATTGCTTGGTGCTATGGGTAAGGTTTATCTACGTAGAGGGCAGCAACAAAAAGCGCTCGGATACTTTAAACAGGCTCAGCACTTAGATCATAATCCTGACTCGGCCTCTAAATGGGCAGCGCTAATCGAGACTTCTCAATATTGGGCGTATCTTGATCAAGGTGATGCCTTGGTCGAAAAAGGCCAGTTTAAGCAAGCAGAAAGCGTTTATCACAAAGCGATTCAATTAGATAAATCCCAACCTTATGCTTATTCATCATTAGGCTCTTTGTATCTGGTACAAGAAAATTATGCCGCGGCAGAGAAGGTTTTCAAACAAGCTTTGCAACTGGATAGCAGCAATAGCTCTGCATTGCGTGGTCGCTTAGATGTTCGTATTCAGCAGCAAGATTGGTCTGGCGCGGAAGCACTCGCGCGCAGTTACTCAGCCCAACAGCAGAAAGTGGTCGCTGAAAAAATAGCGAGCATCAAGTCGGAAGTTATTTTGACTCGTCTGCGGATCGCAATCGCTCAAAATGATCAGGCAACGATGAAAGCGTCCGTAGAGGAATTGATTGCGCTACAGCCAACCTCCCCATGGCTAAGGCTTGATATTGCTGACGTTATTCATTCAATGGGCGACAAAGTACGCGCGGATACGCTGATGTCCGATTGGGCTACATCTAGTAATGATCCTGAAATGAAATTTGCTTACGCGCTTTATCTCGCGCAGGACTTCAACGTGAATGAGGCCATCGCTGAGCTAGAGAGTATCGCACAACATGACATGACAGACGCAATGCAGCGCAATTTAACCCGCTTGAAGCTTGATGCTCAGTTGAGAGACATTCAAACGCGTTACTTAGCTTCTCCCGAATCAGTAATGGCGACATTACGTGCGCTAGAGTCGGATTATCAAGGTCAAATTCAACCGCTCGCTCGTCTAGTGAGTGCGTGGTTAGACATTGATGAAGTTAAGGAAGCTGAGAGGATTTTCCAAAACATTTCGCTTTCAGAAGATTGGTCAACCGATGACAAACTGGCTTACGGCAGCATGATGGTAAGCTTGAATCACTTTGAAGATTTTGATCGTTGGTACGTGGACTTAGCATTAAATTCCGCAACACAAGATTTAAGTGCTTCGGAAGCATTACAGCTTGATGAACTCAAAACCCGTCGACTGTTGAGTCAAGCGGATCTGATGCTGGTTAATCAACAGCCTAAGCTTGCGTTGGATTTGTATGAACAAGTTTCTTTAAAGCCTGAGCCATTTAAAACTCAAGCAGAAATTGGCATGTTGCAAGCTAGTGCTTTGACTGGATATGAAGCGACGTATCACGACATGCACCTCATTTTGAATAAAAAGCGCGATAGCTTAACTGCGGCACAGTTGATGACAGTGGCCGCGGTGTTTAATCAACAAGGCTATCGAAATGACGCTAATGCGCTAAATCAGTTGTTGGATGCGATGCCTGATGCTGATGCATTAGCGTTTCGCAATAGCATGTCTATAGCAATGATAAATCAACAGTGGGCCTTAGCTGAAACACGCGCCTATCAAGCCTTAAATCGTGACCGAATGGATAAAAATCGTGAACCTGAAGAGGCGAAAAAAGAACCCCTAAGCTTACGCGAGCTATATGATACTGCTGACGACTACTGGTTGACTCGTAACGTCAAATCGGACATCGATAAACTGCATGATCGGAGTGATGGGCATGTCATGATTGGCTGGGATTACAGTGCACGAGATGGCCGTAATACTTCGAATCAAGTGCCCATAGAAGCCCGAATCCCGATAGAGAGCTGGGATGGGCACCTGTTGCTAAAAGCCGATTATGTTTCTATCGATTCAGGTCAGTTGGACTATTATGAAAAAACCACCGATTCTGACAGCACTTCGTTCCAAAATGACGCATCAGGTATGGCATTTGGAGTGGGCTGGCAGGCTGAAGATTGGTTGGTCGATATCGGCACGACACCAATTGGTTTCGACCATACCACATGGGTTGGTGGTGTGCGCATCAATGGGGGCCTGGGTGAGTTCGGTTGGACGGCAGAAGCTTCGCGTCGCCCAGAGACCAGTAGCACGCTTTCTTATGCTGGAATGTCTGTCCCTAGCGGCACGACTGACCCTCAAGGGACTAAATGGGGCGGAGTTGCTCGTACTGGTGTGAAGTTGAGCTCAAGTTGGGACATTGGTGGCCCTTACGGTTTTTGGAGTAGCTTGCAGTATCATGTTTTGACTGGTGAAAAGGTTGAAGACAACACTAGTTTAGGCGTGTTAGGTGGGGCGTACTACAAGTTAATTGCAACGGATGACCAGCGTTTAAGTATAGGTACGAACTTAATGTACCTTGATTACGACAAAAACCTGGGTGAGTACACGCTAGGTCACGGTGGCTACTACAGTCCGCAAAGTTACTTCTCGGTGTCTTTACCTATCAACTTTTATGGCCGATACAACAGTTCTTGGTCATATCAATTGAGTGCATCCGTCTCTAACTCTTGGACTAAGGAAGACGCGCCATACTTATCGACAGTAGCGGAGTCAGACAAAGGTGGTGGTTTTGGTACGTCGTTGCAAGCGGCGGTGGAAAAGCGAGTCAGCAAACGTTGGTACCTTGGGGCGTTAGTCGATGTACAACGTTCTGAGTTTTATACACCAAACCATTTCATGCTTTATGCCAAGTACACCTTTAATGATCGTTGGCAACCAATAGAGTATCCGCCAGCAGCACCAACGCTGTATAGCGACTTCTAACAAAAAACAAAGGCCGGAAGTCCCGGCCTTTGTTATCTTATTCCTAGAAGAATGCGACGCTTAGTACAAAATTGAGTAAAGCTGGCGACGATATTTGCTTGCTAATGCGTTACCTTGACCTAGCGCACTGAGAATATCCATAAAAGTCTTCTTCACGTCACCGTCTTGGGCGCCCAAGTCTTTTTTAAGAATATTCCACAGCAGTTCCAACGCTTCTTCATCCCGAGCAACTTGGTTGTATTGTACCGCCAATTCACAAGCGAGTTCGAAGTTTGCCATGTCTGCTGCGTATGCTTGTTCTAGTCGCTGTAACTCAGGGCTATCTGCAGCCTGCAAATGCAGCTCGAGCTTGGCTATTAGGCTCTTGTAGTAGTTATCTTGATACTCGAGAGGGATAGCGTTCAGTAGTTCTTGGGCAATATCAAATTGTTTGGTTTCTAGCAAACAATCAGCCATCGCGAGTTTCACATCACCACGCTCTTGCAGCTCTGGCGGCAAAGTGTGGATGATGCTCAAAGCCTGAGCATGCTCACCTTGCTGAAGAAGTTCACTGACTTGTTTTAATAGTTGTTCATCTGGGCTTGGCAAATGCTTTTGTAGCATGGTAGCAATGGCATCAATTGGCTGGGGGCCTCCCAGACCATCGACGGCTTGACCATTTATAAACAGCGCGATAGTTGGCAATACTTGCACGCCAAATTGAGACGCTAAAGCGGGCTGATCTTCACAATTTAGTAGAGCAAGCGTAAATGCACCGTTGTACTGTTGAGCAAGAGATTGCAACTCAGGGAGTATCTGTGCGCTTTCTGGCTGAGCGTTGGCCCAAAAGTGGATCAAAACGGGCGTGTTCATTGATCCTTCAAGCGTTTCGCGAAAGTTCTGTTCTGTTATCTCAACGATAAATGGGGATTGCATCAGAGTATCCTTGCCTTGTGTCTTGTCGTTGATATTAGATATGGAGTTGATTTAGGTGAAATTCAAGCGACATTCACCATCAATAATGAATCATTCTATTTTGAGAAAACGTGGGGTAATAGAGTGAGGTTATTGCTGCTCAGGTGTTAGATAAAAAGAAAACGCTGCCGAAGCAGCGCAATTCTAATGCTATTTGTTAGTGCGGTATCAAAATAGGATGAACATGGTCAACACTACACCCACACTAAGCCAGTTAAGCTGATTTAATGTCATTGTTGCCTCGCAGTAGTATAAACATTGCTACAAAACGTAATGGGTGGCGATACCAAATCTAAGCAACTCAATCACTTTGGGCGAAAGAATCCCCGCTGAATTGCGTAGAAATTGATTCGTTTAGTTGAGGTTTTTTCAACCTACATGTTCATAATGACATCACATTGTTACGATGAAATTACATTTCGACAAAACTTTTTTATGCAGCCTGTCGCAAAATTTTATCAAGTGCACGGGTTGGTAATAGTCTTTTCAAGACTGCGAATAATTTAGTCGGTGTAGTAATTCGATAACGAATTTTCGGTGAAACGCTAGTTAATGCATGAAGAACTGGTGCGATGCAAGACTCTGCAGGTAAAACAAATCGATTATTAGACTTGTCGTTGTTGAGTCGCTCTCTTTGTCCTTCATAAGCATGACGATGGGGGCTAGATTCAATATCAACCCACTTCTCAAAGGCTCGTAATGCATTGTTTCTAAATTGAGTTTCGATCGGTCCTGGTTCTATCAATGCCACTTTGATATTCGTATCCGCAAGCTCTAGCCTGAGCGTATCTGTCCAGCCTTCTAAGGCAAATTTTGATGCATTATAGGCACCACGGTATTTCATTGCGGCAAAACCAAGAACAGAGCTGTTTTGTATGATGCGTCCTTCGCCTTGCTGGCGCATATGAGGAAGCACCTCTCTGACCAACTGGTGCCAACCAAAAAAGTTGGTCTGAAATTGATCTTGAAGAGCCTCGGTGGGTAAGTCTTCCAGTGCTCCGGGCTGACCATAGGCACCATTATTGAACACTGCGTAAAGCTTACCTTCTGTTAACTCTAGCGCTTGCTTCACGCCCGAAGAAATGCTTTCTGGGCTATTTAGGTCCAGATTGATGCAGGTTAGCCCTTCATTAATTAGGCGCTGGACATCTTGTTCTTTCCTACAAGATGCAATGACATTAAATCCCTTGTTTTGTAGGGCGTGAGCGCACACGTAACCGATGCCGGTTGAACAACCCGTAATAAGAATCGACTTTTTCATAATTTAATTTAAGACTCAGAAACCTTGATTAGAGCCATCATTCATCAGCTCCGGTCATGAAGCAAGTGCTTGAGTGCTGGCTCTATTCTGGAGTAGCTAAATTTAAAGCCCAGTTCGGTGAGTTTTTTGGGTTTGGCTCTCATGCCATCAAACAATAAGCAGGAAGATTCTCCCATTAGGAGTTCCATCGCCCATTTAGGCGTGAACAAGATATGCGGACGTTTTAGCGTTTTAGCTAGTGTGCCGCTGAATATACGATTAGTCACAGGATGGGGGGCGCACATATTGAATGCACCGTGGGCATGTGGTGTTTCAAGCAAGTACATGATGGCGCGGACCATATCTAGGATGTGAATCCAAGGCATGTACTGATTACCGTTCCCGAGTGGGCCGCCTACGCCAAGCTTGTAAGGTAATAGCATTTTTGCCAACGCACCACCATTAAGGCCGAGTACCACGCCAGTTCTCAGTAGACAAACCCGTGTTTGTTCCGACTCTGCGCGCTTGGCTATTTGCTCCCACTTTGCACAAACCTCGTGAGGAAAGTCGTCGCTATTAACATGTAAGCACTCATCAAACGGATGGTCTTGTTGATCACCATAGTAGCCAACTGCCGAGCCACTAATAAAAACAGAGGGAGGTTCGGTACTTGCGTGGATCAGCTCAACAATTTGCTCGGTAATTTTCCAACGACTTTTGCAGATTTTTTCTTTTTGCTCGCTGGTCCACCTTTTATCCGCAATTGGCTCACCTGCAAGATTAATGACGGCATCAACGTGATTGAGATCGGCGAACGACTCGAGCGAGTCAAGGTATTCGATATTACCCAGATCAGCATGCTGTAGGCGTTGTTTTGCTCGCTCTGGAGAGCGTGTAAGTAGCATAACCTGGTGAGTTGATAGCAGCTTGAGCAACTCCGAGCCAATAAACCCAGTGCCACCTGTGAGTAATATCTTCATGTTATCTCTTTGAATGTACACGTATTAGAACATTATAGTCGTTTTGTGCTTAGCTTGATCATCTCAACACCATTATTTCTGGGATAGTGACAAGCTGGCAGAGATACTATTAACTTCACATATTAGAAAATATGTAACTAAATGTTATAGATGGCGCTAGTGCATTCACGGTAGAAGAGTGAAATCTATGCCAGACTAAAAGTTATCGCTCATTGGAACGAGCGTAATCAGTTTGCATAATCAAGGAGGATAGGCATGGAAGCATTTGTTGCGCTTTTTCGAGCGCTCCTCAATAGTGCTCGTGACTTATTACCCATCATCATTGTTATCACTTTTTTTCAATTAGTCGTTTTGCAAGAGCCGCTGCCCAACCTGGTCTCCATTCTTTTTGGCTTGTTGCTTGTCGTTTTAGGATTAACCTTTTTTATCTTTGGCCTAGAACTTGGTCTTTTTCCTATCGGAGAGAGTATGGCTCAAGCCTTTGCAAAAAAAGGCAGCGTATTCTGGTTGTTAGTTTTTGCGTTTTGTCTAGGCTTTGGCACCACGATCGCCGAGCCTGCATTAACGGCCGTAGCAGAAGAAGCATCAGAAGTTGCGGCAGAAGGAGGGATGATCACAAACTCAGAGCAATCCATGCAGGATTATGGACAAGGGCTACGAGTAACGGTGGCACTTTCTGTGGGGATCGCTATCGTTATTGGCGTTCTGCGCATCTTAAAAGGGTGGCCAATTCATTACATGATCATCGGCGGCTACGTCGGCGTTGTAATACTGACGTGGTTTGCACCTGAAGCCATTATTGGCGTTGCTTACGATTCCGGAGGTGTAACCACGTCCACCATAACAGTACCTTTGGTCACTGCACTGGGTGTCGGTTTAGCGTCTTCTATTAAAGGGCGTAACCCTATGGTGGATGGCTTTGGTTTAATCGCTTTTGCCTCGCTGTTACCGATGATGTTTGTGATGGTTTACGGAATGGTCGTAACATGATTTCAATTGATCATTTCCTAGACACTTTGTTATCGACCGTTCGAGACGTCGTTCCCATCGCCAGCATTATTTTTGGTTTTCAGTTAGCGGTGTTAAGGCGTCCTGTTAGCAACCTTAAGAAAGTTTTGCTTGGGTTCGTTTATGTGATTTTCGGGTTAGCTCTTTTTTTACTTGGATTAGAAATGGCGTTGTTTCCACTTGGGGAGACGATGGCTGTGCAATTAACGGCGCCGGAGTTTTTACAAGAGTTCAAAGTATCGGTAGGGAAAGCCTTAATGTGGGTCGACTATTATTGGGTTTACACCTTCGCCTTTTTTATAGGCTTTAGTACCACGATTGCAGAGCCTTCTTTAATCGCTGTAGCGATAAAAGCAAACCAAGTCTCTGGAGGCAGTATCAGTATTAACGGCTTGCGCGTAGCCGTTGCGTTTGGGGTGGCAATTGGTATTGCATTAGGGAGTTACCGGATTGTCGTGGGCGATCCCATTCATTATTACATCATCGCGGGTTACATCGTCGTTGTGATTCAAACGTTTTACGCTCCTAAGCTTATTGTTCCACTCGCCTACGATTCTGGAGGCGTAACAACTTCTACCGTCACTGTCCCACTTGTAACTGCATTAGGGTTAGGGCTTGCTTCGACCGTCCCTGGAAGAAACCCAATGATTGATGGCTTTGGCTTGATCGCGTTTGCCAGTCTATTTCCTATGATCTCTGTGATGGGCTATGCGCAAATAACCCAGTGGCTGAATAAAAACGTCTCGGAGGAAGAAGAAAATGCGCTTTAAATTGATACTTGCGTTTGTTGAAGACAGCAAAACAGACAAGGTGTTGGACGCTGCACGCGATGCTGGTGCGACCGGTGCAACAGTGATTAACAATGCTCGCGGGCAAGGTTTAAATCAAAAGCGAACGTTTTTTGGTTTAACGCTAGAAGTGCAAAAAGATGTGCTGCTGTTTGTGGTCGAGGAGCATCTCTCTCGACACATATTAGAAACCATTAATGAGGTTGGTGAATTTGACAGAGAGTCGGGACAGGGGATTGCTATTCAGATCGATATTGAAGATGCAGTCGGTGTCGCGCATCAAGTCGAGACATTGACCAAAGTAGTCGAGGATGAATTATGAGTGATCAAACGATAATTAGAGTTCGAGATGTTATGGCGGCAACGTATGTAATGGTTGATGGACTGATGACCGTATACGAAGGCATAACGCTAGCGAAAAAATACCAAGTCAAAGCGCTGGTGGTGAAAAAGCGAGATGATAATGATGAATATGGCATCGTGTTGATGAATGATATCGCCAAAAAGGTGCTGGCGAATAATCGTTCTCCTCAGCGCACAAATATTTATGAAATCATGACCAAGCCCGCTTTGTGTGTCGAACCAGATATGAACGTAAAATATTGTGCCCGTTTGTTTGAGCGATTTGGCATAAGCAGAGCGCCGGTCATTGAAAGTGGCGAGGTCATTGGGATGGTGAGTTATAACAATATTGTCATCAATGGTATGGTGCGAGAAGAAGTGTAATAGGTTGATATAAATGAAAAATCAACGAATTTTTTCTCAAGTCAGCGACTGTTACAAAGAACTAAAATATTTAATATATGTTAGGTTGCATATGTGTTAATTCACCATTATTCTTTGCGCCCTAAGCCTAATGTCGAGGAATCTGTATCATGCCTTTAGTCTCTTGCCCCGTGTGTGAGAAACAAATCTCAAAACGCGCTCATGCATGTCCAGGATGCGGAGAGCCCGATCCGCTGCACCATCTAGCCAAATCAAAATTTATGTCGATGGTGTTTTGGATACTGGTGTTGGTTGGAACAGCGTATGCAGCATGGTTCTATGTTTTGCCTATGGTCATTGAATCATTGCGCTATCAGTAGTATTCAAACCGTCGTAGGTTGAGCTGCTAAAAAAATGCCGTAGAATGACCTCATACTTTTTGAGGAGACGATGTCGTGAAACTATTTTTTGCCTCAGACCTGCATGGCTCTTTGCCAGCAACTAAAGAAACCATTGATCTATTTTTGGCTTCTGGTGCGCACCACCTGATTTTGCTAGGAGATACGCTAAACCATGGGCCGCGAAACCCTATTCCGGAAGGCTACAACCCTCCACAGGTAGCAGACTTATTGAACCAATACAGTGATCAAATTATTTCTGTACGTGGCAACTGTGATAGTGAAGTAGACCAAATGCTATTGAAGTTTCCAATGATGATGGATTACTCATGGGTGCTACTTGAATCTGGCAAGAGAATCTTTTTGACTCATGGTCACTTGTACAACTCTGAAAAACGGCCGCCACTGCGTGAAGGTGATATCATCGCCCACGGTCATACACATGTTCCCGTCGCAGAGATGCAAGATGGAGCCATTATATTCAACCCAGGCTCGATGACATTCCCACGTAATGGCTTACCGAGAAGCTTTGGTACTCTAGAAGGCAATAAGCTAACGGTAAAAACGCCAGAAGGCGAAGTATTAGCACAAACCATGATTTAACGGTTTTACTAAGTAAAAAATAGGGAGCGAATTGCTCCCTATTTTGTGTCTGAATGTCCTAAATCGCGTTCTGGGTCGATAATGTCTCTTACGCGCTGTTTTAGCACCTTGGCTTCAGGAAAGCCGCTGTCTTTTTTCCGTTCCCAAATTTGCTGGCCATTACAGAAAATTTCGAAGCGACCACCTGTGTCCGGGTGTAAGCTGATTGTTTCTATTTCTTCGCTAAAAGTATGCAGTAATTCTTGCGATAGCCAAGTTGAACGCAACATCCAGTTGCACTGGCGGCAGTAATAAATATCAATGATTGCTTTATCCATGAAACTTTCCTTTTAATCTTTTTAAACCAGCAACTTGATGCCCACGGCAAACGTGAGAATTTCGAATGCAACTTTAATCACTCTGTTACTGTATCGAGTCGCGGCCCATGCGCCTAAACTGCCGCCTAGAAAAGAGCTTAACAATAAAACAGGTAACCAAGCCCAGTGAATAGGCGCCCCTGCCTGTACGACGGCAATGCCTCCAATGCCATTCCAAAACAGGCCGACACAAATCATGGTGTAAGCAACGGCTTGTTTGTAGTCGTAACCAAACCAGCGCACCAAAAATAGTGTCACGAGCAAACCAGAACCTGCGGTAAGAGATCCGTTAATGATGCCGATAAACAGTAAGCCAATTCCACCAATAACCCAACCGATAGGATGACGGTTACGTATTACTTCAGCTTGGCCTAGCGATGTCTTAAATCGCGAGTAGATACCTAGCGCTAGGATCATCGTACCGAGCATCTTTTCCGCGATACCATCAGGGATCTGTACAATTAAGTTAGCCCCTAAAATCACGCCAATACTACCGGACAAGATAAGGTAGAGCGCGATTTTCCATTTAATAGTGCCTGATATTAAATGCGTGCTTGCTGCGCCTAAGCCTAAAGCGACCGAAGCCACCTTATGTGTGCCTAGCGCAACGGAGAACGGTAAGCCGAGAAAGATGAGTAAAGGGAATTGAAGCAAGCCTGCTCCGCCACCGGAAAGTGAAGCCAGCGTGTTGGCGATTAGTGAACCGAAAAAGAGAGTAGTGGTATCTAGCCAATCCATAAGCAAAACAAAGGGGGCGTCTTGCCCCCTTATCATCCAATCAAAATTAGTTTTTAAACAGTACCGAAGAACCGTGGTTCAAGCTAGTGAGCAAGAGTGTTTTTTCGTTCACGACGTCAATACGACGACTTTGCTCCGCATCTAGCTTAAAAATTTGAGTAATCAAACGTAGCTGTGCTTCGGAAAAGTCTTTTGATTGAGAAGATGAAATATCTTTAAACTCCGAAGGCGAGACCAACAAATAGTTGTCACTTACTTCCCAGCGGCCTTTTTCCGAGATATTTATCGTTGATTCTGCGGTTGAACCTTGAGCAAATAGTTTTATATTTGCTACGCGAATATAGTCACCATTAGGGAGATATTTCACGTTTGATTCAACATTAACTCGGCGTAGTGGGCCGACAGTATCGTCAGGCAAGCTGTCTGTAATGACTGTCACCATGGTCGACTGCCATTCGTTTGCTGTGAGGAGCTGCTCCACTTTTAGGTCACTTCCCCAATACAACCAACTGCTGAAAAGAACGGATACGGCCAAAACCGCAGATGCTAATTTAATCTTCATATTGGCCTCCTTTATTTGCAGATGTCTGTTGGATCGTTTTGACCTGCGAAAATACGCAGTGTTACGTTCTCGTAAGAGTGGTTACTGTCATGAATATAGTTCAGAATCAGCTGGTTATTTTGTCCACCAGTGGCAATCACTTCCACTGGCAACGAGTCTTCTGCATGGTGCTTCACGTAGCGCTCAATGCATTGCTCTATTGAAGGCAACCAGTTGTTGATTTGAGGGTGATTTACAGGTGTCATCACTGGTACATTTTGATACTCACCAATCTGACGGAATTGGGATTCCGCAGGGTTCGTGAATAACAATACGCAAACAGGAAGCAGCAGAGACAAAAAGATAATGACACGCGGTAGCCAGTTAATCGTGTTAGATGCTGGCTTCGGCTGAGTTTTAGTCGGCTCTACTTGAGGCTCAAGATCAGCAGTAGTATCGGCCACTATCTCTGTTGGTGGTGTATCGCTCGCTTCTAACTCCACTGCTGGCGCTTCGTGTTCAGAAGCGGTTTCTTCAACGTCAGTGTTAGAGTCAGTAGAAAATGGGCTCAAGCGTTCCACTGAACAAATGAGTTGGTAGCCACGTTTAGGTACCGTTTTAACAAACTCTGGAGATTTTGTTGAATCCTTCAACATCTTACGCAGAGTAGAAATCGCTTGAGTCAGGCTTGAGTCATCCACCTCAAAACCTTGCTCACGCCAAACAAACTCGTGAAGCTCGTTACGGGTTAAAACTTCGTTTGGTCTCTCTGCCAACATCAGAAGTATACGGCTTTCGTTGCTTCCTAATCGTACAACGTCGTTGCCGTTTTGTTGGTCAGCGAGCGAATTACTATTTGGATCAAAGGTGAACCTTTGAGCAAGTAGAAATTTGGTGCCAATGTTAGTCATTTAGTTCTTCTTAGATGGATGATGTTGTAATTATGGTGATTTATGTCACAAAATTACCGGGGCGCTTGGAGTGCGCACGACATTTTAGATGCTTTTAGACGGGTAGGATAATTAAAATTTTCTAAAAAAACACCGTTTTTAGCAATATTGACCTTGAATTTACATTTGTCAGCCACATGTTAAATGACATCTCGGTAAGGTGATTTCAAGGGGAAAGTCACAAACTTGTCCCTATGAAAAAGCCAATTAGTTTAGATGTTATGGAGCACACATGAGCGAAACCGTATCTCAAAATAAAGAAACTCGTGGTTTTCAATCAGAAGTAAAACAACTACTGCATTTAATGATCCATTCTCTTTATTCAAATAAAGAGATCTTTTTGCGCGAGCTGATCTCTAACGCATCAGATGCATCAGACAAACTGCGCTTTCAGGCGTTATCTAACCCAGATCTATACGAAGGTAATGCAGACCTTTGCGTGAAACTGTCGTTTGATGAAAGCGCAAATACCTTAACCATTTCTGATAACGGTATCGGTATGAGCCGTGATGATGTGATTGAGCACTTAGGAACAATCGCAAAATCTGGAACAGCCGAGTTTTTCTCAAAGCTATCTGAAGAGCAGAGCAAAGACTCTCAGCTTATTGGTCAGTTTGGTGTTGGTTTCTACTCGGCATTTATCGTTGCTGACGCCGTTACCGTGCGCACTCGCGCTGCGGGTCTAGCCGCTGATGAAGCGGTACAATGGCACTCAGCGGGTGAAGGTGAGTACACCATCGAAAACATTACCAAAGAGTCACGTGGTACCGACATCATTCTTCATATGCGTGAAGAGGGTAAAGAGTTTTTGAATGAGTGGCGTCTACGTGACGTTATCAGTAAGTACTCTGATCACATCGGCATTCCTGTTTCAATCCAAACTGTCGTTCGTGATGACGAAGGCAAGGAAACAGATGAGAAAAAGTGGGAGCAAATCAACAAAGCCCAAGCACTGTGGACGCGTAACAAATCTGATATTTCAGAAGAAGAGTATCAAGAGTTCTACAAGCACGTATCACATGACTTTGCCGATCCATTGGTCTGGAGTCATAACCGTGTAGAAGGTAAAAACGACTACACGAGCTTACTATACATCCCATCGAAAGCACCTTGGGATATGATGAACCGCGACCACAAATCAGGCTTGAAACTGTACGTACAGCGCGTATTCATTATGGACGATGCAGAGCAATTTATGCCGTCATACTTACGCTTCGTACGTGGTTTAATAGACTCAAACGATTTACCGCTAAACGTATCGCGTGAGATCTTACAAGACAATAAAGTGACTCAGTCTCTACGTAATGCTTGTACTAAGCGCGTGCTAACGATGCTCGAGCGTATGGCCAAGAATGACGAAGAGAAATACCAATCATTCTGGAAAGAGTTTGGTCTTGTGATGAAAGAGGGCCCTGCGGAGGACTTTGCAAACAAAGAGAAAGTTGCAGGTTTATTGCGCTTTGCTTCAACTGAAGTGGACTCTTCTGAGCAAACTGTGGGCTTGGCGTCTTACGTTGAGCGCATGAAAGAAGGTCAAGATAAGATCTACTACTTGACGGCAGACAGTTATGCAGCTGCGAAAAACAGCCCTCACTTAGAACAGTTCAAAGCGAAAGGCATTGAAGTTATCTTGATGTACGACCGCATTGATGAGTGGCTGATGAACTACTTAACTGAGTTTGATGGTAAACAGTTCCAGTCAATCACTAAGGCTGGGCTTGATCTAAGTCAGTTTGAAGATGAAGCAGAAAAAGAGAAGCAAAAAGAAACCGAAGAAGAGTTCAAGTCGGTTGTAGAGCGCACGAAGTCTTACCTAGGCGATCGTGTGAAAGAAGTTCGTACGACCTTCAAACTCGCATCTACGCCTGCTGTTGTGGTAACGGACGATTACGAAATGGGCACTCAAATGGCGAAGCTTCTTGCGGCAGCTGGTCAAGCTGTGCCGGAAGTGAAATACATCTTTGAGCTAAACCCTGAGCACGAATTGGTTAAGCGTATGGCTGACGAAGCCGATGAAGAAGCGTTTGGTCGCTGGGTTGAAGTTCTGCTTGGTCAGGCAATGCTAGCGGAGCGAGGCTCTATTGAGGATCCAACAGAGTTCTTAGGAGCCGTTAATCAACTTTTGACTAAGGTGTAATAACCTCTGCAAATCAAAAAGCTCGCATTTCGCGAGCTTTTTGTTTGTTGTCGCAAAATTTTGCATCTCAAGTGCTGAGTTAATAATCAATAGGGCGTGAAAGAGGGTACTGTTAACATTCTTTAGTCTTAATACACTCTTTGCTCAGAGAACCTGTGATAGAATCTGCGACTTGAATGTGAGTAATAAGGCGTGTATTTTTGCTCGCCTATATACGTTATACCGAAACTTATCGTTGCAGGTGCTTCTCAGGTTTGATGTCTAAGAGGTCAGCTATTGTGAGCTTCGGTATAAATCTTAAATATTAAAGAGGATAAATCATGCGCATCATTCTTCTAGGTGCTCCAGGTGCAGGTAAAGGCACACAAGCAAACTTCATCATGGAAAAATACGGTATTCCACAAATCTCTACTGGTGATATGCTTCGTGCTGCTATCAAAGCAGGTACAGAGCTTGGTAAACAAGCTAAAGCTGTTATTGACGCTGGTCAGCTAGTTTCTGATGAAATCATCCTTGGTCTTATCAAAGAGCGTATCGCTCAAGAAGACTGTGCAAACGGTTTCCTACTAGATGGTTTCCCACGTACTATCCCTCAAGCTGACGGCCTAAAAGAAATGGGCGTAGACGTAGACTACGTTATCGAATTTGACGTTGCAGACGATGTAATTGTTGAGCGTATGGCTGGTCGTCGTGCTCACCTTCCTTCTGGTCGTACTTACCACGTGGTTTACAACCCGCCTAAAGTGGAAGGTAAAGATGATGTAACTGGTGAAGATCTTGTTGTTCGTGATGACGACAAAGAAGAAACAGTACGTGCTCGTCTAGGTGTTTACCACGAGCAAACTGCACCGCTAATCAACTACTACGGCAAAGAAGCTGAAGCAGGCAAGACTAAGTACCTTAAGTTTGATGGTACTAAGCAAGTAGCTGAAGTTAGTGCGGATATCGAGAAAGCACTATCTTAATTTGCTGAAGTCAAAAATTTAATATTTTGATATATTGAAAGCGGCCCAAGTGGTCGCTTTTTTTAGTTTACTCGTAAACATATATCTAATTAACTTCAGCTCGGCTATTCGTTACTTCGAGGTTACTTAAATATATGAACCAAGCCGTTTACCATGAATAGGATGTTATGAAAGAGAATAATAAACAGGGTGTACTCCTAGTTAACCTGGGAACTCCTGACGCACCAACCGCTCCTGCCGTAAAGCGCTTTTTAAGTCAGTTTCTTCATGATCACCGAGTGGTAGACATGACTCGATGGCTTTGGTGTCCACTATTGCACGGCGTTATCCTTCCTATCCGAGCTCCTAAAGTTGCCAAACTCTATCAATCAGTATGGATGGAAGAGGGCTCGCCGTTGATGGTGTACTCTAAACGCCAAACGGAAAAGTTAGCACAAAAGCTTGATATACCTGTAGAGCTTGGTATGACGTATGGTAACCCAAGTTTGCAATCAGGCTTTGAAGCCCTATTGGCGCAAGGCGTTGATGAAGTCATTGTTTTACCGTTGTATCCGCAATACTCGGGCACAACAACGGCAGCGGTTTCTGACGGAATCACTAAAGCATTTAAGAACCTGCCTGTGATGCCAGGCTTTAGCTTTATTCGTGATTATTACAATCACCCGAAATACATTGAAGCGTTAGCGCATTCAGTTCGTGAACATTGGCAAAAGAATGGTCAGGGAGATTACCTGCTGTGTTCTTATCATGGTATTCCAAAACGCTATGCTGACAATGGTGATGTTTACCCACAGCATTGTGAAGAGACGACTCGCTTGCTTGGGAAAGCGTTAGGTTTAAGCGAACAACAAATTGGCATGACGTATCAGTCCCGATTTGGGAGAGAAGAGTGGCTTCAACCTTATACCGATAAGACCCTAGAGGCACTTCCTGCAAAGGGTGTGAAAAATATTAATGTTGTGACCCCTGCATTTTCTTCAGATTGTTTAGAGACGTTGGAAGAGATCTCGGAAGAGTGTAAAGAGATTTTCCTTGAAGCAGGTGGTGAAAACTTTACCTACATCCCTTGTTTGAACGATAGTGAACTTCATATCGAGATGATGGTTGAGTTAGTTCAATCTAAACTTTAGATACAAAAAAGGGTCGCAATAGCGACCCTTTCTACGTTTAGTTGAGCGATCAAGCAACTTGTACTTGCTGCTCTTCTACTTGCTCTGCCGTGCTGTGCGTATTTTCAGCGCCATGCATCCAGCGAACGAGTGTATTAGAGAATAGGAGCAAAATTACGCCACTTACGGTTGCGCTGACCGCAATACCACTAAAGATAGCCATAGCGCCTAACTCGCCTACGTGAGAACCCACATAGCCCGCAACATAGTTAGCAATCGCATTACAGCCAAACCATGCACCCATCATAAGTGAAGCTAAGCGAAGCGGTGCTAATTTAGTCACCAATGAAAGACCAATTGGTGATAAACACAGCTCGCCTAATGTGTGGAAGAAGAAAGCGCCGACCAACCATAACATCGATGTTTTTACTGTTGTATCTCCACCTTGTTCTAGCACTGCGCCAACCATACAAAGGAAACCAATCGCCAAGAAAAATAGTGCCATCGCAAATTTCACTGGCGAAGTAGGTTCACGTTTACCCAATTTTACCCAAAGGACAGCCAGAACTGGCGCTAGAGTAATAATGAAAAATGGGTTTAGTGATTGGAACCACGCAGCAGGAACTTCGAAACCACCAATCATGCGATCAGTATATTGTTGAGTGTAGATGTTCATCAGACCACCAGCTTGTTCAAAGCCTGCCCAGAAGACAATAGTGAATAAGCTCATGACCAGAATTACTTTTAGTCGATTCACTTCTTCTTTGGTGAGTGGCTGCTTCGTGGTGGCGTTTTTGTTGTTTAGATCTCGTTTCGCCGCTGGTTCGCGACCAATATCACCAAGCCATGATTGAGCCAGTACCATTTGCATCACTAGGCTAACCAGCATACCCACACCAGCGGCAACAAAGCCAGCTTTCCAACCGTAAGAGGTTGTCACAGAGCCAGAAACGACGCCGGCAAGTAATGCACCTAAGTTGATACCCATATAAAAGATAGTGAATGCGCCGTCACGACGGTTGTCACCTTCTTGATAAAGGTCGCCAACCATGGTTGAGATATTTGGCTTAAAGAGACCGTTACCAGTGATAAGTAGGCCAAGACCTAAATAGAAACTGTGTAGCGAACCAATACCTAAAGCATCAGCAGGAAGTGCAAGAGTAAACTGGCCGATGGCCATTAACGCGCCACCAAGCAAAATTGAGCGACGTTGACCTAAATAGTTATCTGCTAGGTAACCACCGATAAGAGGCGTGATATACACAAGCCCTGTGTATATGCCGTATAGGTCTAATGCGTCTTTGGTTGACCAGCCAAGGCCGCCATTCATTGTTGTATCAGTAAGGTAAAGCACGAGAATGGCACGCATTGCGTAGTAAGAAAAGCGTTCCCACAGTTCTGTACCGAACAATAAGAACAGGCCACGTGGATGACCAAAATATTGATGTTGGTTTGACATAAGCTCTTCTAATAATAGTTATTACATTTTTTAACGACTTCTACGTATACAATGCAATTCAACGAGTGACAAATAATAAAATTTTGCCATTCAACTATTTTTGTTTGTTAAGTGGCTGTTTTTGATTGGATTTGCAGATTATATGATGGTGTATTGGTTGTGCTACAAACTTAATTTCCATTTTTGCCTATGGACTTCTTTATCGTAAGTTGCTGAAAAATGTCGTTAATGCGAGCGATGTATAATCATACTTTTATAGATAAACTGAATATCAATGACTCAACTTTGGCTTAATGCTAGGATAAAAACAAAATAGAATTGGCTAGTAAAAAGATGAAACGTTGGTATCTACTTTATTGTAAACGTGGGGAGCAGGTTAGGGCGAAACAACACCTTGAAAATCAAGGTGTAGAGTGCTTTTATCCAACTGTAGAAGTTGAGAAGATTTTGCGCGGTAAAAGACAAAAAGTCGAGGAACCGCTGTTTCCTTGTTACGTATTCGCTTACTTTGATTATGAGCAAGGGCCAAACTTCACCTCAGTCCGCTCTACTCGAGGTGTTGTTGACTTTGTGCGTTTTGGTGCTCAACCGAAAGAAGTTCAAGGTGACTTGGTCTTCGAATTGATGCAGCTAGAAAAGTGTTGTAATGACAATACCGTTTCTGAATGTATGCCAAAACCAGGCGATCAAATTAGAGTTAAAAGCGGTCAATTTGCGGGCATAGATGCCATCTTCCAAGAACAAGATGGTGAGAAACGCTCAATTATGCTAGTTCAGATGATTACCAAGCGTGTGCCTGTCAGCATAGACAATAGTGATTTAGATTTAAAATAGCCTAATTCCATCAAACATAAAAAGAGGTGCAAAAGCACCTCTTTTTGATCGTATCTAATTTTTTGTCTGTTTTAAAAGGGTTGGACGAACCAACCCTTATCTTTATCGTAGAGAATTAGTATGAGTCGTTGTGAACGGTCTGTACTGCACGACCTGATGGGTCAACACAGTTTTGGAACGATTCATCCCATTCAATCGCCTTCGCTGAAGAACACGCTACTGAAGGGCCTCCTGGTACACACTCTGCTGCTGATGGAAGTGGGAATAACTCTTCAAAGATTTCACGGTACACGTAGCCTTCTTTTGTCGTTGGCGTGTTGTATGGGAATCGATATTGAGCTGTTTCCATCTGCTGGTCTGTCACTTTCTGTTCTGCTACTTCTTTCAGCGTATCGATCCAGCTGTAGCCAACGCCATCAGAGAACTGCTCTTTTTGACGCCATGCGATCGATTCTGGCAGGTAGTGCTCGAAGCACTCACGAAGGATGTGTTTCTCCATTTTACCGTTGCCACACATCTTGTCTGCTGGGTTCAAGCGCATTGCTACATCAATGAACTCTTTATCTAGGAAAGGTACGCGTCCTTCAACTCCCCATGCTGCCAGCGACTTGTTAGCACGAGCACAGTCGAACATGTTCAGAGCAAGCAGTTTACGCACAGTCTCCTCGTGGAACTCTTTCGCGTTTGGCGCTTTGTGGAAGTAAAGGTAGCCACCAAAGATTTCGTCAGCGCCCTCACCAGACAATACCATCTTGATACCCATCGCTTTGATCTTACGACCCATTAAGAACATAGGTGTTGATGCGCGGATAGTCGTCACGTCATACGTTTCAATGTGGTAAATCACGTCACGAATCGCGTCCAAACCTTCTTGAATCGTGTACGTCATTTCGTGGTGAACGGTACCAATTTGGTCGGCAACTTCGCGAGCGGCTTTCAGGTCAGGCGCGCCTTCTAGGCCAACAGCAAAAGAGTGCAGTTGAGGCCACCAAGCTTCAGACTTTTCATCATCTTCAATACGCATCGCTGCAAAGCGTTTTGCTACCGCAGATGTAATAGAAGAATCTAGACCGCCCGAAAGAAGTACACCGTAAGGCACGTCAGTCATTAGTTGGCGTTTAACAGCCGCTTCTAGCGCTTCAGTCAATTCTTCTTTGCTAGTGCTGTTACCTTGTACTGCTGCGTACTCGTTCCAGTCACGAACATAGTAACGTGTTGGCTCAGTATCTTTAGAGCTGTAATAGCTACCAGGAGGGAATTCACTTACTGTTTTACATACTGGAACAAGAGCCTTCATCTCTGATGCCACATAGTAGTTACCATGCTCATCGTGACCTTGATAAAGAGGGATAATACCAATATGGTCACGTCCGACTAAATACTCATCTTTTTCTTCGTCGTAGAGCACAAAAGCGAAAATACCGTTTAGTTCTTCAAGGAGATCTGCACCCATATCTTGGTAAAGTGGAAGAATGACTTCACAGTCTGAATCGGTTTGAAATTCGTACTTTCCTTCGTAACGAGCACGAATTTCTTTATGGTTGTAGATTTCACCATTGACGGCAAGGATGAGCTTCTTATCAGGGCTGTATAGCGGCTGTGCACCACTATTTAGACCAACAATCGCCAAGCGCTCGTGCGCTAAAATAGCACGCTCTGAAGAGTAAATCCCAGACCAGTCTGGGCCACGGTGACGAAGTTTTTTCGACATCTCTAATGCGATAGGGCGCAATGCGGCTGCATCGCTTTTAATGTCTAAAATGCCAAATACTGAACACATACTACATCCTTACTAAACTAAACAATTTCTAATCGGTATGGTTTAAATTTGCCATTACTAATAAAAAAAGCAACGTTTTGTGATTAAAAAAATGATAAAAGGCCTTGTTGTATGGAAAATATTTAACTCAACCGTTATTTTGGTGAATGAGATCAAGGTTTGGTATAAAAACTATACAAAAAAGGCTTTCTATCAATAGAAAGCCTTCCGAAAAATATCAGTGCTGTTGCTTATTTAATTGGTGTGAATTTAGGTTGAAGTTGTTTACAGACGTGTCGAGCAAAACCGCTACCAGCTTCACTATAAATATTGAATGCTGCGTCAACGCCATTTTCAAGTAAGCCTTCCAATTGATCTGGGTATTCGGCGATAGCGGCAATTTGCCCCTTATATTTTCTGCGTTTAAGCTGCTCAAGTGCTGTTTGGTTACCTTGATGATGTGGCATTGCAAGCAGAACCAGTTTTACATGACCTGTATCTAAAATTCGCTCCCAGAAATCCGGGTCGGTGGCATCACCAGAAATCACATTTCTTCCTTCTGAACGATGATGATGTGCAGCGTCTTCACGAATTTCTATACCCAATGAAATTTTGCCATAGCGTGAACGTAGCTCATCATAAGCGCCCGTTCCAATACGCCCCATACCTAAGATCAATACTTGGGCATGACCTGGGTTGATGAGTTGGTCGCGTTGATTGAGCTTTTCTACCGCTGTCTCTTGCAGCCACTTACCTGAATGTTGATAAATTTTATGGCTAAGGCGGTTAAGTGGCGCGGAAATTACAAAGGATACCGACACCGCAACCGCAATCGCAGCAAGCATATCACTTGGCATCCAGCCCATTTTATAGGCCAACCCAGCAACAATAAGACCAAACTCACTGTAGTTAAATAGTGATAAAGAGGCGAGCAAAGAGGTACGTACTCGAAACTTAAAATGATTAATAGTGACGAAGTACAAGAGTCCTTTGATTGGTAGCAGTAAGATAAATAGCAGGGCGAGAACGACGCCATTCACGCTCAATGAGGCGGATAAACCAATGTTCAAAAAGAAGCAGACTAAAAAGAGCTCCTTCATATTGAATAATGACTTGGATAGTTCTGAGGCTTTTGGGTGACCTGCGAGTAGCATGCCTAAAATTAGCGCGCCCAAGTCTGGTTTCATCCCGACCAACTCGAATAGCCCAGCACCGACAACAAGCGCGAAGAAAATACCGAATAGCACCAGCATTTCGCCGTGGCCAACTTTATCGAGCAGCTTATAGAATAGGGGACGAAGGAAAGGCAGTGCGAACAAACCGATGGCATACCATTCTGGGACTTTTCCGGTTGAAGCAGTCAGGAATACTACGGCAAAAATATCTTGCATGACCAAGATACCGATCGCGAGTGTGCCGTAGGTCGCGTTCATTTCGCCTTTTTCTTGCAATGCTTTTACGGCAAAAACGGTACTAGAGAACGATAGTGCAAAAGCTAAAAGCAGGATTTGGCTGCCGTCCATACTGGCTAGCGAAGTCAAGCCCAGTAGTTTTAAGCCGGATAACGCTAGGGCAAAAAAAGCGGTAGAGAGTATGTTGTGGGCGGTTGCCCCTCCCCATATTTCTTTGGACAGCAGGGTTTTTACATCGAGTTTGAGTCCAATAGTAAACAGAAGAAGAGTAACACCAAGATCTGCGAGAGTGACAATAACGTCATTGCTTTGGTAACCAAATGCATGCAAGCCAAATCCAGCTAGTAGAAAACCAACGAGGGGAGGGAGGCTGCATTTAAGCGCAATAAAACCAGCTAAAAAAGCGGCTGTAATTAGAATAATTTCCATACTGTTGAGCTGTATTCCTGATATACAAAAACGGGCTGTGAAAACACAGCCCGAGATTGTAACTCAATTGGTTGTATAAACTTAGTCTTCCAGTAACTTTTGTAACAAAACTCCGTTTAGCATAGCGCGTTTAATCATCGCAAATGCGCCCATCGTTGGCTGCTTATCAATGTGAGAAGCCACGATAGGGAGGTCGTTATGGAAAGTTTTAAGAGATTGATTCTCTACGTTGCGTTGAATTGCAGGGAAAACAATATCTTGTGCTGCAGTAATATCGCCAGCAATTACAATTTTCTGTGGATTAAATAAGTTAACCGTAATCGCAATCGCTTTACCTAGCTGGTTGCCCACTCGCACTAAACTCTGTTTCGCAAGTTCATCACCATTCATTGCGTGCTGACATACCGCTTCAATTGTGATGTTTTCAAGGTCGGTTAAGCTTGATTCGTATCCTTGAGTAATCAGTTGCTTCACTCGTTGAATAATCGCTGGGTTTGCAGCTACGGTTTCTAAACAGCCAAAGTTTCCACATTGGCATTGCTCACCAAGCGGGTCAATTTGGATATGACCAATTTCACCGACGTTGCGGTTAAAACCAAGAAAAACCTGGCCGTTAACGATAATACCTGCGCCAGTACCGCGGTGGACGCTAACCAAAATAGAATCCTGGCAGTCTTGGCTTGCTCCAAAGTAGTGCTCAGCCAACGCCATGCCACGTACGTCGTTGCCAACAAAGCATGCTGTATTAAACTTCTCCCCAACAATTTCACCGAGAGCAAGATTATCGATATCGGTATTAGGCATGTATTCGACCACGCCAGTTGTTGGGTTAACAAGGCCCGGTAAAGTGATGCCGATAGCGATGAGTTGATCAATTTTGTCTTCGCAACGGCTTACGAAATCTTTTAATAAATCGATAAGTCCTGCGATTAAGTCTGCTTGGTTAGTGTAGTGCAGTTCATGCTGATCTTCTGCCAGCGCGGTACCACCTAAATCGTATAAACTGAACTGTACGTAATCTCGACCTAAGCGAACGGCAATCGAATGAAAAGGTTTGACTTCAGTAGTCAAAGAGATCGCACGACGACCACCAGTTGAAGCTTGTTGGGCGACCTCCTTAATAAGGCCGCGCTCTAAAAGTTGGCGGGTTATTTTGGTAACACTAGCAGGCGCGAGCTGACTCACGTCCGCGACTTGAATACGGGAGATAGGACCTTGCTGATCAATCAGCCTATATACCGCAGCGCTGTTAAGCTGTTTTACTAAATCTACATTACCAATCTGTCCGCCATTCATGCTTAATTTTGCTCGTATTGTCCGTTAACAACCGTCGCTTTTACTTTAAAGTCACGATCGAAAATAGTCAGGTTTGCAACCATCCCTTTTCGAACTCGGCCAAGGCGATCCTCAACACCAATTGCTGTTGCTGGGTATAACGTGGCCATTCGTAGAGCTTCGTCTAAAGCGATCCCCGCGTGCTCAACTGAATTCTGAACTGCTTCAATCATTGTCAAAGCTGAGCCGCCTAGCGTGCCATTTTCATCAACACACTTACCATCTCGGTAATATACTTTCTTACCGACAAAAATAAAGTGATCAATGTTAGCACCTGCTGGAGCTGTGGCATCCGTCACCAAAACAAGCTTTTCACCTTTGATTTTATGAGCAATTCGGATGTTTGCGTAGTCGACGTGAAAACCATCAGCAATAATGCCAGCGTATACGTCAGGAGTATCGTAAATTGCACCAACAACTCCTGGTTCACGACCAACCATTGGTGTCATTGCATTAAAGAGGTGTGTAGCAAAAGTAATGCCTGCTTCAAAGCTTTTACGTGCTTCGGCGTAGGTTGCATTTGTGTGGCCAATTGAAACCACGATGCCAGCAGCCTTTAATCGCGCAATATGCTCTGGGTCGTTATGCTCAGGTGCTAGCGTTACTTTCGCTACGATATCGGCGTTTGCGCAGATAAGGTCGATCATGCTTTCGTCTGATGGGCGAATAAAATCGACGTTATGGATGCCTTTTTTCGCGACGTTAAGGTAAGGACCTTCGAGGTGTAAACCAAGCGATTGATTTTGATACTTGTTGTGGTACTCACGAGCTGCGGCAATTGCAGTTCGCATATCTTCATCAGATGACGTAATGAGTGTTGGCAGGAAGCTAGTACAGCCAGATTTGAGGTTTGCCTGGTGCATGATTTGCATGGTTTCAGGGGTAATTGCATCGTTTAGCATTACACCGCCACAACCGTTCAACTGCAGATCGATAAAGCCTGGACTTAGATTAGCGCCTGCAAGGTCTTTTACTTCGATGCTTTGAGGTAGCTCAGAAACTGGCACAATAGATTGAATAAGATCGTTTTCGATGATGACCGCATGATCGGTAAGAACATCACTACCGGTATAAATTTTACAGTTACTTAGCGCGTACATAGTCAGCTAGTCCTTATAGATGAGAATTCAATTTCTATATCGTTATCTAAGTAGAGACTGCTTCAGTCATATGGGTACTTAGTTTGTATCACTGAATTAGATAACGAGTCACATACAGCAAGTCGCGTTTTATCGATGTTATTGTCATAGTAACTAACTGAAAAGTAATAATTGTATGGTTTTTTATGATTCTTTTTCAGAGCAAAGTTACAGTGATTTACCCGCCTAGATACCAAAATAACACTGATTCTGCCTTGCATAAAGTGCGAGAATATTATCTTTAAAACGCCATTTTTTCGTATAATAAAATAAGTTTTATGATCTCGCTAGCAAAAACCTTCCGAAAGGGCAAATTGTGGTGATTATGATCACAAACGGTGAGCTTTTAATTTGCGGAGCAAAATTAATATCATAAACTTAGGATGACTAAATTGGACGGCTGAAATAAGTCATTCAACATAACATCTAATCCTATAGGGGGAACTTAAGGTGAACATTCTCGGATACTTCCAGAAGGTGGGTAAGGCGCTTATGGTGCCGGTTGCCACACTTCCTGCAGCAGCAATACTCATGGGTATTGGCTACTGGATCGACCCAAATGGCTGGGGCGCAAACAGTGCACTTGCTGCATTTCTTATTAAAGCTGGTGCAGCGATCATTGACAACATGTCAGTATTGTTCGCTGTTGGTGTTGCTTACGGAATGTCTAAAGACAAAGATGGCGCCGCTGCACTTTCAGGCTTCGTGGGCTTCTTAGTTGTCACAACGCTTTTGGCCCCTGGTGCAGTATCACAAATTCAAGGCATTGACCCAAGTGAAGTACCTGCTGCATTTGGTAAAATCAATAACCAGTTCGTAGGTATCTTGGTTGGTATTGTTTCTGCTGAGTTGTACAACCGTTTTTCTCACGTAGAGCTGCACAAAGCACTGGCGTTTTTCTCTGGTAAGCGTCTTGTACCTATCCTAACGTCTTTTGCTGGTATCGTTATTGCGTTCATCCTGATGTACGTTTGGCCATCAGTTTACGGCGGTCTGGTCAGTTTTGGCGAAAACATTCAAGGTATGGGTGAAGCAGGTGCAGGTGTTTATGCATTCTTCAACCGTCTTCTAATTCCTGTTGGTCTGCACCATGCACTAAACTCAGTGTTCTGGTTTGATGTTGCTGGTATTAATGACATTCCAAACTTCCTTGGCGGTGCGAAATCATTAGCTGAAGGCACGGCAACGGTAGGTGTTACGGGGATGTACCAAGCGGGCTTCTTCCCAATCATGATGTTTGGTTTACCAGGCGCTGCTCTAGCGATGTACCATACTGCGAAATCAAAGAATAAAGAGAAAGTGGCATCTATCATGATTGCAGCTGCGTTTGCTTCATTCTTTACAGGTGTAACAGAACCACTTGAATTTGCATTCATGTTCCTTGCTCCAGGACTGTACGTTCTTCACGCAGCGCTGACTGGTCTATCAGTTTATATCGCGGCATCAATGCAGTGGATTGCAGGTTTCGGTTTCTCTGCTGGTTTAGTCGACTTAGTATTGTCGACTCGTAACCCGCTAGCGGTAAACTGGTACATGCTCATTGTACAAGGTCTTGGTTTCTTTGCGGTTTACTACTTCGTGTTCCGTACCGTGATTGTTAAGTTTGGCCTTAAAACACCGGGACGTGAAGATGATGAAGAAGCTTCATCTAACGTGGCTGGATCAAGCAATTCTTCAGAGCTTGCTCGTCAGTACTTGAAAGCACTTGGCGGTCATGACAACCTAAGTTCTATCGATGCCTGTATTACTCGTTTGCGCCTTTCTGTGAAAGATATGAGCGTTATCAATGAGAAAACTCTGAAAGATCTTGGAGCTATGGGAGTTGTGAAGCTAGGTACAAACAACCTACAAGTTATTCTTGGTCCACTAGCAGAGATTGTTGCTGGTGAGATGAAGAATGTATCTAAAGATGAAGACTTAAGTGGTGTTCAGCTACCAGCTTAACTGTTTAATAGTGGTGTGATTGTTTGTTATTGGTATTGCAAACAATTGATACTACAACATCGCAAAAGGCCTCCGCAGGAGGCCTTTTTTCGTTTAGGCCCTTTGAATCTGCTTTGCTTTCACGCTAACTCGATAAATATTGTCGTTTTAGAGCGAGTTCTTGTTGTCTAATTGCTTAGAATTGTGGATCATTAGGAACAATGTACTCTGTGAAACCATACTTGGATACAGGGTTCCGTTTTCTCTGACAATACTAATATTTTTGAGGTGCTATAGATGAGTGAAGCTGATGCTCGTCCATCAAACTTTATTCGCCAGATCATTGATAAAGATCTAGCGGATGGTAAACACACTAGCGTGCATACTCGATTCCCGCCGGAGCCAAATGGCTACCTGCATATCGGTCATGCTAAGTCTATCTGTTTGAACTTCGGTATTGCTCAGGACTACCAGGGTCAATGTAATCTGCGTTTCGACGATACAAACCCTGAAAAAGAAGACATCGAATACGTTGAGTCTATCAAGAAAGATGTAAACTGGTTGGGCTTTGAGTGGAGTGGTGAAGTATGTTACTCATCAAACTACTTCGATAAGCTTTACGAATATGCAATTGAATTGATTAACAAAGGCTTAGCGTACGTAGATGAGCTAAGTCCAGAGCAAATTCGTGAATACCGCGGCACACTAAAGGCGCCAGGTAAACCAAGTCCATACCGTGACCGTTCTGTTGAAGAGAACTTGGCGTTGTTTGAAAAAATGCGCGCTGGTGAATTTGAAGAAGGTAAAGCGTGTCTTCGTGCTAAAATCGACATGGGTTCTTCATTCATGGTCATGCGCGATCCAGTTTTATACCGTGTGCGTTTTGCTACGCACCACCAAACTGGTGATAAGTGGTGCATTTACCCAATGTACGACTTTACGCACTGTATTTCTGATGCATTAGAAGGCATTACGCACTCTATTTGTACGCTTGAATTCATGGATAACCGTCGTCTGTACGATTGGGTTCTAGACAACATCACGATCGAAAGCCGTCCACATCAATACGAGTTCAGTCGTTTAAACCTTGAATATACAGTGATGTCTAAGCGTAAGCTTAACCAGCTAGTTACTGAAAAACTGGTTAATGGTTGGGATGATCCACGTATGCCGACTGTCTCAGGTCTGCGTCGTCGTGGCTTCACACCTGCATCTATTCGTGAGTTTTGTAAGCGTATTGGTGTAACGAAGCAAGAAAATATGATCGAGTTTAGTTCATTAGAATCTTGTATTCGTGATGACCTAAACGAGAACGCTCCGCGTGCAATGGCTGTACTGGATCCTGTTAAAGTTGTTATCGAAAACTTTGAAGCAGGCGCAGTAGAAAACTTGACAGTTGCCAACCACCCAAATAAACCAGAAATGGGCATGCGTGAAGTGCCATTCACGCGTGAATTGTGGATTGAGCGTGAAGACTTCCGTGAAGAAGCGAACAAAAAGTACAAGCGTTTAGTGCTAGGTAAAGAAGTTCGTTTACGTGGTGCTTACGTGATCAAAGCTGAGCGCGTTGAGAAAGATGCCGAAGGCAACATCACAACGATCTTCTGTTCTTACGATGCAGATACGCTAGGTAAAAACCCAGCAGATGGTCGTAAAGTGAAAGGCGTTATTCATTGGGTGTCAGCTGATAAAGCTCTTCCAGCGGAAATTCGCCTGTACGATCGTTTATTTACGGTGCCAAACCCAGGCGCAGCGGAAGATTTTGCTTCTACTATCAATCCTGAATCATTAGTTGTGATCAATGGCTTCGTCGAGCCTAGCCTAGCTTCTGCAGAAGCAGAAAAAGGTTACCAGTTTGAACGTATGGGTTACTTCTGTGCAGACTCGAAAGACTCTTCAGCAGATAATCTAGTATTCAACCGCACGGTTGGTCTACGTGATACCTGGGCAAAAATTGAGAATCAATAATCTCAATTAATGCTGAGAACGATGAAAAAATGCCAGCAAACGCTGGCATTTTTTATACCTAATCCCACAGAGTGCTATATAGATGTGCAAAACTGTGGAGAAAAAAGATGGGTGTTTAGTAGCTTTTGTTCTGTAACCAAAGTACTGACGTCTAAGGTACTGACTTCTAGAAACAAAAAACGCCAGCATGTGCTGACGTTTACTTTTTAAATTAACAAACCCTTATTTTTTCGGTTTGTGTGCATCTGGATTGTCTTTACAACCACCATCGCTACACTTGCCGTACAAGTATAAGCTGTGGTTTGTTAGTGTGACATTGTACTTAGCTGCAATCTCTTTTTGACGTTCTTCAATAAGATCGTCAGAAAATTCAATTACCTCACCACAGTCTAGGCACACTAGGTGGTCGTGGTGATGTTGAGTCGATAATTCGAAGACTGACTTTCCACCTTCAAAGTGGTGACGAGTTACAATACCAGCATCGTCGAACTGGTTTAGAACTCGGTAAACAGTTGCTAGGCCAATTTCTTCACCTAGATCAATCAACTTTTTGTACAAATCTTCAGCACTGATGTGCTGGCAGTCTGGCTGCTGAAGTACTTCTAGAATTTTTAGCCTCGGAAGGGTTACTTTTAAACCCGCATCCTTCAGCGCCTGATTATTATCTGACATATACTTTCCCGTTGGATCATCTGCAGCGATTTAACAGAATTCAATCTTCCTACCATTATAGGATAAGCGTTCGGAACATTAAACCACGAACTTCAAAGGGTTAATAGAATCTTTTTGTAAATTAGAAACAGGTCCATTATATTACAGCTCTGACCAGTTACAATTGTGTAACATTAAGCTTGGAGAGGGCAGGGATAGCGATGAATAGGCGACTAGCGAAGATATACAAACCAGGAATTGTAAAGTTCGCACTCAATATTTGGCCTCCTTTTTGGGGGGCGGGTATTAAAATCTTACATATTTCTCAAGACTTCCGTACTGTAAAGGTACGTTTAAAGCTTCGCTGGTGGAATAAAAATGCCAATCGCACCCAATATGGCGGCAGTATTTTCTCTTTAACTGATCCTATTTACTCGTTGATGCTGATGGGGATTCTACGAGAGGAATATTATGTGTGGGATAAAGAGGCAAGCATTAACTTTATTAAGCCGGGGCAAAGTGATTTGTTTGCAGAATTTGAGGTCACTGAAGGGATGCTGGAAAACATTTATCAAATGACACGGAATGGAGAAAAGTGTTTTCCTGAGTTTATTACTCATGTAAAAGATAAACAGGGGAATGTGGTTTCAGAGGTTCAACGCAAGCTTTATGTAAGAAAGAAACCTCAGTATCGCGAAGAGGAAGTACTTACCGATGCTGTGTGACAATACATACAAAAAGACCTCCAAGTGGAGGTCTTTGCATCATTCAATTTGATTAGCCTTCTAGCTCAGCTAAACACATCTCTTCATAGATCTGTTTAACCCAGCTTTCAACACGCTCGTCAGTCAATTCTGGTTGGCGGTCTTCATCAATACATAGACCTACGAATTGGCTTTCGTCACCTTCAACAAGTGCTTTAGACGCTTCAAATTCGTAGCCTTCTGTCGAGGTATGGCCAAGAATTGTGCCGCCTTTAGATTCAACGATATCACGGACTGTGCCCATCGCGTCACAGAAGTATTCTGCGTAGTCTTCTTGGTCGCCACAGCCAAAGATAGCCACTAGCTTAGTAGAGAAGTCGATTTGCTCAAGCTCAGGGAAGAAGTCATCCCAATCACATTGTGCTTCGCCGTAGTACCAAGTTGGGATACCTAGAAGAAGAAGATCGAAGTTATCAATGTCTTCTTTGCTGCTTTTCGCGATGTCTTGAACGTGAACTAGATGTTTACCTAGTTGCTTTTGAATCATCTTTGCAACGGCTTCAGTATTACCTGTGTCGCTACCGAAGAAGATACCTACACTTGCCATAGAGTCTATACCTTTACATTGTTTGTTATTGGCGATGTTACTAAGGGTTTAACCTAACCCTGAGCCTTCCCAAGTTAGCTGAATTACACCTTTTGCAATAAAGCCAGCACAGCCTAGGAAAAGGACTAACCACACAATACGACGACCAAAAACAGGTACATTGCCTTGCTTTAGCACATCTTTTATCGCCATCCCGATGAAAAAAAAGATAGCAGCAAAAAGAAGATCGAGCCCAATAGACTCGAGCATATCCATATAGTCGTAAAGCATTTTAGCCCTTCATGCCGAAAAATCTTGGGCGCACTATACCACTGTTAAACGGTAAAGTTAATGCACTACAAGAAGGGTTATTTCAATAATCTAGTGTTGCTTTTCGAATTTGTTAACTCGAAATGTATTTTCGAATGACTCTCATTACTTCTGTCGGTTTCTCGGCGTGTAACCAGTGACCAGTGCCAGCGATAATGTGTGCTTTAGCATGGTTAAATTGTCGCTTCACTGCCGGCTGATGTTCTGGCATTAAGTAGTCAGAGTCGCCGCCTTTGATAAATAAAGTTGGGATATCTGTTGGTGTGATTTCTTGCCAGCCAATAATTTGGTCATAATTCTCAAAAAGGCTCGGTACGTTAAACCGCCAATCCATCTTATCGCCATTTTTGTACAGTGATTTAGAGAGAAATTGTCTTACACCATCGAGTTCAATATGTTGAGCTAGGATATCCATGGCTTGCTGTCGATTTGCTGGTTTTTCATTAATAACAGCATGTAAGCCGTTAAAAACATTATCGTGACGGTTCGTAGTGTAGGCTACAGGCGCCATGTCGAGAACGACTAACTGCTTGACTACATTTGGCGCAATGTCCACAAGAGCCATCGCGACTTTTCCGCCCATGGAGTGACCAATAACAATAGATGGCTCAACGTTTAAGTGCTGAAGGAGCTGAGCCACATCTTTTGCCATATCGGTATAGTTATGGACTTCGGAGTGGAAAGAGAGGCCGTGATTTCTCAGATCAATACTGATCACCGTGTGATCTTTAATAAGATCGCGGGCGAGTAGACCCAGATTACTTAAACTACCAAACAATCCGTGAATCAAAACAACTGTTTGGCCTTGGCCTTCCTGCTTATAGTTGAGTAATGCTGACATTTTATCTTATTCGTGATGGGTTTAACGTGGAGTATCCGCGTGGATCTCGTTATAATCCCCCAGAGTTTAAACATTGAGAATGTGAAAAGCGAATGAAAACAATTGAGGTTGATGAGGATCTATACCGTTATATAGCTAGTCAAACTAAGCATATCGGTGAAAGCGCCTCGGATATTTTGCGACGCCTTTTAAACCTTGATGGTCAGTTGCAGGAAGCTAAAGCCGCGCCTGTAGTAGAGAAGCCACAAGGGATTGTAGTAAGTAAAGATGCGGGTAAAACGGAATCTGTTGATGTAGTGAAAGAAATGCGTTCGCTGCTTATTTCTGATGAGTTTGCCGGTCTAAAAAAAGCGATTGATCGCTTTATGTTGGTATTATCGACCTTACATAAATTGAATCCAGAAGGTTTCGCCCAGGCTACGAATGTAAAAGGACGCAAACGCGTGTACTTTGCAGATAATGAAGAAACCTTGCTAGCAAACGGTAATACGACCAAGCCAAAAGCCATTCCTGGCACACCGTTTTGGGTTATCACGAATAACAATACAAGTCGTAAAAGACAGATGGTTGAACAAGTGATGGCACACATGGGGTTCCAACCTGACTTAATAGAAAAAGTAACAGGTTCAATCTAAGAAACCTGATAGAAGCCTCATAATGCGTCGCAGTGAGCGGATATTATGAGGCTTTTTTAATTTTATTTGTATTGAAAGAAAGGATGTCAAACATGGCTATGCACCCTCGTGCTGGGCAAAAAGCGCAGCAGGAAGATCTTCACAATATCCCAGCACTCGTTGCTAACTACTTCTTACTTCAACCAGACGCGGCAAACGCAGAACACAAAGTTCAATTTGGTACTTCTGGCCACCGCGGTACTGCAGACAAGCACACTTTTAACGAAAACCACATTTTAGCGATCGCTCAAGCGGTAGCAGAAGTTCGTGCTGAGCAAGGCACAATTGGCCCGTTGTTTGTGGGTAAAGACACGCATGCGCTATCTGAGCCTGCTTTCTCAAGTGTGATTGAAGTACTGATTGCAAACGGTGTGAAAGTGATTGTCCAACAAGACAACGGTTACACGCCAACACCGGGTATTTCACACGCGATTCTGACTTACAACATCAAACACGATGAAAAAGCAGACGGTATCGTTATTACCCCATCACATAACCCACCACAAGACGGCGGTATCAAATACAATCCGACACATGGTGGTCCTGCAGAAGCTGAGTTGACTCAAGCTATCGAAGATCGTGCGAACGAATTGATTGCTGAAGGTTTACAAGGTGTTAAACGCCTACCACTAGCAGAAGCAAAAGCATCGGATCTGTTTGTAGAGATGGACTTGGTGAAGCCATACATTGATGACCTGGTGAACGTTATCGATATGGAAGCAATCCAAAAAGCGAACCTGAAGATTGGTGTAGATCCATTGGGTGGCAGCGGTATCGATTACTGGCGTCAAATTGGTCAGGCATACAACCTAGACCTAACGCTAGTAAGTGAATCTATCGATCCTTCTTTCCAATTCATGTCGCTAGATAAAGACGGCGTTGTGCGTATGGACTGTTCTTCTCCTTACGCAATGGCGGGTCTATTGGCACTGAAAGACGAATACGATTTAGCATTTGGTAACGATCCTGACTACGACCGTCACGGTATCGTTACGCCAAAAGGTTTGATGAACCCGAACCACTTCTTAGCCGTTTGTATTGACTACTTGTACCGTCATCGTGACGAGTGGGGTAAAGATGTCGCTGTTGGTAAAACACTAGTTTCAAGTGCGCTGATTGACCGTGTTGTTGCGGATCTAGGTCGTGAGCTATGTGAAGTGCCTGTTGGTTTCAAATGGTTTGTAGACGGTCTGTACACTGGTAAGTTTGGTTTCGGCGGCGAAGAAAGTGCTGGTGCGTCTTTCCTTCGTAAAGATGGCACGCCTTGGTCAACAGACAAAGATGGCATCTTGCTATGCCTTCTAGCAGCAGAGATCACTGCGGTAACGGGTAAGAACCCACAAGATTACTATGAAGAGCTAGCGGCGAAGCACGGTGAGTCGAAGTACAACCGTATTCAAGCTGTAGCAAATGGCCCACAAAAAGACGTATTGAAGAAGTTGTCACCAGAAATGGTTGCGGCTGAAACTCTAGCAGGTGATGAGATCACTGCTCGTCTAACGCATGCACCAGGCAATGGTGCTGCGATTGGTGGCCTTAAAGTAACGACAGCTAACGGTTGGTTCGCTGCTCGTCCATCAGGTACAGAAGATATCTACAAGATTTACTGTGAAAGCTTCATAGGTGAAGAACATCTGAAACAAATCGAAGCTGAAGCACAAGAAATAGTTAATCAAGTATTTGCAGCCGCTGGTTTGTAAAACATCCAATGGTCAATGTATCTAGCAAAGGGTTGATGTGAAAACATCAACCCTTTCATGTTTGAGTGCCTCGAACAGCTTTATCTCCGGGCCATGAATCTGGTACCACAAACCAGAATTGACCGTCTTCCGTTTGTGCGTGTATGAATCGATCTAAAGGCTTTTCAATAGGTTGAGAGAAATCGTCTGTACCGGTCGCCCAGCATGGTTTATGTAAATGATAAAGGGGTTTACTAATTAAATCCCATTGACTTTGATAGCACCAGTAACCACTAATCTGACTTGGATTTAATTCATAACCCAAGCACTCCTTAGGAGTTGGCTCTGGAGTAAACGGATTAATATAGAGTCGTCCTTGCATCATTAGGCGCTCTTCTGGAGAGTCGTTTAAAGGAATTATTTTTTGAAATTCCGGGCGATCGCTCATTTTCAGTTGATGCGTGAGCATTCTATCCAATTTCGCATGTAACTGGTCGTGAGCATTCGGGCCATACCAAATGCCGTTGTAAAGAAGATAAAACTTAATCGCCACTTCCCAATGTTCTATCTGATTTGATTCTGTATTCCTCAACACCAAATCGACAGCACCAATGGTCTTACCTTCAGCGTCGTTTAACTGAATTTCTTCGGCAATAATCTGATATCGTTCTGAATTAGAAAGAGCCGCAGTGCATAGGTGCTGATATAAAAAACCCAGTCTCGGATTACCATTGTATTGTTCTGAGCTATTCAAAGGTTTGACCGAGACATCTTCTAAGGTTGCAAACGGAGGGCGTAACTTGAAAAGCGGAGGTGAAGTGGCGATCCATTGGTAAAAGCGTTGCAGTTGGTTCATCCGTATCCCTAAATGTATGGTGAGGCGACAAGCTTTGTTATTGTAACTAAATTTGCTTTTGAGGGTAGGGTGGCTAGCATCGATATTAGGGTTCGAGATACACTTTAAATACCTAAATGATATCAAGGTGCCAGATGTCAAAACGTTGTTGTATCAACTAGGTTGCACACTCTCGGTCTGATTTCATCGAGAGGTTATTTAGGTTTACATGCGCTAGAAATTGGAAGTAATAATGAATAACTTAAAGCTAGAACAGATTCTTAATGACAAACTGTCACCGCAGTTAATTAAAGATTACGCACCAAACGGGTTACAGGTAGAAGGGACGCCAGCCGTAAAGCGTATTATCACTGGCGTAACCGCCTCTCAAGCCTTAATCGATAAAGCGATTGAGCTTAATGCAGACGCATTGCTTGTTCATCATGGCTATTTTTGGAAAGGTGAGCCTGAGCCAATTCGTGGCATGAAAGGTAAACGAATTCGTAGTCTGATCAAAAACGATATCAACTTATATGGTTATCACCTTCCTCTAGATATTCATCCAGAGCTAGGCAACAACGCTGAATTAGCTCGCTTACTTGAAATCGAAGTAGAAGGTGGGCTTGAAGGGCACCCTCAGTCAGTTGTTATGTTTGGGCGCTTGAAAAAGCCGATGTCTGGTGTTGAATTTGCGAGTAAGATCAACCAAGTTCTTGATAGAGAGCCTCTGCATATCGCTCCAGAGAATACCGATAAGATGATTGAGACAGTCGGCTGGTGCACTGGTGGAGGGCAGGATTTCATTGAACTTGCTGTACAGCACGGGCTGGATGCATTTATCTCTGGAGAAATTTCAGAGCGCACCACTTATACCGCTCGTGAAATGGACATTCATTACTTTGCTGCAGGTCATCATGCTACTGAGCGTTATGGTGTTCAGGCCTTAGGCAAATGGCTAGCGGATGAATATGGCCTACATGTGGAGTTTATCGATATTGATAATCCGGTTTAGCGTTCTCCATTAATAACGTTAAACGCAAAAAAGAAAAAAGGGTTGAGACGAAAATCTCAACCCTTTTGTTTGTCTATCTTCGTACTAAAAGATCATTCACGTTCGTGAAGTGGAGAAAACTCACGTTGTGTTTCGCCAGTGTATAGCTGACGAGGACGACCGATGCGGTTCAGTGGATCGCTGTGCATTTCGTTCCAGTGAGCAATCCAGCCGATGGTACGAGAAATCGCGAAGATAACCGTAAACATAGAAACTGGAATACCAATCGCTTTAAGAATGATACCTGAGTAGAAGTCTACGTTCGGGTACAGCTTCTTAGACACGAAGTACTCATCAGAAAGTGCAATGCGCTCAAGTTCCATTGCAACGTCTAGCAGAGGGTCTTGAATGTTTAGCTCTTTGAGAACTTCATGACACGTTTCGCGCATTACTGTCGCACGTGGGTCGTAGTTCTTGTAAACGCGGTGACCAAAGCCCATTAAGCGGAATGGGTCATCTTTGTCTTTCGCGCGGTCTACATATTCAGGGATGTTATCGACGCTGCCAATCTCTTCTAGCATTCTCAAGCAGGCTTCGTTTGCGCCACCGTGAGCAGGCCCCCAAAGGGATGCAATACCAGCGGCAATACATGCAAATGGGTTCGCACCAGAAGAGCCAGCTAGGCGAACAGTTGATGTCGACGCATTCTGTTCGTGATCCGCGTGTAGAGTGAAAATCTTATCCATCGCACGGGCAACCACAGGATTTACTTCATACTCTTCGCAAGGGTTTGCGAACATCATATGCAAGAAGTTCTCTGCGTAGCTAAGGTCGTTACGAGGGTAAATAAATGGCTGACCGATAGAGTATTTGTAACACATCGCCGCCAGTGTTGGCATTTTTGACAGCAGACGGTACGCTGCAATTTCGCGGTGTTCGTCGTTGTTAATGTCAAGAGAGTCGTGATAGAAGGCTGCAAGTGCTCCAACTACACCACACATTACCGCCATTGGATGAGCATCGCGTCGGAAGCCATGGAAAAAGCTTGCGATTTGCTCGTGTACCATTGTGTGACGAGTAACGGTCGTTTTGAATTGCTCGTATTGTTCTCGGGTAGGGGCTTCACCATAAAGAAGGATGTAACATACTTCTAAGTAATCTGCGTTATTGGCTAATTGATCAATCGGGAAACCGCGGTGCAAAAGAATACCTTTGCCGCCATCGATGTACGTGATTGATGATTCACAAGATGCAGTGGCAAGAAAACCTGGGTCAAAAGTAAAGTAACCATTGGCTCCCAGCTTACGAACGTCAATTACAGGTGTACCTAGCGTACCGTCCATAATTGGCAGTTCGATTGGCGCTTGACCTTCAACATGAAGGGTCGCTTTCTTATCCGCCATAACAATCTCCTTTGTTTATTATTTAATCCGTCCAGGATGTTTATGTGCCATTTTTGTACTGTTGTTAAAGCTTAAAGTCAATTTTTCTCCATCTTTGTGTGCACTTGTTATGATTTTTCTCATGAAAATCGTTAAAAATCTGTTCTATGTAGCATAATTTGTTACACCAATTGTATTAGAATGTTGCTCGCCGTATATTGGCAAAGAAAATTTTAGTTAAATCCTTATAAATTCGGGGCTAGAAACAAAGAGTGAGGTTTGTTGCTGGATTCCGTTTGTTAACAACTTGTTTACAATTATCTGAGTGGTTACTCGCGATATTTGTTAAATAGATGTTAACTTTTGTACGTTTGGAAGCTGAAATTGGTTATAACAATAAATGCTCAATGGAGCTGAGTGAGCAAGCCCGTGAAAGAAAGAAAGTCAAGACCTGTTAATTTAGATTTACAGACCATCCACTTTCCTATCACAGCAATCGCATCCATCCTACACCGTGTGTCTGGGGTAATTACGTTTGTTGCGGTGGGTATATTACTGTGGTTACTATCCATTTCTCTGTCATCCCCAATGGGTTTTATGGAAGCCGCTGACATCGTCGATAGCTTCTTCGTAAAATTCATCCTGTGGGGAATTCTTACTGCACTTGCCTACCACATCGCAGGTGGTATCCGTCACTTATTGATGGATCTAGGTCACTTTGAAGAACTAGATTCAGGCACGATGAGCGCTAAAGTCGCGTTTGGTGCAACAGCAGTATTATCATTATTGGCGGGGATCTTGGTATGGTAAAACACGTATCTTCATTTGGTCGTAATGGTGTACACGATTTCCTACTAATTCGTGCAACTGCAATCATTATGACGCTATACACGATTTATCTGATTAGCTTCTGTGCATTTTCAGATATCTCTTACGCATCTTGGACCCAATTCTTTGGTGGTACCTTCACTAAAGTATTCACCATGTTGGCACTTGTCTCGATCCTGATTCACGCTTGGGTTGGTTTGTGGCAAGTATTAACTGATTACATTAAGTGCGCGAAACTACGTGGCGCACTACAACTTGGTGTTATTGCCGTGCTATTCGGCTATGTCTTCTCTGGTCTATTTATTCTGTGGGGTGCGTAAGTGTCTATTCCAGTTCGTGAGTTTGATGCCGTAGTAATCGGCGCTGGTGGTGCAGGTATGCGCGCTGCACTACAAATTTCAGAGCAAGGCCTATCATGTGCTTTGTTGTCAAAAGTATTTCCAACACGTTCTCATACTGTGTCTGCACAGGGCGGCATTACCGTTGCTCTGGGTAACTCGCACAAAGACGATTGGCAATGGCACATGTACGATACCGTTAAAGGTTCCGACTACATCGGTGACCAGAACGCGATTGAATACATGTGTAAAAATGGTCCTGAGTCAGTTATCGAGCTTGAAAAAATGGGTCTTCCATTCTCTCGTTTTGATAACGGTACCATATACCAACGTCCATTCGGTGGCCAATCTAAAGAGTTTGGTGGTGAGCAGGCTGCTCGTACAGCCGCTGCTGCAGACCGTACTGGTCACGCACTTCTTCACACGCTTTACCAGCAAAACGTAAAACACAAAACAACCATCTTCTCGGAGTGGTACGCTTTGGATCTTGTGAAAAACCAAGACGGCGCAATCATGGGTTGTACTGCGATTTGTATGGAAACGGGTGAAATCTGTTACTTCAAATCGAAAGCAACCATTCTAGCTACAGGTGGTGCAGGTCGTATTTACGCATCGACCACTAACGCGCACATCAACACGGGTGATGGCGTTGGTATGGCACTTCGCGCAGGCGTTCCAATGCAAGACATGGAAATGTGGCAGTTCCACCCAACAGGTATTGCTGGCGCGGGTGTTCTAGTGACGGAAGGTTGTCGTGGTGAAGGTGGTTACCTTCTAAATAAAGATGGTGAACGCTTCATGGAGCGCTACGCACCAAACGCGAAAGACCTTGCTGGTCGTGACGTGGTTGCTCGTTCAATGATGATTGAAATTCGTGAAGGCCGCGGCTGTGATGGTCCTTGGGGTCCACATATCAAGTTGAAACTTGATCACCTTGGTAAAGAAGTACTTGAATCACGTCTACCAGGTATCTGTGAACTGTCTCGTACATTTGCACACGTTGACCCAGTGAAAGAGCCAATTCCAGTAATTCCAACTTGTCACTACATGATGGGTGGTGTACCTACTCAAGTCTCTGGCCAAGCAATTAAGCAGAAGGCCGACGGTAGCGAGATGGAAGTACAAGGCCTTTACGCATGTGGTGAGATTGCTTCTGTATCGGTACACGGTGCTAACCGTCTGGGCGGCAACTCATTACTAGACTTGGTCGTATTTGGTCGTGCTACTGGCTTGCACCTTGGCGAAACGCTAGCAGCGCAAGCAGAAGCTCGTCCTGCAACAGAATCTGATATTGAAGCGTCTCTAGCGCGTACTATGCGTTGGGAAAACAGCACTGGTGGTGAAGATCCGGTTCAGATTCGTAAAGACCTACAAGCATGCATGCAAAATAGCTTCTCGGTATTCCGTGAAGGCGATGCGATGGCAACCGGTCTAGAAGAGTTGAAAGTGATTCGCGAACGTTTGAAAGATGCACATCTAGCGGACAAGTCTTCAGAGTTCAACACGCAGCGTATTGAGTGTCTAGAACTTGATAACCTGATGGAAACCGCGTTTTCAACTGCCGTTGCAGCGAACTACCGTACAGAGAGTCGTGGCGCACATGCTCGTTTCGATTTCCCTGAGCGTGATGATGAGAACTGGCTATGCCACTCTATCTACAATCCGGAAACAGAAGCGATGACTAAGCGTGATGTGAACATGACGCCAACGCATCGTGAAGCTTTCCCGCCGAAAGTACGTACATACTAAAGGGAGGATACGACTATGAAATTAAACTTCTCTTTATACCGTTACAATCCGGATGTGGATACCAAGCCTTACATGAAAGAGTATACCCTTGAGGTAGACGAAGGCTCAGACATGATGGTGCTTGATGCATTGATTCTGCTAAAAGAGCAAGATCCAAGCATCGCGTTCCGTCGCTCATGCCGTGAAGGGGTATGTGGTTCTGATGGTTTGAATATGAATGGTAAAAACGGCCTAGCGTGTATCACACCGTTATCTGCTCTACAAGGCGATAAGATAGTTATTCGTCCACTACCAGGGTTACCTGTCGTGCGCGATCTTATCGTTGACATGACGCAGTTCTATGATAACTATGCGAAAGTTAAACCATTCTTGATTGATGATGGTGCATTACCACCATCACGTGAGAACCTACAATCGCCTGATGATCGTGCGCATTTAGATGGATTGTACGAATGTATCATGTGTGCATGTTGTACAACGTCTTGCCCATCATTCTGGTGGAACCCTGATAAATTCATCGGCCCAGCTGGTCTTCTCGCAGCGTACCGTTGGCTAATTGATAGCCGCGATACGGCAACAGATGAACGTTTGTCTGATCTTGATGATGCATTTAGCGTTTTTCGTTGCCATGGCATCATGAATTGTGTAAGTGTTTGTCCTAAGGGATTAAATCCGACGAAAGCCATCGGTCACATTAAGTCGATGTTGGTTAATCGTTCGGTTTAATTTACTCGCTCTTAGGAATGTCGCAGTGTTGCGGATCACCCGATATGACCGCTTCACTGCTTCAGTAATATTCGAGTAAAGAATACAAAAATTGCCGACCGTATTTTTAGTCGGCTCTTATAGCTCGGCAAAGACCGAAGCAAACGTGAAAACTACTGGTTAAGGGAAAATATGCACAACGGCGTGATGAAGGCATGGCTCGAGTCTTCACACTTGGCTGGCGCCAATGCAACGTATGTAGAGGACCTCTACGAACTGTATCTAAGTGATCCCGATCTGGTAAGTGAGGAGTGGAAACGTGTTTTTGAAGGCTTGCCTAAGCCATCAGAAGAAGTGGCAGAACAACCACATTCACGTGTCCGTGACTACTTCCGACGACTCGCTAGAGAAACAAAGCATTACAATGTCCAAGTTAGTGACCCAGATGTCGATGCAAAACAAGTAAAAGTTCTACAGCTAATCAACGCATACCGTTTCCGCGGGCATGAAGCTGCAGAATTAGACCCACTAGGTCTATGGCAACGCCCAACAGTGGCGGAGTTAGACCCTGCTTTTCATAATCTTACCGAAGATGACTTCGAAGAAACTTTCAACGTAGGTTCTTTTGCTGTTGGGCAAGAAACCATGAAGTTGAAAGATATCTATGAAGCCCTCAACAAAACTTATTGCGGTTCCATCGGTGCTGAATACATGCACATGACTGACACAGAGCAAAAGCGTTGGATTCAGCAACGCCTTGAGTCTGTCGTAGGCCAGCCATCATTCAACAAAGATGAGAAGCGCACATTCCTAGAAGAGCTAACAGCCGCTGAAGGTTTGGAGCGTTACCTCGGAGCGAAATTCCCAGGTGCAAAACGTTTCTCTTTAGAAGGTGGTGATGCGTTGATTCCGATGACGAAAGAGTTGATCCGTCATGCGGGTACAAGTGGAATGCGTGAAGTGGTTATCGGTATGGCTCACCGCGGTCGTTTGAACATGCTGGTGAACGTACTTGGTAAGAAACCTCAAGACCTGTTTGATGAGTTCGCCGGTAAACACGACGAAACTTGGGGTACGGGTGATGTGAAATATCACCAAGGTTTCTCTGCTGATTTTGCGACTCCTGGCGGTGATGTTCACTTAGCACTTGCATTTAACCCGTCGCACCTAGAAATCGTAAACCCAGTAGTCATGGGCTCAGTTCGAGCACGTCAAGATCGCTTGGGTGATAATCAAGGTAGCAAAGTGCTTCCTATCACCATCCACGGTGATTCTGCAATCGCTGGTCAGGGTGTGGTTGCCGAAACGTTCAACATGTCTCTTGCTCGTGGGTTCCAAGTTGGTGGTACGGTACGTATCGTCATCAACAACCAAGTAGGCTTTACGACGTCTAATCCTCGTGACACGCGTTCTACGATGTACTGTACCGATATCGCGAAGATGGTGCAGGCGCCAATTTTCCATGTAAATGCAGATGACCCAGAAGCAGTTGCTTTTGTTACACGCATTGCATTGGATTACCGTAACGAGTTCAAGCGTGATGTCGTGATCGATCTTGTATGTTACCGTCGCCACGGTCACAATGAGGCGGATGAGCCAAATGCGACTCAGCCTTTGATGTACCAGAAAATCAAAAAGCATCCTACACCACGCAAATTGTATGCAGATGTTCTGATCGACAAAAATGAGTCAGATATCGAGACGGCGACTCAGTTAGTCAATGAGTATCGCGATGCATTAGATCGCGGTGAAGTGGTTGTTAAAGAATGGCGTCCAATGGCGTTGCACTCTGTAGACTGGTCCCCTTACTTAGGGCACGAATGGGATATGGAGTGGGATTCAAAATACGACAAGACACGCCTTATTGAGCTAGGCAATCGTCTGTGTCAGTACCCAGAAAGCCATAAACTGCAAAGCCGTGTTAATAAGCTATACAACGATCGTCTAGCAATGATGACCGGTGAAAAAGCCATTGATTGGGGTATGGCTGAAACATTGGCGTATGCTACATTGGTTGACGATGGCAAGCGTATTCGTCTTTCAGGTCAGGACTCGGGTCGTGGTACTTTCTTCCACCGTCACTCGGTTCTTCATAACCAAACCGATGCAAGCACTTACATTCCATTAGCGAATATTCATGACAACCAAGGGCCATTCCAAGTCTTTGACTCAGTATTGTCAGAAGAAGCTGTGTTGGCGTTTGAATACGGTTACGCAACAGCCGAACCAGGTGGTTTAACTATCTGGGAAGCACAGTTTGGTGATTTTGCCAACGGTGCACAAGTTGTTATCGACCAGTTTATCTCGTCAGGCGAGCAAAAGTGGGCGCGTTTGTGCGGTCTTACTATGCTTCTACCTCATGGTTATGAAGGTCAAGGTCCTGAGCACTCATCTGCACGTTTAGAGCGTTACCTTCAGCTTTGTGCTGAGCAAAATATGCAGGTTGTGGTTCCTTCAACACCGGCTCAGGTGTACCACATGATTCGTCGTCAGGTTGTACGCCCAATGCGTCGACCTCTCATTGTTATGTCGCCGAAATCTTTGCTGCGCCACCCTCTATGTACTTCAACGATTGAAGACTTGGCGGATGGTACATTCCAATCTGCAATTCCAGAAGTAGATGATTTAGAACCAAGCAAAGTGAAACGTGTCGTGTTCTGTGCTGGTAAGGTTTACTTTGACCTACTAGAGCAGCGCCGTAACAACGAGCAAGACGATGTTGCTATCGTGCGTATTGAACAGCTTTACCCATTCCCAATGGAAGAAGTACAAGCAGCAATTGCTCAATACACTAACGTTGAAGACTTCGTGTGGTGTCAGGAAGAACCTCAGAACCAAGGTGCTTGGTACTGTAGCCAACATAACTTCCGTGCCGCTATTCCTGCAGGTGCAAATCTTAAATACGCAGGTCGCCCAGCTTCTGCTTCGCCAGCAGTTGGCTACATGTCGGTGCACTTGAAACAACAAAAAGCGTTGGTTGAAGACGCTCTGAACGTGAACTCAAAAACTTCGAATTAAGAACTAGAAGTTAAAGGAAGAAACAGATATGACAATTGAAATTCTGGTTCCAGATTTACCTGAATCAGTTGCTGATGCAACCGTAGCGACATGGCACAAACAACCAGGCGACGCAGTAGAGCGTGACGAGGTTTTGGTTGACATCGAAACAGACAAAGTTGTGCTAGAAGTTCCAGCTCCGGAAGCTGGCGTTTTAGAAGCTATTGTTGAAGCAGAAGGTGCGACAGTACTTTCTAAACAAATTATTGCTAAATTGAAGCCAGGCGCAGTTGCAGGTGAACCAACTGCAGACAAAACAGAAGGTACTGAAGCATCTCCTGATAAGCGTCACAAAGCTGCGCTTAGCGAAGAAAGTAATGACGCATTAAGCCCAGCAGTGCGCCGTTTATTGGCTGAACATGGCTTAGAAGCAAGCCAAGTGAAAGGTACTGGTGTTGGTGGTCGTATTACGCGCGAAGATATTGAAGCGCATCTTGCGAACGCTAAATCTGCGTCAAAAGAAGACTCGCCAGCAGTGGTTGACGTGCCGGCAGCGGCTCGCAGTCAGAAGCGTGTTCCAATGACTCGCCTTCGTAAGACAGTCGCTAACCGTCTGCTAGAAGCGAAGAACAACACGGCAATGCTAACGACGTTTAACGAAGTGAACATGAAACCAATCATGGACCTTCGTAAGCAGTACAAAGATCAGTTCGAAGAGCGTCACGGTATTCGTTTGGGCTTCATGTCTTTCTACGTGAAAGCAGTAACAGAAGCGCTTAAGCGTTACCCAGAAGTAAATGCTTCGATTGATGGCGATGACATTGTTTACCACAACTACTTCGACATTAGCATGGCGGTATCAACGCCACGTGGTCTAGTTACACCTGTCCTAAAAGACTGTGACAAGCTTGGTTTCGCTGATGTTGAAAAAGGCATCAAAGAGCTGGCTATTAAAGGTCGTGATGGCAAGCTAACGGTAGACGAGTTAATGGGCGGTAACTTCACTATCACAAACGGTGGTGTGTTTGGTTCACTTATGTCTACACCAATTATCAACCCACCTCAATCAGCGATTCTTGGTATGCATAAGATCCAAGAGCGTCCGATGGCAGTGGATGGCAAAGTTGAAATCTTGCCGATGATGTACCTAGCGTTATCTTACGATCACCGCCTAATTGACGGTCGTGAATCAGTTGGTTTCCTAGTAACGATTAAAGAGTTACTAGAGGACCCAGCACGTCTCCTATTAGACGTTTAATATCGCTAAAACGTCTAGTTATCGTAGGTAGCTAGACGTTAAAAATTTCAATGGCTAGACTAGCTCAACGTTTGGCCTTCATTTGAATCCTTCAGTATGAGAACTCATGATAAAGGATTGATTTGAGAAGACCCTACAGACGTACAAGCAGCCAAGACTGCAGCGTTATGGAAATAATAAATCCCTTAAGGGAAAAACAAACGGAATATCGAAATGAATTTGCATGAATACCAAGCCAAACAGCTGTTTGCAGAATTCGGTTTGCCTGTGCCAGAAGGCTACGCGTGTGATACACCACAAGAAGCTTTTGAAGCCGCAGGCCGTATTAGTACAGCCAAGAAAGTAGTTAAATGTCAGGTTCACGCTGGTGGCCGTGGTAAAGCGGGTGGCGTAGAGCTACACGATACAAAAGAAGGCGTTAAAGAGTTTGCACAGAAGTGGTTAGGTAAAAACCTAGTAACTTACCAAACAGACGCAAATGGTCAGCCAGTAACAAAAATCCTTGTTGAAGAAGCTTCAAATATTGCGAACGAACTATACCTAGGTGCGGTAGTTGACCGTGCTAGCCGTAAGATCGTTTTCATGGCTTCTACCGAAGGTGGTGTGGAAATTGAAAAAGTTGCGGAAGAAACGCCGGAACTCATCCACAAAGCAGCAATTGACCCACTAGTAGGTCCACAAGCTTACCAAGGTCGTGAGCTAGCGTTCAAACTTGGTCTTGAAGGCGACCAAATCAAACAATTCGTTAAGATCTTTATGGGTCTTGGCACTATGTTTTCTCAGTACGATCTTGCTCTGCTAGAGATCAACCCACTTGTGATTACTGGTGAAGGCAACTTGCTATGTCTTGACGGTAAGATCAACATCGACTCAAACGCACTGTACCGTCAGCCTAAGCTTCGTGAAATGCACGATCCTTCACAAGAAGATGAGCGTGAAGCACACGCAGCTCAGTGGGAGCTGAACTACGTAGCACTAGACGGTAACGTTGGCTGTATGGTTAACGGTGCAGGCCTAGCAATGGGTACGATGGATATCGTAAACCTACACGGCGGCAAACCAGCTAACTTCTTAGATGTAGGTGGCGGCGCGACGAAAGAGCGTGTTGCTGAAGCATTCAAGATCATCCTATCTGATGACAATGTGAAAGCGGTACTTGTTAACATCTTCGGTGGTATTGTACGTTGTGACATGATCGCAGAAGGTATTATCGGTGCGGTTAAAGAGGTAGGCGTAAGCGTACCTGTTGTTGTTCGTCTTGAAGGTACTAACGCTGACCTAGGTCGCGAAGTTCTTGCTAATTCTGATGTTGATATCATTGCTGCTGAGTCGCTAACTGATGCTGCTCAGAAAGTTGTTGCTGCTGCGGAGGCTAAATAATGTCTGTATTAATTAACAAAGACACTAAAGTAATCTGTCAGGGGTTCACTGGTGGTCAAGGTACTTTCCACTCAGAGCAAGCTATCGCATACGGTACGCAAATGGTTGGCGGTGTGTCTCCAGGTAAAGGTGGCCAAACTCACCTAGGTCTTCCTGTATTCAACACAGTTCGTGAAGCAGTAGAAGCGACTGGTGCAACAGCGACAGTCATCTACGTACCAGCACCTTTCTGTAAAGATGCAATCCTAGAAGCGATTGACGCGGGTATCGAGCTAATCGTAACGATTACTGAAGGTATCCCTACAACAGATATGATCGACGTGAAAGTGAAGCTAGAAGAAACTGGCGTTCGCATGATCGGTCCTAACTGTCCGGGTGTTATCACTCCTGATGAGTGTAAGATCGGTATCATGCCTGGTCACATTCACAAGAAAGGCAAAGTAGGTATCGTATCTCGTAGCGGTACTCTAACTTACGAAGCAGTTAAACAAACCACTGACGAAGGTTTCGGCCAGTCTACTTGTGTTGGTATCGGTGGTGACCCAATCCCGGGTTCAAACTTCATTGATATCCTAAAACTGTTCCAAGAAGACCCTGAGACAGAAGCGATCGTTATGATCGGTGAGATCGGTGGTACTGCAGAAGAAGAAGCAGCAGCATACATTAAAGAAAATGTAACGAAGCCAGTGGTTTCTTACATTGCTGGTGTAACTGCACCTCCTGGTAAGCGTATGGGCCATGCTGGTGCGATTATCTCTGGTGGTAAAGGTACTGCTGAAGACAAATTTGCTGCACTAGAAGCGGCTGGCGTTAAAACTGTGAAATCTCTAGCAGAGATTGGCCAAGGTCTACGTGAAGTGACGGGTTGGTAATCGACCACACTACTTAATAAGTATTAAAAAGCCTGCGATTTCGCAGGCTTTTCTTTTTCCGTTTCCGTGGATTTATGTTTGTTGTTAGCAAGGTCTTTCGCGTTTAATACTCAATGCGATTATGCTTTGCTTTTAATCAGCTGGCTCAGCATAAATAAGGATGTTGCGCTGATCACTACGGAAGGGCCGGCCGGTGTATCGAAGTGCCATGATAGGCTAAGCCCCATCAGTACTGCCACAGAGCCAATAATGGATGCGAACAATGCCATTTGCTCTGGTGATGAAGAGACTTTACGTGCTGTTGCGGCTGGGATAATTAGGAGCGAAGTCATGATCAACGCGCCAACGAACTTCATACCTACTGCGATTACTACACCCACCATTAGCATTAACACCAATCTAACTAAGTCTGTATTCACGCCCTCAACAGCGGCAAGTTCTTCACTGACAGTGCTAGAAAGCAGTGGGCGCCAGAAGACGTACAAACACGCGCTTACCGCAACAACACCTGCGTAAATAAACATCAGATCTTGTGGAGAGACGGCAAGTAAGTCCCCAAATAGGTAGCTCATTAAATCGACGCGCACGTTTTCCAAAAAGCTAACCGATACTAAACCGATAGAGAGTGCACTGTGTGCCAAGATACCTAACAACGTGTCTGTAGCCACAAGTTGTTGCTTTTGCAGAGTGACAAGCAAAACGGCCAGAGCTAAACAGCAGACGAGTAGCGCAAGGTAGAGATTTACGTTGAGCAAGAAGCCCAGCGCTAGGCCCATTAACGATGCATGAGCTAGGGTATCTCCGAAGTAAGCCATTTTACGCCAAACGACAAATGACCCAAGTGGACCGGCAATGATCGCGATACCAATACCAGCAAGAATAGAAGGTAGGAGAAACTCAATCATGATGGTGATGTCCGTGTTTATGGTGGGAGCATGATATCGCATCACCGCTTACTGGCGTTCCGGATAAATCGTGATGATGGTGCTCATGGTCGTGATGATAAAACGCGAGAGACTCTCTCGCTGCATTGCCAAATAGCGCGATGTAAGAAGGGTGCTGAGTAATAGTGGCAGGTGAACCTGAGCAGCAAACATGGTGATGCAGACAAATAACATCGTCCGTTTTCGCCATCACTAAATGTAAGTCATGCGATACCATAAATACGCCACAATCAAAGCGGTGACGAATGCTCTCAATTAAGTCATAGAGATCGATTTGACCTTGGATATCCACCCCCTGAGCTGGTTCGTCTAATACCAATAGCTGAGGACGTTGAAGCAGAGCGCGAGCCAGTAACACTCGTTGGTTTTCACCACCGGATAAGCGATGCATATTACTATTAAGTAAATGTTCAGCGCCAACAAGCCGTAATGCATCAATGCACTCCTGCTTACTGTATTTTCCTGCTAAATTTAGAAAGCGGGTTACATTCAATGGAAGGGAGTCATTGAGCTTCAACTTTTGAGGAACGTAACCAATTTTCAGTTTTCTTTGTCGGTTCAACTTGCCGCTAGTTGGCTTTTGAAGACCTAAGATAACTTTGACTAACGTTGATTTTCCCGCTCCATTGGGACCAATTAGGGTAGTTATTTTGCCCTTTTCTAATTCCATACTAATGTTATCGAGAACTCTGCGGCCATCGAACTCGACGCATAACTGCTCAAGATGGACTAAGGAAGACATGAATGAAACTCATTTGCAAATCAATAATGTTATAATGTAACATTATCTCACTTTCCACGCCATATCCCAAGTAAAACTATGAAAAGAGCATTAATTCTTGCTGCCTCAGCAATGTTAACACTGCCAGCACAGGCGGTAACGGTACTGACGAGTATCAAACCTATTCAGTTGTTAGTAACAGAGCTTACTCAAGGAGTAACTTCACCAGACGTGCTATTGCAGTCTAACACATCACCCCATGACTATGCTTTGCGTCCATCGGATGTTAAAAAGGTCGCTTCGGCTGATTTGGTTATCTGGTACGGACATGATCTTGAACCGTTTCTAGAGAAAGTTGTTTCGGATAGATCGAATACTTTGACTATTAGTCAAATTCCAAATCTAGAATTGCGTGAATTTGATAGTGAGCACAACCATGACCATGATGGGCACGATCATGGCTCACATGATCCGCACTTTTGGCTAGGTGTAAGCCAAGCACAACAAGTGGCCAAGGCTGTTGTGAATCAACTTGTATCACTTGATCCGGAAAATGCAGCTCAATATCAAGCGAACCTCAAAAAGTTTGAACTCGAGCTAAAAGACACTGACCAACAGATAAAGCAGAAGCTGGCACCAGTAAAAAGCAAAGGTTACTTTGTATTCCATGATGCTTACGGTTATTTCGAAGATCGTTATGAACTAAATCAAATGGGGCATTTTACTGTGAGCCCAGAACGCAAGCCAGGAGCGAAGACCTTAATTCAAATTCGTCAAAAGCTAAGTGGTGGAGATGTGGCTTGTGTATTTTCTGAACCTCAGTTTACCCCGGCTGTCGTTCAGAGCGTAATGAGAGGCAGTGATGTCGCTAAAGGCGAGCTTGACCCGTTAGGGAGTACAATTGAAGCAAAACCTGGCAGTTACTTTACTTTTCTCAACAATATGGCGAATAGTTTTGAGCAATGCTTGAACAAAAAGTCAGATTAAGTGCTGTCGTAATGTAGGAGTAGTCTTTTTAACGTGATCCAGTAGTAAGAATTACAACCTTTGGTAAGGCGAGCCTTTTCTCAGAAAGTAATTGAGATATCATTACCAATAATTATCAGCTCAAAATAACCGTATAAATCCATGTTTTACAAACGATGAACGGTCACTTTCAGAGCACAAATTGATACAAAAGGTTTTCGTCTTGCTACGCCAATTAGCCCTTGCTCTGTTGGGCTTTATCTTATCCTACCAAGCATTTACGCTTCATAATGCAAATGCAATCTTTTACCCTTTGCCAACTCAGGCAAAGGGTACTTTTATCGCGGCTAAAAAGTTGTTCTTGGGTGAAAAGGGCGGTTTGTGGATTCATGACGTACACGGGAGAGTCCTGTTTTACGATGGTCAAACTATATTGCCTAAATCAGGTAGCTTCCTACAAACGTCGGCCAAGCAGTTGGCTTATCATAAAGGTGCTTTTTGGACCTTTATTGAAAATGAGGTCTATCGAACTTATCCAAATCAGGAGCGACGTTTAGTCTTTAGTTTAAATCCAGGCTCACAAATAAGAAAAATAGGGTCTTCAAAGAACTATATTTGGGTGAGTGATGGCGCGCATTTCTATACCTACAATATCGACACTAGCGAGTTAAACTCTTTCTCTCTATTGCAGCTCTATCAACATAGTAATAATAGCTACGTTTACATTAATGATGCGGTGCTAGTTGAAACGAAGTGGGCACTAGCAACGACTTCCGGCTTCTATCTTTCTGAAGGTGATAAGTTTGACCATGTCGCTGCCTCAGGTCAAAACTACATTGAGAAAGTCTATTATTCACACACGCGAAGAGAAATTTTGATAGGTACATTGCGTGGCGCTTTAATTTTCAACATTTACCAGCCTGATAAAGAAGTGATTAGAATTGGCGGCTCACATGTTTTGACATTCGCAGAGACAAATCAAGAGTATTGGGTGGGGACAGAGCATGGCCTTTATTTGTACTCATTTTTTTCAGGTGAGGTCACCGAAGTCGCGCCTGCAAGCTTTCTTGAGTTAGAGTTAGATAACACGAAGATTTATTCGTTGTTGAGCGACAATATGGGAGGGATGTGGATTGCGACTAACCAAGGTATTCGTTATTACTCGCTATTTAGTAAAAAATTTGAACGAGTGACCTTTAGTAGTTATGACTCACACACCCTATCAGGACGAATTCGGCAAACTATTGAAGGTCCTGATGGTGCGCTTTGGTTTGCTGATGACCGAAAGATTTATCGTTCAGGAAAGAGTGGGATTAACCAAGTCTTAGAGTTGGAGTCGCAGATCAATGAATTTGCGTTTCAAAACGGCATGCTTTGGCTTGCAACCTCAAAAGGGCTGGAAATATTTGAGCTAAATGGTCTCAACAAGATTACATTTCCTTATTTACAGGTTATGGCTGGACATGCCGTAGAGCATGTGACCGTTGATGGTGATGACCGTCTTTGGGTATCAAGCGGATACCATCTTTACAATGTTGATACTGCTGCACAAAGCGTACGAAACTTTGGAAGTGAGTGGCTAGTAAGTCAGTATTTGCCTGCTAAGGTTACGCGCCTATATGATACTGAAGACGCCCTATTAATAGGCACCGATCATGGCGTATACCAATACAGTAATGACAACATCCAGTTTATCCGTTTTTCAGAAAAGTTTGGTGAATCATTAGACATGACCACGGCGGTTGATGGCAGCCAGTGGTTTGCTTCATCTTATGGTGTGTTTAAAACTGATACACGAAGCGATGAAAAACGTGTTGTTGAAATGAGTGAGCCCAACGCCAGACCTGCTTGCTTGATCAGAGACAGGCAAGGTGTATGGTTAGCTTCCTCTGTCGGTTTAAGCTATTACCACCTTTCGGGTGAGTTAGTGAAACATTACTCATCGTCATCAGGCTTAATGAACAATGAGTTCCTCCCTGGTATTTGTAGCGTTATACAGCAGACAGAAATTGGTGAGCGAGAGCTTGTTCTGGGGTCGAAGTACGGACTCGTAAAAGCAGAAGCATCCAAGCTGCTTGTATCTAATCCCCCAGAGTCTAAGTTTATTGTTAGCCAAGTAGTGCTTGAAAATGAAGTTCTGCAAGTTGGTAGTGCCGATCTGAATGGGCTCACACTGCCATATGGATCTTCGCTGAGTTTTTTATTCGGTGTGATGCCAAAACCAGACAGTCAAAATTTGTACTATCGATTGAACAACGATGACCCATGGCAAACGTTAGAGGGGGGCCAACTGACACTCGAGCACCTTAGTTCCGGTGAATATCACTTGCAGGTCAGTAATGAGTCTCAAGTTGCCACTGGAGTCGTTGGTTTAGAATCTCACTTTATCGTCCTTCATCCTTGGTATCTATCGCGATTTGCTATTTTAGGCTTTGTCGTAGCTAGTATTGCGGTCGTCGCATTACTTGTTTTCTGGCGCTCTCGCTACGTTGTACAGGCTAACCGTGATCTAGCAGCTCAAGTGACTCTCAAAACGAATCAGTTAAGACATCAAAGTAGAGTGTTGCTTACGAGCAACCAGCAATTACGTAAACAGATTCAAGTTAGAAACCTACTCGTAGACCATGTAGCTCTATCCATAAAATCAAGCGTCGACTTTATTGTGGCGAAACTACCTATGCCTCTCGATACTGCGACGGAGGATCATTTGGCTAAAACGAATTGGCAGTTAAATGAACTCAAAAGCGTTCCAAGTGATGTAAGTGGTGGGAGTCAGAACTACAACTTGAGTCAGATAACTCAGTCAGTGGTTGATGTATGGCAAGATGACTTTGCAAAAGCGGGTATTTTGGTAGAGCTAGAAGATGAGAGTAAGCAGAGCCGGGTTGCTCTGGAAAGCTTTAATCTTGATGTTATTTTCAATAGCATTTTTGCCAATATCATCAAGCGCTCTTTCCGGGGTCAAACGGTTAGAATTATGCTAGAAAAGGGGCATGATATTGTGTCATTGAGCTTTCTTGATTACGGGACGCAATTACCTAATAAAGTCGCGACTGGGCTTCCATCTAACTTAAATCACTCTGAGTTGAGTATTGACCACCTTGCCCAACTAGTGACAACGAGTGGTGGTTATTTGGCTGTCTTCTCTTCTGATGCTCAAAACAAAGTCGAGATTACATGGCCATCTGCGAAGGAAAGTAGTTATCTGGATGAACCGCAGCAAGAACTCAATCCTGTAACTATTGCAGAAGATCAAGTCACACCAGAGAAAGAGTGGTTGCAAAAAGTCTATCAATTAGTGGCAGAGCATTACCATGATCCTGAATTTGGCACTGCGTCAGCCGCTAAAATGCTGTATATGTCTGAACGCTCTTTGCAGAGACGTTTTAAATCTGCCTCGTCAAGAACGTTAAAAGACTATGTCACAGAGGTTCGTTTAGAAACGGCGTGTGAACAGTTATTGGCGGGTGAGAAAATCAGTGAAGTCGCCTTTAACTGTGGCTTTAATGATCCATCTTACTTTAGCCAAAAGTTTAAGCTGCATTTTGGTTTGCCCCCTTCCAAGTTTGCTTTGACTCAAGAAAGCCAAGAAATTTACTAGAAAACCTTCATTATACGCTCCCTAGTTAATAGTTAAGATGCTGGGGAGCTGCATACAGTGCTCTATTATTGCTGCAGTTGCTAACGCAGTAAGTTTCATTGTTTCTTCATCACATCTAGCCTACAAATCCATTCTCAACACGTAAGCACGATCACGTTCTATCTGTTAGTCGCGATGTTCATAGCAATAAGCATAAATGGCTTCAAGAGAATGATTTACTGATAGTTGCAACAAATAAATGACAGTTGTATTGCTGTATCAAAAGAGCGTGGTTCATTTGGGGGAGTGATGGCATGCGACATTCGTGAAAACGAAAACTGTGTTGAAAAGATGAATAAGGTAAAGAAGTTTTGAAAGAGGTGAAAAAAAATATCGTGGTATAGCCGGGGGGACTATACCACGGGTGTCAAGGACACCTTCGCTTGCTGCCGGAGTGACATGTTGCCATGCCACCTCTGGAATTTATTAGAGAGGTTGCCCTCTCGATGGAGTAACTATACGAGAGGTTACTTATTTTTCTTATAAAAATAACGCCATGTTTATATGAGAAAAGCGACAACGTTTTGTTTTTTAATTAACCCACTGTTTTAATTTGCATTTTTTGTTTTCTATCTTGGTTTGTGACATTTTTGTTTCGTTAGGTGTCATTTTTAATTGTTAATTTTGACGTAAATAACGAGAGGAAATTTACGAAGTTAACGTTTGAAAGCGTGAAAACATTTACGGAATCTTTGATTTCACACAAGGATTGAAGGGGTATAGGGGAGTAATATTGGCAACCTAAACTTATTAAATAATAATATTTCTCATTAGCAATACTCTTAAGGGCCACTATGAAGTTATCAGAGATTAATCCTGGCGATACGGTGACGATTCGGTTGTTAGATGGTCTTTCATCAGATATCAGAAAGAAACTCATGGTAATGGGGCTGCTTCCCAATACAGAAGTCAAAGTGATTCGACGTGCGCCAATGGGCGACCCTTTACAAGTCGAAGTCCGTGGTGTGTCTGTCGCATTGCGAGAAACAATTGCTCAGAAAATTGAAGTGGAGCGAGTGTAATGCAATATCAAGTGCTAACCGTAGGTAACCCTAATAGTGGTAAAACGACGCTATTTAATGGTTTAACTGGCGCAAAACAGCAAGTTGGTAACTGGGCAGGCGTCACGGTTGAAAAGAAAACGGGACAATTCAAGCATGCTGGGGATGAGTTTTTGCTCACTGACCTTCCGGGTATTTACTCATTAGACAGTGGTAATGATAGTAATAGTATTGATGAATCCATCGCATCGCGTGCGGTTCTAACTCATCCTGCTGATCTCATTATTAACGTGGTGGATGCTACAAGTTTAGAGCGCAGCTTATATATGACGCTGCAACTTCGCGAACTTGGTCGCCCTATGATTGTTGTCCTCAACAAGATGGATGCGCTAAAGCGTGAACGTCAGATGATTAACGTTGCAGAGCTTGAGAAAACGTTAGGTTGTCCGGTTGTCAGTTTATCTGCAACCAATAAAACTCAAGTGGCAGAGTTTAAAGAAAAGCTTCATAAATCCATCGTTCAAGGAGTGCCACTTAAAGAATTGTCTTTGCATTACGGTGAGAAGATGGAGTCGGCAATTCAAACGGTTTCCGCACTTTTTAACGACCAAAACGTCGCTCATCGTGCACTAGCGATTCGTGCGCTTGAAAAAGACACAATGGTGCTCAATAGTCTTTCTGATATTGATAGAAGCAAAGTCTTGGAAGTCATTACGACGTTAGATTTGGATATCGATTTGCATGTCGCGGATACTAAGTACACGCATCTGCATGAACAGTGTAAAAAAGTTCGCCGAAGCGAAGGCAAGTTAAGTCGTAGTGTGACTGAAAGACTCGACCAGTTTATTTTGAACAAGTGGATTGGAATTCCTTTCTTCTTTGTTGTTATGTACCTGATGTTTATGTTCTCGATTAACATCGGTAGTGCATTTATCGACTTTTTTGACATTGGTGCGGGCGCATTGTTGGTTGATGGTGGACATCACTTGTTAGATGGTCACCTACCTGTTTGGCTGGTTACGGTGATTGCTGATGGTTTAGGCGGCGGTATTCAAACGGTTGCTACCTTCATTCCGGTTATCGCGTGTTTGTACCTGTTCCTAGCGGTACTTGAGAGCTCAGGTTACATGGCTCGTGCTGCGTTCGTGCTCGATAAAGTCATGCAGAAAATCGGCCTACCGGGCAAAGCATTTGTACCGTTGGTTCTTGGTTTTGGCTGTAACGTACCATCAATCATGGCGACTCGTACTCTAGACCAAGAACGTGAGCGTAAACTGGCTGCATCTATGGCGCCATTTATGTCATGTGGTGCTCGTCTGCCTGTATACGCGCTATTCGCTGCGGCATTCTTCCCAGGTTCTGGCCAGAACATTGTATTCGCACTTTACCTACTTGGTATTGTGGCAGCGATCTTCACAGGTCTTTTCCTTAAGCACACGCTTTACCCAGGTAGCAGCGATAGCCTAGTGATGGAAATGCCAGATTACGAGCTTCCGACGCTACAAAACGTGGTGATCAAAACTTGGCAAAAGCTAAAGCGCTTTGTACTTGGTGCAGGTAAAACCATCGTTATCGTTGTTGCTATTCTGAGTTTCTTCAACTCATTGGGTACTGATGGCAGTTTTGGTAATGAAGACAGCGAAAACTCGGTGCTTTCTAAAGCTGCGCAAGTTGTAACTCCAGTATTCGCGCCAATCGGTGTTCAAGAAGATAACTGGCCAGCGACGGTTGGTATCATTACCGGTATCTTCGCAAAAGAGGCGGTAGTTGGTACGCTTAACAGTCTATACACCACGCCAAGTGACGGTGAAGACGCAGAATTTGATCTAATGGGCAGCCTAGAAGAGGCAGTAATGAGTATCCCTGAAAACTTAGCCGGTTTGAGCTACTCAGATCCATTAGGCATTGAAGTGGGTGACTTAACTGACTCAAATGCCGTTGCCGAAGAACAAGAAGTCGATGCTTCTATCTTCGGTAACATTAAATCGCAGTTTGCTTCTGGCAATGCCGCATTTGCTTACCTAATCTTTATCCTACTGTACACTCCTTGTGTGGCGGCGATGGGTGCTTACGTACGTGAGTTTGGTCATAAGTTCGCACGCTTTATCGCGGTTTGGACAATGGGCTTGGCTTACCTATGTGCGACGTTCTACAACCAATTGACGCATTTCGCAGATAGCCCAGTGACAAGTGGTATTTGGATGGCTGTGATCGTTGCTATCTTCTTTGGTACCTACCGCGTGTTCAAACAAGTTGGTAAGAAACAAAACGGTGCATTAGAGGCGCAAGTAGCATGATTTTAAAAGAGCTTTATCAATACATTGCAGACAAAGGAACCGTCTCCCAGTCAGATCTGGCTAAACAGTTTGGGATGAGTGAAGATGGCGCCGACGCGATGTTAAACGTGTGGATTAAGAAGGGCAAAATTAGCCGCCTAGTCGACACTAATAAAGCTCATGACGTGACTCGTGTTCGCTACTCAGTGACTAAACAAGATGGTTTGTCTTTGACAGTCACCATGTAGCGATTGTCAAAATTAGTCACCTAAAAAGTTATTACGTAAAAACGACAAAGCCGCATCAGCAATGATGCGGCTTTTCTTTTGCTGGTTATTGTTTGTGAATACAGCGAAATTAATGCTCTTCAGAGTGTTTAGTCGCGCCTAACCCTAGGAACTTCAAACCAAGACTTAAAACTAAAATCGAAATAGGTAATGTTAAGATCGTCCAATCTAAGCTGTCGAAGTTAATCAGCACGAGCTCTAAGAACTTCACAAACAAGATCACGATGATGACTTCAGCCAAAATGTTTTTTAGATGGCCGATGTTTGGGGTTCTGATCCAATGCAAAACCGACTGCTCTTGTGTTTTCGCTTTAGCTTTGTTGGAAATAAATAGTGTGTAGATGCCGTGAGCAAAGATGAACAAAACTAGTGCGACAAGAAACGTATCCAGTGACTTGATCAAATAAGCGATCGCGATGTCTGCTTTATCTAAATGTGCGAGTGCTTCTGGAGGTGTTTGATTGAGAATGAAGACCGCAAATGCCGAATAGGTTTTTGCTGCACCCATAAGAAAAAGCAAGAATGAAGCAGCCATAGAACAGATAATGGCGATCCAGCTGACGTATCGGAATGTGTTGAAGACTTGTTTCATGATGACCCTCTCTAACTGAGCTGGTAGTCTAAACAAGTTTTATTTTAGTGATAATCCCAGAAAAATGAGAAAGATTGTTACAAATACGTATTAATCTTTCTCTGTCTATTTCAGCCGTATTCAAAGGCGAATTATTTTCGCTAGCAGTGCTTATGCTTTTTGGAAAATAGAGCTCAGTGACAGCACATTTTTAATGCGACCAAGCAATTCGTTTTGCTCTTCTTCTGTACGGAATTCACCTTTGGTGTTCCCCCAAACCGGTCCCGGCCATGCTACGTCATCTTTGAAGCGAGCAATATGGTGAATGTGCAGCTGTGGCACCATATTACCTAGCGCACCAAGGTTTAGCTTGTCTGGACGGAATGTTGCTTCCAGTGCTTGGCTTACCGCTTGAGACTCTAGCAAAAACTGTTGCTGTTCTTGCATTGGCAAGTGGTGAAGCTCTTTTAGGTTTGCACGTTTAGGGACCAAGATAACCCATGGCACGGCGTTATCTTTATGCAGAAGCGCCACACACAGTGGGAAGTGGCCGATAACGGTGGTGTCTTTTGCCAGTTGAGGGTGCAGTTCAAAACTCATTATGTTGTCCGATTTGAATTGAATGACATCAGTATACGCCAGATAAAACAAAAGGTTGACGCTTTCACGTCAACCTTTCTAAATCGTCTCGATTCTAGAATCGCTTACATGCGCTCTAGAGTATCAATACCTAGTAGAGACAGACCTTGCTTGATGGTCTTCGCTGTTAGCGCTGCTAGTTTCAGACGGCTTTGTTTCACTGCTTCGTCTTCAGCAACTAGGATAGGGCACGCTTCGTAGAAGCTAGAGAACTGACCTGCTAGTTCGAATAGGTAGCTACACATGATGTGTGGTTGACCTTCGCGAGCGACAGATTGAACCGCTTCTTCGAACTGCATAAGCTTAGCAATAAGTGCTTTCTCTTTCTCATCAGTGATTTTGATGTCACCTTGGAGAGCGTCCATAGCAACACCAGCTTTAGCGAAAATAGAAGCTACGCGAGTGTATGCATATTGCATGTATGGTGCTGTGTTACCTTCAAACGCTAACATGTTGTCCCAATCGAACACGTAGTCAGTCGTACGGTGTTTAGATAAGTCAGAGTATTTAACCGCTGCCATTGCAACTGTTTTAGAGATCTTCTCTTTTTCTTCCGCATCTAGCTCAGGGTTTTTAGATTCGATCAGTTGTGCTGCACGAACTTCTGCTTCATCTAGAAGGTCGGCAAGGCGAACGGTACCACCCGCACGAGTCTTGAATGGCTTACCATCTTTACCAAGCATCATGCCGAACGCGTGGTGCTCAAGAGATACTGACTCAGGTACGTAGCCTGCCTTACGAACAATTGTCCAAGCTTGCATTAGGTGCTGGTGTTGACGTGAGTCGATGAAGTAAAGCACACGGTCTGCGCTTAGCTCTTCATAACGATATTTTGCACATGCGATGTCTGTTGTTGTGTATAGGAAACCGCCATCGCGTTTTTGAACGATAACGCCCATTGGTTCGCCATCTTTGTTCTTGTATTCATCTAGGAATACAACTTGCGCGCCATCATCTTCAACGGCAAGACCTTGTTCTTTTAGGTCTGCAACGATCTTAGGAAGCATGTCGTTGTACATGCTCTCGCCCATCACGTCGTCACGAGTAAGTGACACGTTTAGACGGTCGTAGTTGCGCTGGTTTTGGATCATGGTTACATCAACGAGTTTTTTCCACATTTCTGCACAGTACTCGTCACCGCTTTGCAGTTTCACAACGTAGTTTCGCGCCTTTACTGCGAAGTCTTCATCTTCATCGTACAGCTTTTTCGATTCGCGGTAGAAGCCTTCAAGGTCCGCAAGCTCCATAGAAACTTCGCCAGACTCTTGTTGTACACGTTCAAGGTTTGCGATAAGCATACCGAACTGAGTACCCCAGTCGCCGATGTGGTTCGCACGGATCACTTTGTGACCTAGGAACTCAAGAGTACGTACCACCGCATCACCGATGATGGTTGAACGTAGGTGACCAACGTGCATTTCTTTAGCTACGTTTGGTGCAGAGTAGTCAGCAACGATAGTTTGAGCTTCGTCTGCTGCAACGCCAAGACGTGAGTCAGCCAGTGCTGCTTCCGCTTGTTTTGCTAGGAACTCTTCGCTTAGGAAAATGTTGATGAAACCAGGACCAGCGATTTCTGTCTTGCTTGCAATACCATCTAGGTCTAGAACATCCAGTACTTTCTGTGCAAATTCTCGTGGGTTAGTACCCAGTTTTTTAGCAACGCCCATTACGCCGTTTGCTTGGTAGTCACCAAATTGTGGCTTTGCTGATTGGCGTACTGCCGCAGGACTGCCTGCAGGTGCGCCAGCGGCTTCTAGAGCCTGAGATACTTTGTCATTAATAAGTGCTTGGATATTCACACGCGTTTCCTTCAATTCAAGGACGAAGAACTCGGCGAAGTAAGTGCCGAGTTCTGTTGGAGTTCACAAAAATGGGGCTAATGATAACAACTTTATTGCTTTTCATACAGAGAGGAATTGGGGAAATTTATACTTTTTCGATTGAATGGAAATGTGGTTTGGTTTGCGTTTACTATTGCGCTCAGAGTAATGAGATAAATCGCCCCAAAAGAGAACCACAATGACGACTCAACTAGTTGAAAAACGCCTAGCGCCTAAATTGATGATCCAAGATCTGGATGCATTTATGGCGAAGATTGAAGAGCTTACATCCCTGTTAAAACTGGATCTGAGCTTTGCTCAAGCTGACCATATTGCGCTGCGAATTAATGATACTGAAACAGCAAAAGCCGCGCATGAAGCATGGAATCAATACGGTAAGGTGATTTCACAAGCGAAAATCAACGGTCGCCCGATTATTGTTATTGAATTCGACAAAGCGTTAGAAAGCCGTGGCTGGAAGATAGAGTGTCTGGAACTGCCATACCCTGCGGAAGGCAAAATCTACCCAACTGAAAGCTGGGAACATGTGGAGTTTGTTATTCCGTCTCATACCGAAACTGCAGACGAGTTTCTTGCTGATTTGAAACACACTTACCCAGCGTTTGGGGCGCGTTTTAATGAGTTGGAAGAGCTGGGTGTGAAGATCAAACTGTCGAACCCGAAAGGGGATGGCGAACGCTTGAACAACCCAACGGTGGCGTTTAAGTACCAAGGCATTTGTATCAAGCTGCACCCGCATTCACTTAAGCGTATTGTGGAGTCTGAGCAGGCTGAATAAGCAAGTTTTGAACGACTAGAAAGAAGAAAGGTTTGCAAATGAGCAACCCTTTCTTTCATTCAAAAGCGATGAACTTAAAGGATCACTGTCTTATTCCCATAAACAAAGACGTGGTCATTGATCACTTTATTCAAAGCCTTACTCAATACGTTCTTCTCTACATCCCGTCCCGCTTGCGCCATATCTTGGGCATTGAATGTATGGTCGACAGGAATTACGTCTTGCTTGATGATCGGCCCTTCATCTAAATCATTAGTCACGAAGTGTGCTGTTGCACCGATGATTTTCACACCGCGATCGTAAGCTTGTTGATATGGCTTCGCGCCAATAAAAGCAGGTAAGAAGCTGTGATGAATATTAATGATTTTGTGGTGGTATTTCTCAACAAACGTCGGCGTTAATACGCGCATGTATTTAGCTAGCACCAAAAAGTCAGCATCGTATTGATCGATCACTTCTAGCATCTTCTGCTCGTGTTCTTCACGGCTAAGGTTTTCATGGGTCACATGGTGGTAAGGAATGTCGAAGCGTTCAGTGAGAGTTTGCAGTTTGTCGTAATTCCCCACAACAGCGGCGATCTCAACATCTAGGCTTCCATCGTAGGTTTTCATCAGAATATCGCCTAAACAATGCGCTTCTTTTGTGACGAGAATGACGATGCGCTTACGGCGAGAGCCAACCAATTTACGCTTAGCACCTTGCGGGAGAGCTTGGTCCAAGTCGGCAAGAAACGTTTGATCGTTGAAGTACCCCTCCAACTCCGTTCTCATGAAAAAGTGGCCACTGGTATTATCAACAAATTCGTTATTGTGAACGATGTTGAGTTGGTGCTTGTAACAGATATTAGTAATTTTCGAGATGAGACCCGGGGCGTCAGAACAGTGGGTCAACAGTGTTTTCTTTTCCATAAATCAGGTACTTCCATGCATTAATATTTTAGCGTACGAATTTGTTATTATTCCCTGGCGGGTGTAACTGTACTGCCATGTTTCACCATAAATAATCTATTCTTACGTTGGTTTCAACAAAATATCCTTGTGTCGCCGCAAGCTGGTCAGATTGTGGGCTGATGTCACTCCTATTCCTCTGATATACTCTCGATAATTTTTCAAACTCAATACCAAGCATGATCGCAAAAACTTTTTCCTCTGATGGCGCGTTAGGTAAGGCCATTCCTGGCTTTCAAGCTCGTCAGCCACAAATCGATATGGCGGAAGCCGTCAGCAGTGCGATCAAAGATCAAACCCAGTTGGTGGTGGAGGCAGGAACCGGAACCGGTAAGACCTTCGCATACCTAGTCCCTGCGCTGTTGAGTGGTAAAAAAGTGATCATCAGTACAGGCTCGAAAAACTTGCAAGAGCAGTTGTACCATCGTGACTTACCGCTCATGGTCAATGCGCTTGGTTTTTATGGCCAAGTGGCGTTATTAAAAGGGCGCTCTAATTATCTGTGTTTGGATCGTTTGAGCCGCCAAATGGTCGAAAGCCACACTAATGAATCTGACCCGACGTTATTAACTCAACTGGTTAAAGTGCGTGCTTGGTCATCAGAAACCAAAACAGGTGACCTTGGGGATTGTGATGATCTGCCAGAAGACAGCATGATCATTCCGACCATCACCTCAACCAATGATAACTGTTTAGGTAAAGAGTGTCCGAGCTACACCGATTGCTTTGTATTGAAAGCGCGTAAGCGAGCCATGGATTCCGACATTGTTGTGGTGAACCATCACTTATTTCTTGCTGATTTAGCGATCAAAGAGACAGGATTTGGTGAACTGATTCCAGAAGCCGATGTGTTTATTTTTGATGAAGCTCATCAGTTGCCAGATATTGCGAGCGAATATTTCGGCCAGTCAGTTTCAAGCCGCCAAATTCACGATCTTGCCAAAGACATTGAAATAGCCTATCGCACCGAAGCCAAAGATATGCGTCAATTGCAAAAAGTGGGCGACAAACTCATGCAAAGCGCAATGGACATGCGGATTGTATTGGGTGAGCCAGGCTTTCGTGGCAACTGGCGTGAGGCGTTGCAATCAGGTTCTATTAAGCGAGAATTATTGCGCTTAACTGACAGCCTCGAATTGGCGATTGATGTACTCAAAATAGCTTTAGGGCGCAGTCAATTACTGGATACCGCTTTTGAACGAGCCAATTTGATCAAAGGCCGCATCGACCGCGTCTGTGATGTCGATATTACCGGTTACTCATACTGGTACGATACCTCGCCTCGTCATTTCGCTCTGCACATTACGCCTCTTTCTGTCGCGGACAAGTTCCATGAGCAAATAGAGATTAAACAAGGCGCGTGGATTTTCACGTCAGCAACCCTAGCCGTATCGGGCGAATTCAAGCACTTTACTGAGCGCCTTGGCCTCAAGCCTACAAAGCAATTTTCTCTGCCGTCCCCCTTTGATTATCAAAAACAAGCGCGCCTTTGTGTGCCAAGGTATTTGCCAGAGCCAAACAGTAACGGCTTAGCGGATAAGTTAGTCCGAATGCTTGCTCCGGTGATTGAAGAAAATGATGGTCGCTGCTTCTTTTTATGTACCTCGCACAGCATGATGCGTGAACTAGGTGAGAAGTTCCGAGAAGTACTTGAGCTGCCTGTGTTAATGCAAGGGGAGATGAGTAAGCAGAAAACCTTGGCGGAGTTTATGGAACTGGGTAACGCTTTACTCGTGGCGACGGGCGCTTTCTGGGAAGGGATTGATGTTAGAGGTGATGCGCTGAGCTGTGTTATTATCGACAAATTACCGTTTACCGCCCCTGACGATCCGTTACTCAAAGCCCGTATCGAGGATTGTCGATTACGTGGCGGTGAACCATTTGCTGAAGTACAAATCCCGGATGCAGTGATTACGTTAAAGCAGGGAGTCGGGCGATTAATTCGAGATCAGAAGGATCACGGTGCGTTGATCATTTGTGATAATCGCCTCGTCACGCGAGACTATGGTGGTATTTTCCTCGGAAGCCTACCACCTATCCCAAGGACGCGAGACTTAGATGGAATCAAAGCATTCCTGAAAGCAGAACAATCTGTCACAGACGCAAGTGCTGAGGCATAACCCAATAAATGAAAGTTGTAGAGAGTTAAATGAGCGCAAAAATTCTTGCTATCGATACAGCGACTGAAAACTGTTCAGTTGCGTTGTTGGCTAATGATCAAGTGATTTCACGTAGCGCGGTTGCACCACGCGATCACACCAAAAAAGTACTGCCAATGGTTGATGAAGTACTCAAAGAAGCTGGCCTGACTCTACAAGAGCTGGATGCGTTAGCGTTTGGACGTGGTCCAGGTAGCTTTACTGGCGTTCGTATCGGTATTGGTATCGCACAAGGTTTGGCGTTCGGTGCTGACTTACCTATGATCGGCGTTTCAACGCTGGCTGCAATGGCTCAAGGTAGCTATCGCTTACATGGTGTGACCGATGTCGCTGTCGCCATTGATGCACGTATGGGTGAAGTTTACTGGGCACGTTACACTCGCCAAGCAAACGGTGAGTGGGCAGGGATGGATGCAGAGTGCGTAATTCCACCAGCACGTCTCGTTGAAGAAGCACAAGCAGACGACAAAACGTGGACGACAGCAGGTACTGGTTGGGATGCTTACCAAGAAGTATTTGCAGGCCTACCGTTTAATTTGACGCATGGTGACGTTCTGTACCCTGATTCACAAGACATCGTGATTCTTGCTGAACAAGAATTTAAAAAGGGTAATACCGTGCCGGTCGAAGATTCGAGCCCTGTTTATTTACGTGATAATGTGACATGGAAAAAACTTCCTGGTCGCGAATAGTCCGTTTTTCATTAACCTGACAAAAAGCAGGGCGTTTGCCCTGTATTTTTATGGAGTGCTATGGCGTCGATTAATGGCTTGCCTCCTTCTTTGATTCCCGGTGCAAATCGCACTAATAAAGCCAGTCAAAAGAAGCCGGTAAATAAATCACAAACAAAGCAGCCTGTAGGTCAGCCTTCAAAGGTTGCTAACGCCGTGGCGCACTCCATAAAACACGTGGATGAGTCCCAAATTCACCGAGCTCAAGTGCAATATGACCTTCCTGAAGGGGGCGCACGTAAAGCAATGGAGCAGTACATGGATGTCATGAATCGAGCTAAAAAAGAGGAACTGGCTCAATTACTTGGTGTCGATATTTACGTGTGAGATCTCCCCAGCTTGGGGTTACTAATATTGAAAGGTGGTTTATGAAGGTTTTTGGACGGTTTTTTCTCGCATTATTTGCTACGGTTGGTTTGTCTGCGTGTAGCTCGTTGCCTGAGGAGCTAAATGCAAGCACAGAATTGGTCGTTACAGACTATAAAGCTTTTGCTGAGTCTCAGGGGCAAGTGAGTGAAGATGTTCGCCTTGGTGGAATCATCGCTAAAGTGGATAACTTTAAAGATAAAACGCGTCTAGAGATTGTAAACCTTCCTATCAGTAAGTCTGGTAAACCTGATATCGATGAAGAGCCTACGGGGCGTTTTGTCGCCTATTTTGATGGCTATTTAGAGCCTGTCGCCTTTAGTGAAGGCCGTTTGGTGACGGTTGTAGGCAAAGGAGCAGGGGAAGAAGAAGGAAAGATCGGTGAGCACGGTTACATCTTCCCGGTAATAAAGGGGGAAGGGTACCGTTTATGGAAAATTGAAGAACGTGTACGCATGTATGACTCGCCAACCTACTTTTACCCATGTTACTCGATTAACTGCCGCATGTGGCGTAATGATTTCCCACAAGACGGTAAAGTGATAAAACAGGTCAAATAATCTGCGATGCATGAGCGTCAATTCGAGCTTCCTGCCGGCAAAATGGCAGCCCTTGAGATAGGGAACGAGAAAACGGCTGACTTGTCAGTCGTTTTTCTTCATGGGTGGTTAGATAATGCGGGCAGCTTTAAAGCGCTCATGGAGCAGTTGAATCAACTTAATCCTCACTTACACCTCCTAGCCATCGATCATTTTGGTCACGGTTTATCGAGTCATAAATCTCACGATAATTATTACCCCTTTCACGACTATATTGCCGATTTGTATCAGTTTTTGGACGAATTATCACCAAACAGACTGATATTAGTAGGGCATTCACTTGGTGCTTTAATCGCAAGTTGCTATAGTGCAGCGTTTCCAGAGCAGGTCGAAGCTCTTGTGCAAATTGAGGGAGCAGGACCTCTTCATGAGGATCCTACTAACAGTTTGCCTCGTCTTCGCGATGGCGTTTTAAGTCGAATAAGACAGCAAAACAAGCCAGAGCGAGCCATTGCCTCCTTCGATCTGGCGTTAAAATTACGCATGCAAGCCAACCAATTAACCGCTGAGCAGCTTCTGCCGATAGTCGAGCGAGGAACGGAGCAGCGAGGAGATAAATGGTATTGGCGGCATGATGCCAAGTTAAAATGTGCGTCGCTTTACCGAATGGCGCAAGCGCATGCTAACTCGATTACCAGCCAAATACGTTGTCCTCATTTGATCGTGTTAGGCGATCAAGGATTTCAGAATTTACCATCTAACCAAGCTGATTGGGGAGAGAACCCGCCGCAAGTGGTTTCTGTCAAGGGTGGTCATCACTGTCATTTAGAGCAAATACTCGAGGTCGCAACGCGAATTCTTGGTGTAGTTAACAAAATTTAAACAAGTGTTTGAGAGTTGCGTGCTCAAGCACGTTCGCTGTGCTGTAATAGCTTTCAAAATAAAAAGGACGCTATTTTTTAGCCAGTTATAAACGAGGAGTAACATCGTGGATAAACCATGGCTTTCACGTTATCCAAGTGACGTACCTGAAACCATTAATCCAGAGCAATATGAGTCTTTGGTAGAAATGTTTGAGCAGTCTGTACAAAAATATGCAGACCAACCAGCATTCATGAACATGGGCTCGGTTATGACCTTCCGTAAATTGGAAGAGCGTAGTCGCGCATTCGCAGCGTATCTGCAAAACGAGTTAAAACTGCAAAAGGGTGACCGCGTTGCTCTGATGATGCCAAACCTACTGCAATACCCAGTGGCGTTGTTTGGTATTTTGCGTGCAGGTTGTATCGCCGTAAACGTTAACCCACTTTACACTCCTCGTGAACTTGAACACCAATTGAATGACTCAGGTGCGACGACGATTGTGATTGTGTCTAACTTTGCGAATACGCTAGAACAAATCGTCGATAAAACACCAGTCAAACACGTAGTGTTAACCAGTCTTGGTCAAATGCTGCCACGAGCGAAAGGTACGATTGTCGATTTTGTCGTGAAGTACGTTAAGGGCATGGTGCCTAAGTACGATTTACCTGGTGCTATCTCAATGCGTCAGGCTCTACGTAAAGGTCGTCGTCTACAATACGTTAAACCGTTTATGTCTGGGGATGACATTGCATTCCTGCAATATACGGGGGGGACGACAGGTGTCGCGAAAGGTGCGATTCTGACTCACCGCAACATGATTGCGAACGTTCTACAGGCAAAAGGCGCGTACGGACCGGTTTTATCTCCGGGGCGTGAATTAGTCGTAACAGCGTTACCGCTGTATCACGTATTTGCTCTTACCGTAAACTGTCTGCTGTTTGTCGAAATGGGTGGTCGTAACTTACTTATTACCAACCCTAGAGATATTCCAGGGTTCGTGAAAGAGCTACAAAAGCATCCGTTTACTGCGATTACGGGCGTGAATACCTTATTTAATGCATTGGTCAATAATGAAGATTTCCACGAGTTGGATTTCAGTAATCTACGTTTAGCCGTTGGCGGCGGCATGGCAGTGCAGCGCTCAGTGGCAGAAAGATGGCAAAAGACCACGGGTTGCTATTTGCTCGAAGGTTACGGCCTAACAGAGTGTTCTCCGTTGGTTGCGGCATATCCGCATGATCTTGTTGAATACAATGGCTCTATTGGTCTGCCGGTACCATCAACAGAAGTTCGTATCGTGGACGAAGAAGGCAACGCTCTTGCGAATACTGAAACTGGTGAACTTCAAGTTCGTGGTCCTCAGGTTATGCAAGGTTACTGGCAACGACCTGAAGTAACGAAAGATACGATTAACGAAGACGGCTGGCTATCAACTGGCGACATCGTTAAGTTCGATGACGAAGGCTTCCTGCATATCGTTGACCGTAAGAAAGACATGATCTTAGTATCAGGCTTTAATGTTTACCCGAACGAAATCGAAGACGTTGTAGCACTACACGGCAAAGTACTTGAAGTTGCTGCTATTGGTCAGCCGCATGAAGTGTCTGGTGAATTAGTGAAGATTTATGTCGTGAAACGCGATCCGAGCTTGACCAAAGACGAAGTGATCGCGCATTGTCGAGAACACCTAACTGGCTACAAAGTTCCGAAGTTGGTTGAATTCCGCGAAGACTTACCTAAAACCAATGTCGGTAAGATCTTGCGTCGTGTTTTACGCGAAGAGAATGACGCTGAACTTGCGAAGAAAAGCGCATAAGCCGATTTCGTCGAGTCGAGAGATTTAAAAAATGATAGAATGCCAGCGTTTTGCTGGCATTTTTTATAGCGAGAAGTATGTGAACTATCAAATTATTACTAAAAACAAAGACCTAGAAGAGGTTTGCACTCATGCCCGAGAGGCAGACGTAGTGATGCTGGATACCGAATTCGTTCGTATTCGCACTTTCTACCCGCAGTTAGGTCTGATTCAGCTTTTCGATGGTAATCGCCTCTCGCTGATTGATCCGACTGAATTAACGGATATGACGCCGTTTGTAGCGCTATTAAAAGATACTTCTGTGCTAAAAGTGCTGCACGCATGTGGTGAAGATTTAGAAGTTTTCCAAAACGCTTTTGGTTGTACACCATTCCCTATGGTGGATACGCAGCTGATGGCCGCTTTTCTCGGTCACGGCCTATCGACAGGCTTCGCATCGCTGGTGGAAGAATATTTAGGCGTAGAGCTCGACAAAAGTGAATCACGTACCGACTGGATGGCTCGTCCACTGACACAAAAGCAATTAGATTATGCTGCCGCAGATGTTCATTACTTGTTACCGTTATACGAAAAGCTGTTCGATAAGGTGACGCAAGCAGGTTGGTGGGAAGCTGTACAGCAAGAAAGTGATTTACTCGTTTCGAAACGTATTCGCGTAACCAATGAAGAGAATGCCTACCTTGATATTAAGGGCGCTTGGCAATTAAAACCTTCTGAGCTGGCGATTTTAAAGCCATTGGCGACGTGGCGTTATCGTGAAGCAATCAAACGAGATTTAGCGCTGAACTTTATCTTCAAAGAAGGTGATCTATTAACGGTCGCTCGTCTTGGTTTAACGAACTTTAAGAAGATGGAAGCAGAAGATATTGATATCCGAGCGATTAACCGCCATGGCGCGAAGATTGCCGCGATTGTTAAACAAGCGAAGCAAACACCTTCTGAAGAGTATCCTGCGAAAATTGAGCGTTTAATGGACTATCCGGGTTACAAGCAGGTCTTCAAAAATATGAAAGACTTGGTGAAATCGGCTTCGCAGAAGTCAGGTTTAGCCACGGAGTTCCTTGCCTCTAAAAAGCAGATCAATCAGTTGATCAGTTGGGTTTGGAAAAAAGATCGTGACCTAGAAGTATTGCCTGATTTGATGCAAGGGTGGCGTTTGGATTTACTCGGCGACAAGATGAACAAAGCATTAAAGTAATGAAAGATGAAAAAGGTTGGCCTCGATGCCAACCTTTTTCGTTCTAATTAGAGCATTCGTCTTGCGAGAGAAACTGATTACTTTTCTTCGTCTGGTAGCTTCACATTCAGCTCAAGAACTGAGATATCGTCGTCTTTGTGCTCAAATGTTAAGTCAACCATATTTGGATCAATTGCCACGTACTTGCTGATCACCTTCAAGATGTCTTCTTTTAATTGAGGCAAGTAAGACGGCGCAGGATCATTTTGGCTGCGGCGCTCTGCGACAATGATTTGCAAACGCTCTTTAGCTAGATTCGCAGAAGTTTTCTTCTGTGGACGGAAAAATTCTAATAATGACATGTCTAGCCTCCAAAGAGTCGTTTAAAGAGTCCTTTCTTCTCCTCAGTAAGGAAACGAAATTCAACCTGATTGCCTAATAAGCGATCAACGGTGTCAGAATAAGCCATACCCGCATCGGTGTTATCGTCAAAAGTGACTGGCACACCTTTGTTTGACGCGTTAAGCACGGCTTGGCTTTCTGGAATCACGCCCAGTAGTGGAATATGTAAGATCTCCTCTACGTCTTCAACGCTTAGCATTTCGCCTTGAGTGACGCGAGATGGGTTGTAGCGAGTCAGTAGAAGGTGCTGTTTTACTGGCTCTAGCCCTTGTTCTGCACGCAGTGACTTGGAATCTAAAATACCGAGAATGCGGTCAGAGTCACGCACAGAAGAGACTTCTGGGTTCGTTGTGACAATGGCTTCATCGGCATAGTACAAGGCCATTAACGCGCCTTGCTCGATACCTGCTGGTGAATCACAAATAATGAAATCAAAGCCCATTTCATCAAGTTCGCCGAATACGCGCTGAACACCATCTTTTGTCAGTGCGTCTTTATCACGAGTTTGAGAAGCAGGAAGAATAAATAGGTTGTCCGTGCGCTTATCTTTGATCAGCGCTTGGTTTAATGTCGCTTCGCCGTTAATGACGTTCACAAAGTCATACACGACGCGGCGCTCACAGCCCATGATTAGATCGAGGTTACGCAAACCGATGTCAAAATCGATCACCGCGGTCTTTTTTCCCTTAAGAGCTAGACCAGAGGCGATGGCTGCGCTTGAAGTGGTTTTACCAACGCCACCTTTACCAGACGTTACTACAATAATGCGTGCCATTTTTTTTCCTTTTTAGATTAAATCGCGAGAACTTCTAAATGTAATGATTCATCGGCTTTACTGATCATTACTTTCTTTTGCCAGTACTCGCTTTCAATTTGATCGCTTAACCAGTAGTCACCCGCAATGGATACCAGTTCTGCTTGTAAATCGTGGCAAATAATACGCGCTTCCTGCTGACCACTTGCTCCTGCAATCGCACGACCTCGAAGTGTGCCATGGATATGAATAGAGCCGTCAGCAATGACTTCAGCACCTGCACTTACGTGCGCTAGCACCACCAAATCACCATCTTTTGCGTAGATCTGTTGTCCTGAGCGGACAGGCGTACGAACTACTTTCGTTGGTGCCATTTTGGCAGGTGCTTGGCTTGGCGATTTGCTCGCCGACATAATGGCGAAGCCAGCTTCGGAAGCAAGGTTTTGTACACGCTTGTCTTTACAGCCCGTTACACCGACCGGAATAAAACCGGCATCTGAGATGCCTTGTTTAAGCTTAGGGAAATCAATGTCGCCTTGTACTTTTGCTATATTGATTACCAAAGGCGCGGATGCAAAAAAAGAAGGTGCTTGAGAAACTTTTTCTTGCAAAAATTCGACAGTCTTTGCGATCTCATTGTCAGAAAGGTGTAAAACTGACAATGTAAAACTGCTACCTTTAAGGTCTGGTGAATGGGTCATCGTGGACTTCTTGCCTTTATTGAAAGAGCGTTGCCTTAAACTAGGTATGTCATGTTATATTTCATCCTTTGACGCAGCAAGTTCTCTCGTGGGCAAATAGGTGAATTAATCTCAAATTTGCTATTAAGTTTGCGAGAATTTGACGTTTTCAACCTAATCCGCACTCAACGCGGCTAAATCAGCATAAAAGGCGTGTCATGCTTTGTTCTATTTATAAAAGCTCGAAAAAAGAAGGTACTTATCTCTATATTCCGAAAAAGGATGATTTTTCACAGGTTCCTGACACCTTAATGCAGATGTTCGGTAAGCCTATCGCTGTCATGACGATTAAACTTGATGGCCGTAAATTGGCACAAGTTGATATCGAAAAAGTGAAGGCTTCATTACAAAATGATGGCTTCTTTCTTCAGGTTCCACCGCCGCCGGAGAACCTATTAGAAAAGTACAAAGAACAAAAAGCCCAGCAGAAAGGCGAATAACGTCATCGTTTTTCATCTGGGATTTCTGCCTTGCTCAAGGAGGGCAATATGAAAAAGATACTGGCTACCATGCTTAGCGTTGGTATGTGTACCTCGGCTTTTGCAAGTAGCGAGGGTTTTGATGAATACTTGAATAAGCTGCGTGCTGAAGCTCGTGATAAAGGTATCTCAGAGCAGGTCATTAGTGCTGCTTTTGCTAATGTTGAGTACAAGCCCCGAGCAGTAAAAGCGGACCGAAACCAACCAGAAAAGAAACTGACATTGGATGAGTACATTCCTCGCGCGGTGCCTGAATGGAAGGTGAAGCAAGCCAGACAACTCTACAAAGAGCATTACACCGAGCTAAAGCGTATAGGCGATGAGTACGGTGTCCACCCGCGCTTTATTGTGGCACTTTGGGGAGTTGAAAGTAACTTTGGTAAGTTTACCGGCAACTTTAAAGTGATTGATGCACTATCCACAATGGCATTTGAAGGCCGTCGTGAAGAGTTTTTCCGTAAAGAGACTATGTCGGCACTGCAGATCCTCGATCAAGGCCATATTGAGCTAGAGAACTTTAAAGGCTCATGGGCTGGTGCGATGGGTCAATGCCAGTTTATGCCAAGCTCTTTCCTTCGTTTTGCTGCTGACGGCAACGGTGATGGTAAAAAAGACATATGGCAATCTGAAGCGGACGTGTTTGCATCAACCGCTAACTATTTGAGCAAGTCTGGTTGGGATGATAAATATACTTGGGGTCGCCAAGTTAAGGTTCCTAAAAATATTGATCGCAGCCTAGAAGGGCGCACGGCTGAAAAAGGCAAATACCTTCAAGAGTGGAGCCAATTAGGTATCACAAAATATGACGGTAGCCCGTTGCCAAAACTGGATGAAGACATCAAAGCATGGTTGATCATGCCGGACGACGAGAATGGTCGTACGTATCTGGTTTACAATAACTACAACGTATTGATGAAGTGGAACCGCTCTTACTACTTCGCACTTGCTGTGAGCCACTTGGCTGACCGCATTAAATACTGATCTGCCACAAACAATTCGGCATCCAGTCTTCAATACAAGGGCTCTTCGGAGCCCTTTGTTTTTTCTATAACCAAATCGAGGTAAAGCGTGTTATCTGAACGTGCCGCACAAATGGTGATTTTCTCCGCTCTTCTTAAACACAAAAGCTTCACAGCTGCTGCAAAGAGCTTAGGCGTGTCGGTGTCTCATGTGAGTAAACAGTTGAGTCAGTTAGAAGCGTCTCTTGGTATCAAGCTTGTTCAACGCACTACGCGAAGCTTTACGCCGACTGAGGCAGGGAAAACCTTTTTTCATCACTGTGAGCAAGTGGTACAAGCGGTGAGCAGCGCCACATTAGAGATGGAAACCCAGCGGGATGAAGTGGCAGGTTTGGTACGTCTTGGGTTGTCGCAATCATTTGGTACCTTACACATTATTCCAGCGATTCAAGAGTTACGCGAACTGTATCCTCAACTTCAAGTGGAAGTACATCTGTTTGACTATAAGGTCGATATGTTAGCCGAAGGGCTCGATTTATGGGTAACCAACAACGAGCATTTGCCTGAAGGTTACATTGCGCAGCGTTTGACGGATTGCCAGTTTGTTGTTGCGGCATCGCCAGATTACTTATTGAAACATGACACGCCAACAGAACCGGATGACCTATCTGCTCACAACTGCCTCATATACAGAAGCTGGGAGCGTGACTATACGGGGTGGGCGTTTACCAAAGATCAGCAAGAATTGAACGTAAAAGTCTCGGGTAACTATTCAGTAGATCTGGCAGAAGCCGTTCGGGATGCGGCTATTGCAGGTTGGGGTATTGCCTACCTTGCCACTTACTTGCTGGGTGATGAGTTCAGAACGGGTAAGTTAATACAGCTTTTACCTGATTGGAAAGCCAGCCAGTCGATGCCGTTTTATGCGGTATACCCAAGCCGCCAGCATATGCCAAAAAAAATATCCGCAGTGATTAACTTTATCAAACAGAAGATCGGCAACCCTTGTCATTGGGACCAACGTTTGGCGCCTTACATCTCTATTCCTAAATAACAGGATCAATGACGTTGTAGAACGACACATAAGGTGATTCACTTCACAAAAATTTTTCCTGAATCAGAAACATATTTTCTATATGGAAATAATTAAAATAAGCAAACGTTTATCTTCAATAAATTCAATTGGTTATTTTGTTGGTCAGTTATTGGTCGCTTAAACTTTTCACACTGTTAACATCCTCAACTTGCAGCATTTTGAGTCCGCTATACAATCCGGTGCCTTCTATATCCCCCTTCTGTCGGATTCATTTTATGAACTCAATTATTGGTATCGTAGCCATACTATTCCTAGCATGGCTACTTTCTACAAATAGAAAAAATATAAAGCTGAGAACGGTGTCGTTTGCGTTTGCTTTGCAGGTACTGTTTGCGTTGTTGGTTTTATATGTACCCGCAGGACGAGATGCGCTGAATTCAGTGAGCAGTGTTGTGTCGAATTTGATCAACTATGGTCAAGAGGGCATTGCGTTTTTATTCGGTAATTTGGCGACAGGGGGCTTCACCTTTGCGATCAATGTTCTGGGTATCATCGTTTTCTTCTCCTCTCTTATCTCAGGTCTTTATCACATTGGTGTGATGCCAAAAATCATTAACTTTATCGGTGGTGGTATTCAAAAGCTGCTGGGTATCGGTCGTGCTGAGTCTTTGTCTGCTACGGCGAATATCTTTGTTGGCACCATTGAAGCACCATTAATGGTAAAGCCTTACCTAAAACACATGACTGACTCGCAGTTCTTTGCAGTTATGACAGGTGGTTTAGCGTCAGTTGCTGGCGGAACGTTGGTTGGTTACGCATCACTGGGTGTCGACCTCAACTATCTTATTGCTGCTGCATTTATGTCGGCACCTGCCGGCTTGTTGATGGCAAAAATTTTAATGCCAGAAGATACGGATAAAGCAGCAGATATCGACATTAGCCAAGTTGAAATTCCACGTGCAACCAACGTAGTAGAAGCATTAGCCGATGGTGCCATGGCGGGTGTTCGCATTGCTGTATCGGTCGGTGGTACGTTATTGGCGTTTATTAGTGTCATTGCAATGCTAAACGGCATGTTAGGCTGGATAGGTGATCTTATTGGGACACCATTAAGTTTTGAGCTCATCCTAGGTTTTGTGTTTGCGCCAGTCGCTTGGTTGTTGGGTATACCATGGCAAGAAGCAACCACAGCAGGCTCGCTGATTGGTAACAAGATTGTGGTGAATGAGTTCGTCGCTTTCATCCAGCTTGCAGAAGTGAAGTCTCAACTTAGTGAACACTCACAAGCAATCGTGACGTTTGCTTTGTGTGGCTTTGCAAATATCTCAAGCATGGCGATGCTGATTGGTGGGTTGGGCTCATTGGTACCAGAAAAGCGTGCATTTGTTTCTAAGCATGGTTTCCGTGCGATTATCGCTGGTGTCATGGCGAACTTAATGAGCGCTTCGATTGCGGGCGTGATTTTAAGTCTGTAATTGAAATAGATATCAACAATTAGCAAAAAGGCTCCTTGCGGAGCCTTTTTCGTATCTGAAATTTACGTTATTTGTCTGTGTGGAACTGTTCGCAAGCGAGCATCGTGTTCTCAATTAAACTTGCGACGGTCATTGGGCCAACGCCACCAGGAACGGGAGTAATAAAGCTCGCACTTTCACGTGCTTTGTCGTATTCCACGTCGCCAACTAGTTTGCCTGAATCAAGACGGTTAATACCGACATCGACCACCACTGCGCCTTTTTTAATCCACTCACCAGGGATAAAGTTAGGCTTACCAACCGCAACCACGACAACGTCAGCTTGACGCACATGACTCTCTAGGTCTTTGGTAAAACGGTGACATGTTGTTGTTGTGCAGCCCGCAAGCAGCAGCTCAAGTGTCATTGGACGACCAACAATGTTTGATGCACCAACCACAACCGCATGTTTACCACGTAGCTCAATGTTGTAGCGGTCGAGTAGGGTAATTATGCCCTTTGGCGTGCAAGAGCGAAGCTTTGGAATACGCTGCGCAAGACGACCAACGTTGTAAGGATGGAAGCCATCCACGTCCTTCTCTGGGTGAATGCGCTCTAAAACATGTGTTGTGTCTATGCCCGCAGGAAGGGGTAATTGCACTAGAATGCCGTCAATTTCATCATCGTTGTTTAATTCATCAATCAGCGCTAGTAACTCTTCTTCTGAGCTAGACGCAGGAAGGTCAAAAGACTTAGAAACAAACCCAACTTCTTCACATGCGCGGCGTTTGCTACCGACATAAACCTGAGAAGCAGGATCTTCACCAACTAGAACCACTGCTAAACCAGGAGCACGTAGCCCAGCTTCAACACGTGCTTTAACACGTGCAGCCACTTCGGATCGAACAGTTTGGGAAATGAGAGTTCCGTCTATATTTTGAGCAGCCATGACTTTCCTTATAAATTAAGAAGGCAGATTATCTGCGGCGCATTGTCGCAGAATTTCTTATCAACATCCATACGCAAACGTTTGCTTTGTGGTGTTTTTGAACATTAAGCGTTTTAATGGACTTTTTTTAGGCATTCAGATGAGAATGTTATGAAAACCCGTTGATTTACCCGTTTGAACTCGTATAATCCTGTCCCTGTAGCGCGCCCTTAGCTCAGCTGGATAGAGCACGTCCCTTCTAAGGATGTGGTCATTGGTTCGAATCCAATAGGGCGTGCCATTTATCCAAAAGCCCCGATAACTCTTTGAGTTGTCGGGGCTTTATCGTTTTTAGGTTTTTGGCTGTAATTGCCACTCTATCTACAACTTTTGAATGGCATTCTAGCCATTGCAATTTCTAGCAATCTGGATAGCCACCAACAAAAAAGCGCTGGTTAACCAGCGCTTTTGCATTTATTAAGGGCATTACATCTTTTTAAAGATGATGGAGGTGTTGATGCCGCCAAAGGCGAAGTTGTTACTCATCAAATATTTCACGTCCAGCTCTCGGCCTTGTCCGGCGATGTAGTCTAAATCGCCACATTGCTCGTCGAGGTTTTCTAGGTTGAGCGTTGGGTTAAACCAACCTGTGTGCATCATTTCTAAACCTAGCCACGCTTCAATCGCGCCACAGGCGCCTAGTGTGTGGCCAAAGTAGCTCTTGAGTGAACTTATTGGCACTTTGCCCAGAGCATTCGATGTTGCGTTGCTTTCCGCAATATCGCCGCGGTCGGTGGCAGTGCCGTGAGCAGATACATAGTCGATCTTCTCAGCAGGAATGCCCGCGTTTTGCAAAGCCATTTCCATACAGATTTGCATGGTTTCCATCTGTGGTTGAGTGACGTGTGCGGCATCACAGTTGCTGGCAAAACCGATGATTTCTGCATAGATTTTCGCGCCACGAGCGACGGCGTGTTCGTACTCTTCCAGAACTAGCGTTCCCGCACCTTCACCAATCACCAAACCATCGCGATCGGAGTCATAAGGTCTTGGTGTGCTTTTCGGGTCTTCATTCTTTAGACTGGTGGCAAAAAGGGTATCGAAGACAGCGGATTCCGTTGGGCACAATTCTTCAGCGCCACCAGCAACCATGACCGTTTGGTAGCCGTGCTTGATCGCTTCGTAGGCGTAGCCGATTGCTTGGCTGCCAGAGGTACATGCACTGCTGGTTGGGATCACTCGGCCTTTCAAACCGAAAAATAGACCAACGTTCACTGCCGTGGTATGCGGCATCATTTGCACGTAAGTCGTTGCGGTGATCGCTTTAGTTGTTTTCTCATTCAGCATGACACCAAATGCGCCGATTGCGTCAGTACTGCCTGTTGATGAGCCGTATGCGATACCCGTTTGACCATTGGTGAGTACGTCGTTACCAATCAAACCTGCTTGGCTTAGTGCGTTTTCTGTTGCGACGGTCGCCAATTTGGAAACACGCCCCATGCCGCGTACTTGCTTGCGCTTGTAGTGCTTTGGCAGTTCAAAATCTAAAATGGGTGCCGCGAGCTTGGTGTTCAAACCTTCATACTGTTCGTAAGAAGGCATGTATTGCGTCGCGTTCTGGCAGTCACGCAGTTTTGGTTCGACAGATTGCCAATCGTTACCAAACGCAGTCACGCCCGACATTCCGGTTACAACAACTCGACGGCTCATACTAGGCCTCCGTTTACCGAAATGACTTGGCGAGTTACATAGCCTGCGATGTCAGACATAAGGTAACTGACTAAACCAGCAACTTCTTCTGGCTCTCCCATGCGGCGCAAAGGAATTTGCGGCATCGCATGTTCTTTCACGTGTTCGTCTACCATGCCTGTGTCGATAAGCCCTGGAGCAACGCAGTTGACGGTGATTTTGCGTTTTGCCAGTTCAAGCGCGAGTGATTTTGTTGCACCAATTACGCCCGCTTTCGCTGCGCTGTAGTTAGTTTGACCACGATTCCCCATTAGGCCCGAGACTGATGCAAGGGTAACAATTCGGCCGCCTTTGCGCTTTTGCACCATTGGCATAACACAAGGGTGAAGAACGTTGTAGAAGCTATCTAAGTTGGTATGAATCACTCCATCCCATTCTTCTTCGGTCATCGCAGGGAAAGCGGTATCTTTTGTGATGCCAGCGTTGTTTACGACGCCATAGTAAGCGCCGTGTTCGGCGATATCGGCTTCTAGCTTCTCACGACAATCTGCACGGTCACTGATGTCGAATTGGATAAGACGACCGCTACCACCATGCTGTTCGATGGTGTTTAGGGTGTCTTGCGCGCCTTGTTGATCGCCCATGTAATGGACAATGACTTGGAAACCATCTTTGGCTAATTGAACGGCAATGGCTTTACCGATGCCTTTGCTGGCACCTGTAACGAGGACTTGTCGGGTCATTGTTGACTCCTGATTTTCATTTCTTGTAATTTTTCTTCTGATGGAACGTAAACGTTCAATTGGCAAGTCGCTACAACAGTTCCTTGTAGCTCAATACGGGCTGAAAAAACCGCCATACCGTTATCTTCCATAACTTTTTCAGCATACACATCGAGCACCTGTCCGCGAGAAAACGTATCGCATTCAGACGTGTATCGACGGCTACCAAGCAAAAAGCCAATCGGTGGCGCTTGTTCCTTCATTAATGCGTGGTAACCAGACCACGCCGCGACAGATTGCGCCATAAACTCAATGCCAACGTAAGCTGGCACGGTTTGAGAGGTCGAGTCGAAGAACGGGTTGTGTTCTGCGATATCAACCTGGCAGTGAATCGTATCTTGTTGAACATCCAAAGCACGATCAACCAAGATCATTGGTTTGTCGTGTGGCAAAAGTTGTTCGATGGGAGGAAGTTTAGTCATGAGCGTAACCAAAAATAAGACTAATGTTATTGCCACCAAAAGCAAAAGAGTTGCTGAGAATCGCTTTGTTACCCAGTTTGGTTGGCGTCTCAACTAACGATATATGGATATCGTCTGCTTTGGTTTCGCAGTGTTGTATTGGCAAATCAAGGTTGTACTTGAGAATATGCCAAGCGATCGCGGCTTCCGTAGCACTTGCTGCGCCTAATGTGTGTCCGGTAAGTGGCTTTGTCGAGCTTACGGGAACGGAGTCTCCAAAGCAGCGATGAATGGCTTTGCTTTCCATCGCATCGTTTAACGGCGTTGCTGTGCCATGCGCGTTGATGTAACCAATGTCTTGCGCTGTAAGTCCTGCATTGGCCAACGCTTTTTTCATCGCTTCTTCTGCGCCTAACCCTTCTGGATGTGGTGCGGAAATATGGTGTGCGTCTGAGCTGTCGCCAGCTCCGAGAAGAGCAACGGGCGCAGGTGTTTTGCTTAGCAACATTAATGCTGCGGCTTCGCCGATATTGATGCCGTTACGATGTTGGTCAAACGGTTTGCAAAGAGTATCGGATAGAGCTTCTAAACCGTTAAAGCCGTTTAGTGTGAGGCGACAAATGCTATCCACACCACCCACAATGACCGCATCAACAATGCCAGAGCGAATCAGGCGTTGCGCGGTTAAAAAGACACGACCACTAGAAGAACAGGCGGTTGAAACTGAGTAATGTGGGCCGCTCAAATCAAAGTAGGCGGCAATAAAATCGCTGCAGTTTCCAAGCTCTTGTTTGGTGTAATGGTAGTCGACAGGAAAATTACCGTTTGCCAGCTTTTCACCAAATGCGATTTCGCCATCTGAAATGCCAGATGTGCTGGTGCCGATCACGACCGCGATACGGTCACGACCATATTTAGCAATGGCGTCACGCACGTCGCCTTCGATTTGCTGCAAAGCCGAAAGTGCGAGGCGGTTGTTTCTCGTATCAAACTGGCTGAGTGCGGGTGGTAATTGCGGTAACGTCTGTGCAATTCGACCGATTACTGTTTGGCGGCCTGAATTTAAAATATCTTGGTCAACCACCATGTTGGATGGCTTCGCTCCCGATAAACACTGGTGGATGAGCGCATCATCTTGTCCCATGGCAGAGTGAAAGCCACAGGCCTGAATATACAAAGGTTGAGAAGAGCGAATAGGCATATTGTTATTCTAAATTGTTCTTAGTTAATCTGATGTTGCAGTGTTTGAATAGAAATTGAAAACTGATGTTTGAGGTGATGAAAATCAATCTTACCCTCTAACTTGTTAGAAGAGCTGTATTGAATCTCAATGATCTTTTCACCGCCGCTATCAAAGATGGCGCGAGAATTATTTTTATCAATAATTCGCCACCTTACCTCATTTAACGATCCTTCCCAAGCGGAACTCGGCCAGAGCGTGATCATCAAGTTAAATAATACCTGTTCTGGCTGCGGTAGCGAACCTTGTAAACCGTTGAGCACTTCGGTTTGAATTTGTTCTCCATCGTAAGACAGTGAGAGTACTCTCGTCCCCCAGGATGAGAAGCCTGCCAGCACCACTTCGTTGTTGATCACTTGCAGTTGTACCGGAAGTTGCTCAGATTTGGTTTTACCATCTATTGCCCAAGAAGCCGTAATTAACTGACTGGCAGACAACTGATAGCCCAAGCTTGCGGGAGTGGGCAAGCTAACTTGGGTGTGCTCGGCAATGTCGACCTGAGGCGTCGATTGGTGAGGGACCAAGCTGCATGCACTTAAAAACAGGCTCAGTGCGAATAACGTCGCGCAGCGAAAGGCGTGATTGAAAATCATGACGTCGTTTCCTCTGTTTTAATTGCAATCGGAGAGAGCAGCCAAGCGACAAAAATACCACTTAACACCGTTATGCCAAAACTGTGAATCGCGTGAGTTTGGCTGAGTGACAGCAATCCAAATGACAACACAGTGGTCATTGCCGAAAGGGTGATCGCCAATAGTGTGCTCACACTGCGGGCTTTCTCGGCAAAGAACAGAGTGTAATCGATCCCTATACCAAGAATGAGCACCAAGCCAAGCAAGTTGAACAGGTTTAATGTTGTTCCCATCGCGACAGCAGTTGCCAGACCGCAGGCGCAAGCAATCAATGATGGCAGTAAAACTCGGCAACTGTGTTGCAGACCGTACCGCTTGATTAATACCAGAAAGATCACAGCACTGGCGGCTGCCAATAGCTCTATGATTTTGATTCGGTATTCACCAAATAGGGTGGATATTTCTTCAGCTTTGTTTAGGTAGACAACATCAGACTGTGATTTGGCAAATGCCTTAACAACAGCGGAGTCTTGCAATTGGTTTAACACCACTACCGTTGCCGATTTTTCTTTAATTTTACCCAAATGAAGAAAACGTACAGGCGCTGATACCGGGTTTTGCAAGTACTGTTCAACCGTAACAGGGATAAAGTCGGCGTCCATTTTGGGCTTTTTACTTAAGCCCAGCCCGGAAGTAAGTGGGCTGGATTGTGTCGCGTAAAGATCGCGAATCAATTGATAGTCTTGTTGCTGACGTTCCACTGAGCTCAAGTAGCGGCTCAGGCTCTGGTAGCTTTCGATGGTGCTGTCCGCTTTCCACGCTTCTAATGTTGGCGTCAAAGACTCCAGCTTTTTCATTAGGTTTTCGTCATCGTCGGCGGTAACGACCAACATTTGCTGTGAAGATTGCATGCCACTGAGCGTCGTAATCAAGGTTTCTTGCTGCTTGAGATCGTTCGGCATCGTTTGCAGTAGACGAATGTCGTCATCGTAGTTCAATTGCAGCAAGAAAAAGCCACTCGCAACCACACATAACATCGGCAATCCGACTTTAATTCGAGGTTGATTCCAAAGCGTTAACCATTTCGCCAACAGTGATTGTCCCGGTAAAGTCGAAATGGTGCGCGATGGGTTACGAGCCAGTATCGGATACCAAGCCACCACGGTGATGTAAGCGGCAATCAGACCAATGGATGAAAACAGCGCAAGCTGCTGCAAACCAGGAAACGGTGCCACTAACATGCCCAAATAGCCGATCAAACTGGTGATTAAGCCCAGTGTGATCGCTATGAAAATATGCTTTAACCCTTGCTCGCTATCCCATTCATTTCCCGCCGCAAGACGTTCCGTTAGGTAGTGGAATGCGTAGTCGATAGACACACCGATTAAACTTGCGCCAAACACTAAGCTGAACAGATGGACTTTTCCAAAAATCCACGTCGTAACGGACAACGCAACGAGCAGACCAATGGTGATGGAAAGCAGTGCTAGGGACAGCGGCATCACACTCCGAAAGACCAGCAAGAACAATGCAATGATACCGAGTAGAGAGAATACACCGATGGTGCTGATCTCCGATTTTGCACTTTGCGTACCAAAGTCAGCGTAAAATAGAACGCCAGTATGTGCGACTTCAGCGCCATATTTCTGCGCGACGCCTTGTTCTAGCGCTTGAATATCAGGGACTGCAAGTTGCCCAGTTAGGCTATAAGGCGAGTCTTTTAGCTCGGCAGTAATAAGCAAGTATTGAGCACCGTCTTTTTCGACGGACAGATAGCCGTTATCCAATCGGAAAGAGGACGATTGCTGGGTAACTTGGCTCAAATAATCACGAAATAGCAAGAAAGGATCATTTTGTAACTCTTGCCCGGTCACTCCAGAAAACGGGTTGTACAGCGACTGAATCACATGCTGCACTTGCTGTTCTGGATTTTGGCTTAAACGCTCTCGTTGTTCAGGCGTCAGCAATTGGAAGCGGTGCTTAAAGTAGTAACTCGCCCAAGCTTGCTGCTCTTGAGGTGAGATTTTTCCCACCACATCGCGAAAATGATTACTCTGACGCAAACCCTTATCAAATTCAGCGGCTGCTGCAAAAAGGGCATTTTTGTCCGGCGCTGTGATCACGAAAATGACTTTGTCGCTCATACTTGCCGAGACCGACTCAAAGGCTTGCTCAGCCACCGGGTTTTGTTGGTTCTTCGGCAACAGTTTTAAAATGTTGGTCTCAATCGGAGATTCTGCACTCCAAACCCATTGTTTGAGTAGCAACGCGCCCGCTAAAACAACGAGATTGAGCCAAACCAGAGCAAAGGTGTGAGTGCCAAGACTGAGTTTAGAAACGGAATTGAGCGTCTTCGGCATCCGTGAGTTCCTGAGGTAGAGAGGTCTGGTTTGTAAACGTGATTTCGGTCTTATCGCCGCGCAGCTCTTGCAGGGTTAGGCGATCAATATGCGTTTTACCGGAAAGGGTGATGGCTTTAAACACCGCATTTAATGGTGACTGTTTGGGCACTAAAACGAGCTGCCACTGATTGTTCTCAACTGAAAAATCGAGTGTGAATTGTTCTTGCAGTGCAGAAGTATCCCCGTGGAACACGGATAAAAACACATGACTAAAGTAGAACGCCATTGGGTTTTCTTGTGCAGAGATCGTTTTCGGTGCTTGGTCGGCAAAAGTTTGACGAAGTTTGTTTTCCGTCAATACCAAATTGACTGCGAAAGGTTCTGTTTGTTGCCACAACAAGCCATGTGTTTTGCTCAGTGTGAACTGACCTTTAGAGGTTAGAGGTTGACTGAACATTTCCAGATGACGCTGCTGCGTAAAATCTCCGCGCACGATTTCATGCTGAGACAACTGCTGTTGAAGCGACGCCAAATCTGTTACGTTTGCTGTCGGTGTGGCCAGTGCTGGAACAGAAAATATCAACAAAAAAGAGAGTAACCACTTTTGCATTAGTTCAGGCTCCCATGGTTGTGCCATTGCTCTACTTTATCTAAAAAGATTGCCGGAGAAACAAAGCACATCTCTTGCTTTTCAATGGATACAGCGACTTGCGTTGTATGCGCTTTGCACATACGTTGATTCGTTTCGGCGTCGTAAATCACGTAATCCACACGTAAGCGGTTTTCCCACTCAGTGAGTTGCGCGGTAATACGAATGGTGTGATTAAACGGAATCGCCTTCACGTATTTAACGCGCGTATCGATGATCGGCCACATGTACCCAGAGTCTTGCATATCGCGATAGCTGTATTGGAGCTTCTCCATCAGCACACGACGCGCTTCTTCAAAATATCGAAAGAAGTTGCCGTGATAAATCACGCCCATCGGGTCAGCATCTTGGAATGAGGTGACCATAGTCACCTCCGCTTCTAATGGGTAGAGAACCTGCTCTTGCATTATACCTCCGCGTAGAGTGGCCAATGACGTTGCTGAATGCGTTCAATGAAATGACGCAAATCTTGTTCCAATGGGCGATCTTCAATCACAAATTCAAACTCGCTCAGTACTGCGTCACGAATTACTCGCAAACTCTGACTCATGTGGTGTTCGTCCAATTCGTTATGACGGCGACGAATCTCAACCGCTTGAACGCTTGCTAGGAGTGAAGCCGCAGCAACTTGCTCTGTTAACTCAAGTACGCGTAAGCAATCACGAGCCGCGATGGTGCCCATGCTCACTTTGTCTTGGTTGTGACATTCGGTTGAGCGAGAAAAAACGCTTGCTGGCATGGTGTTTTTCAACGCTTCTGCCGTCCAAGCTGAGATACCAATCTGAACCGCTTTAAAGCCGTGGTTGATCGGTTTACGCTCGCCTTCTGCACCGGTTAAGTTAAACGGCAGGCCGTTATTGAACTTGTAATCCATCAATTGCGCCATCTGACGATCCAGCAAATCAGCTAAGTTGGCAATGTTCACTTTCAACGTATCCATCGCCATTGCGATATGACCACCGTAGAAGTGACCGCCGTGCAGAACGCGCTCATTGTCGCCATCGATGATTGGATTGTCGTTGGCACTATTTAGTTCATTCTCAATCAATTGACGTAGCCAAGGCAGTGAGTCTTGCACCATGCCAATGACGTGTGGCGCACAACGCAGCGAGTAACGATCTTGCAGTCGGTCGCTATTGCGTGGCGGACGCTCAGCATTGAGATCATCACGCAGCCAAGCCGCAACTTGCTGTTGACCAGGATGAGGTTTTACCGCAAACAACGCTTCATCAAAGTGGAAGTCATTACCTTGCATACCCACAGAGACCATCGCGGTAATCTTGGTGCAAAGCTGCGCTAGGTATTCTGCACGTTTGTAGGCAAGACAGGCGAGGGCTGTCATCACGGATGTACCGTTCATTAACGCCAAACCTTCTTTTGGTTTTAGGCGAATTGGCTCAATGCCCAGCTCTGCAAACACTTCTTGTGTTGGTCGCACATCACCTTTGTAAAGCACTTCACGTTCGCCAATTAAGGTCGCCGCTAGGTAAGACAGAGGCGTTAAATCGCCACTTGCGCCCACCGAGCCCTCTTGTGGAATACGCGGCGCAATGTCGTGGTTGATAAGCGTAACGATTTGGTTCAACAGATCGTGAGACACGCCAGATACGCCTTGCGACAATGAACATAAACGTGTTGCCAGCACCGCACGAGCTTGCTCATGAGAAAGGATTTGACCTAAGCCACAACCATGGAAGCGTGTAAGGTGCAACGGAAGTTCATCCACAAGAGCGGGTGGAATCGCCACAGTACATGAATCGCCGTAACCCGTGGTCACGCCGTAAATAACGCCTTCTTCCTTCAGTAATCGTTCCAGAAACGCCACGCCACGATCAATTTTCGCGGTAAATTCTGGCGAGGTGTTCATGTGTGCCTTTGCACCTTGAGCAATGGCAACGACATCTTCGATGGTTAAAGATTGGGCACCAAAAGTGATGTTGTGATTATTGTTGTTTGTCATGTGGCTGATTACTTAAAGTCCAGAAGTTAAAAAAGTTGTACCACTGTAACGGCGCTTGCAGTGTGTGGTGTTCTAATCTTTGTGCGTACTGTTGAACAACGCGTTCTAGTGCCTGCTGACGCTCCTTGCGTGGTAGCGTGACTTGGTCACTAAAGTGTTCAAAGTACACATTAAAATGCGGAGTGTTCGCTTCATCGTCGCGTAGGCCGAAGAGTAAGTAAACCGGCGCTTTTAATACCGAGGCTAGCATGAATGGGCCTTGCGGGAATGGTGCAGGTTTACCAAGAAAATCTGCCCAAACGACACGATTTTCTTTGCTGGTGGAAGTGCGATCGCCAACGATCACCACCCATTCGCCTTGCTCGATTTTTTGTTGAAGCAGAATCGCGGTGTCTGGTCCCATTGAGCTGACTTGAATCAGATTCAGTTCCGAATTTGGGTTTACCGCCTTCATTACCGCATTAAATTGTTCAGCGTGTTGGGTAAATACCAAGGCATTGATTTTGACATGAGAGTGTCGACGACCAAGCGCGCGGCAGAGTTCGATATTGCCAAGGTGCGAGCCTAAAATGAGCACGCCTTGTTTTTTCTGCGCCATCTCTTCGAAATGATGCTGGCCGTGAATGGTTAGGTTGTCGACATTAAAGTCACCTTGCCATGCTGCCAGTTTGTCGAGCATGGTACGCCCAAAAGAAAGCAGATGATGATAGCTGTCCAACTGTTTTGGTAGTGAGATGTTCTGCTGCGCTGCGTAGCGCTGTAAGTTTTGCAGGTAAACCTCAGACGCTTCACGGGCAGATTTACCCGTGAAGTGGTAGTAGCGCATGACTAGCTTTAAAATCAGGTCGAACGCTTTTCTACCGAACAAGCGGTAAACCGCGAGCAAGGTTTTGATGCCTAAAATCGTGCCTTGTTCTTTTCGTTTCGACCAGTGGGCATTACTGTCATCTGTGTTTTGGCGCTTTCTGGCGAGTAGCGAAGGAATGCGCGGCAACATGCCAAAAAATAGGCGAGTGTGCATCCAGCTTATCTTGACGTTGTCCCACAATGCGTCGAAGTGGGAAATGCCACCTTCAGGGTAGATCACGCGCGTTGGAACAAAATCAATATCGACGCCTTCCCAGTACATTCGCACCAGAATTTCGATATCAAAATCCATGCGTTTGCCGATGTTGTACTTGTTCAACACGGCGACCGTTTTCGCCACTGGGTAGGCGCGAAAACCGCACATGCTGTCTTTGATAGACAGTGACAAGGTTTCTATCCACACCCAAACGTGCGTAGCGTAGCGACCATACAAACGGGATTTAGGTACGCTCTCGTCGTATATCGGTTGGCCCGAAATCAGGTTATCTGGTTTTGTTTCGCTGGCGCTGAGCAATTTCGGCAATGCTTCTAGGTCGTGTTGACCGTCTGCGTCGATTTGAATGGTGTGCGTAAAACCAAGCTGGTGAGCTTGATGTAGGCCAGCCATCACCGCGCCACCTTTGCCTTGGTTTTCACTCAAACTAATCAGTTTTATCAGCCCTTGCTTGCTCAAAGCAGAAAGCGCTTGTTTGGTGTCTTCATTGCTGCCGTCGTCAACGGCCAGCACTGGCAAAGCGAAAGAGGATAACGACGCAACCACGTCTGCAATTGTGCTGCCGTGGTTGTAGCAAGGAATTAAAAAGCAGGGACGATAATCACTCACGTGACTCACCCAGTTTCATTTTTCCTGACGAGTGAGTCACCAAGGTTTCACCGTTTTTCGATGTGTACTTAAAGGTCAATTTCTCGCGCTCATTGTCCCAAGAGAGTGAGAGACAAACGTCGGCGTTTGGCAGAATCGGCTCTTGAAATTTGATGACTTCCATTCCTTTAAATACCTTGGGAGTGTTCAAATATTGAACGGCGTAGAACAACGCCCAGTCAATTTGAGTGACGCCGGGTAAAAGAGGAAAGTGACTGAAATGACCTTGGAAATCTAAGATGTCAGCATCCACACGCAGCGAAAGCTCCGCGGTGTGGTCACTCACTTCAATATTCTGAATGGTTGGTTTTCTTTTATCCATGTTACTAGCTTTATTGGAATAGTTTTTCAATTTCAGCAACTTGGCGTTTGCCTTGGCTGTTCAATGGAATTTCGTCGACCACTCGGAATTTTCTCGGGATAGCGATCGGTTCTAGCCAATTGCGCAGTGCCTTGCGAAGCTCAAGCCAAAATTTGCCTTTACCAAGTTCATTAAGCACATCGCTGCCTTTATCGTTAAGTACGATGATCGAGACTAACGTGAGGCGACCAGATTCTTCCATTGGGATCACCACGCTTTCTTGAACCCACGGCAATTGATCTAAACGTTTTTCCACTTCCACAAGGGAAATACGCTTTTCTTCGACTTTGACGATTCGGTCAGTGCGTCCACGCAATTCAAAAGAAATACTATCATGGAAATAGCATTCATCCGCAGTTTGGTACCAAGTGTTTTCATCAATGTGTGGCGAGCGGAGCTTTAAACAATTTTCATGGTTAAGCTCGGCTTCAACACCAGGGAATAACGTCCAGGGAGTACTGGCTTCGTGCTGCTGACGGTAAGCAATGCCGCCGGTTTCTGTGCTGCCAAAAACTTCAATAGGAAGTGACCCAAACAACTGCTGGCTGTGCTGCGCCGCTTGGTTTGGCAAGGGGCCACCAGAAGAAAATACACACCGAATCGCAACCGGATCGTGCTCTTCACTGAGTCGTTTAAGTAACGCAGGGCTACTTACTAGCGTGGTGTCAGCATCGGCGTGATGGACAATTTGCTCTGGGAACTCTAGGTTGTGTGCTGAAAATGGACGTGCAGAGCACAAAGGCCACAATACGCGGAACAGCAAGCCGTAAATGTGTTGATGAGAAACGGTGCTTTCAACGCGTGTGTTGGCAACTGTGTCGCCCCATAGGTTATCTAGAATAGAAACTTCGATATCGAGCTGTTTAAGCGTTTTTGCAATGGCTTTTGGTGTGCCGCTTGAACCCGAAGTGAATAGCGTTACCGGTATTTCCGCTAGGTTTAATTCTCGCCAAAAATAAGGTTGTTTGGCCTCTGGCTCGTTAATCACGGTGGTTTCTAGCAATGATTGAGCTTCGATCAAAAGCGAGCTCACCAGTTCTGGAACCGAGACATCGGCATCATGCAGCAACAAATCGTAGTGCTCACTGAGCTCTTTGAGTGCTTCTGGTTGGTAATTACCAGGTAATACAATGGATTTTCCTGCATAACAACAAGCAAAAAAGCCAACGGCAAACAGGTAGCTGTTGCCAAAACACAACGCAATGTTTTGCGTTGGTTGGGTTTCTAACTGCTGAGCAAGTGTTGCGACGTGCTGCTGGAAATCACCCCACGTGATAACCGTGTCGCGCTCGTAAGAGACTGGGGATTGCTCAGACCTCTCTGCGATGAACAAGGTCGCTAGGGAGGTAAAGCTCGAATACGTTGTATTCATACGATTAGTGTTCCTTTCGAACAAATTGACGCACGATCCATTCTCCAGCGAACAAGCCACCAGCAAGTAAGTAGCTGATGAGGCCGTTATAAAGCGTCCATATTTTTACTGGTAGGAAACAGGTATAGAGTGCAACAGCAGCGTTGAGCGTAAAAAAGGCGCACCAAACCATCGTCACTTTGCGAGTGTAAGCCACACCACTAGCCGGAAGGTCGGGTTCTTGCAAGCGAGCAAGCCTCTCTATGATCGATTGCGGCTGTTTTAAGCTCAGTCCAAATACACACAGCATACATACATTGACAACGACAGGGTAAAACTGAAGCCACCCATGTTGTTTAAACACCATGCCAAGCGTAATTAGGACAATGCCAACAGCGCCCGTAACGAGCGCCAAGAACTTAAACTCTTTTAGTGGGGTCTTATTTGCGACGAAAACACGCAAAAGTAACGCAGCAATTAACAAGCCCCCAACTAAGTTCAAGCCAAATTTATCTATACCGAAATAGACGGCGAAGGGGTAGGCAAACAGTACAATTGCAGACAGACCAGTCAGCAATTGGCGCATTAACTTTCCTTCAATAACTCAGTAACAGCGTTAACCACATCGTCGACGGTTCTTACTGTACTAAACTCTGCCGGCTTGATTTTTTTGCCAGTGACATTCTGTAGGTGTACGACCAAATCAACGGCGTCAATGCTATCAAGATCGAGATCTTGGTATAAGTGCGCATCTGATTGAATGTCGGCTGCATCAATTTCGAACAGCTCAACAAGCGCATCTTTAACTTGTTCAAATACTTGATCTTTATTTACATCAGTCATGAATATACCTACAACTTATTCATTAGTTTGAGAAGAAACGTATTTCGCTAGATTTGCTACAGACGCAAAGTGTTCGCGCGTATTTGAGTCGTCGGCATCAATAACGATGTTGTATTGTTTTTTTATTGCGAGTCCAAGCTCAAGCGCGTCGATAGAATCTAAGCCAAGTCCATCACCAAAAAGTGGTGCATCCGTTTCAATATCATCTACGGTTAAATCTTCAAGGTTTAAAGCATCAATAATAAGTTGCTTAATGTCGTTGTGTAACTGTTCCACTGGGACCTGCTTATTAATAAAAGTTTTCTGGAAAAATGTTTTCAGCTAGGTGCTGTTGTAAGCGTCGCGCCGCTATTGTCGGCGACGTAGTTTGCTTTATAAAGGGGGTAATCTCAACTTTATCCTTAACTTCAACCCTGAAAAAGGGCTTTGTTGCCGGTACTTGATACCATTTTTTCTCTTTTGTGAGGAAACTTGGCGTTACCGTAATATGGACAACTCTTAAATCTCGTTCTGTTCTTACCGCAATTTGTGCTGCACCGCGTTGTAATTTCGGCTCTACACCTGGTGTTGTTCTTGTTCCTTCAGGAAATATAAGCAACACGTTGCCTTTGTTAAATCGCTCATCACAAAGTGCTAATAAATCATCCGGTGCTTCATTGGGAATATATCCGGCTGCTTTTACGATGTGCTTCATAAAAGGATTCGACCATATTGCCGATTTTACTAAACAGTCGCAGCGATTTAATTGTGAAGCAATGAGAACGTAATCGATTAAACTAGGGTGGTTGGCAACAATTAAACAATTACGATCTTGTTGAAGAATATCGGCACCAATAATTTGATAATCGATTGCGCCACTTAGCTTCATCAATTTACAAAATGTGTTGAATGAATATCGAATCGCACCCTGAACTTTATATTCGCGTTCCGTTTGGTCTGAAACAAAAATACGAATGGTCGGAATAACAATGAAACTCAGTACTAAACCACCTAACCCAAATACTGAAAAACAAAAGCCTGTTGCTAGCACACGCCAATACTGATTTAAGCGAGTCATTTTTTGTGCCATTCCCAAGCTTGTTGCGGAGCGAAAATAGTCCACTGGCTTTTATCTAACAAGTATTGTTGCAAAAATACTAAACCTTGAGGAAGAGGATGACCGGAACGTTCTGCGTTTATGGAGCTTTGTATCGCGAACTTGTCTCCATGAGAAAGTATTAAGCCAAGTCCAAACCCTTGGTATTGTTGGTTTTCATATTCTAAATAAGAGTCAGGCATAGGCTCATCAAAATCAACAAGCAGTACTTTTTTGTCAGGATTGTCGGACAAAAACAGCCATGCTTCTAATATTGCGCTTTGGAATGTGTTTTCTGCCGCAGCGATAGAAGTTAGGGGAATGGGTTGTTTAGTTGCGATAGTGGCAAGCCCTGCGGCGGTATTGTGCACCGATTGAGAAAAAGCCATCGGAGACGCCTCTTCTCCATTAATTATATCTTCAACTAGTGCGACGCTGCGATGCAGTTCACCATGACGGCTTGAAAATACAAGGTAATCAACTTGATGTTGATTAAGCATTTCGATTGCAGTTTGTACCGCCAGTTTACTGAGTGGGCTCATTCTTCTGCGCATCATCGCAGGAATATTTGCAACATTGATTTTGCCATCTTCTGGCCATTTTATCTCTGTTGCCCATTGTTTCCATTCATTGGATTCGGATAAACCGAATGAATTCGCTGTCCACGCATCAATATTGAACGAAATGTTGATCTTCGAGTTTGGCATATTGGGTTAAATTGTTTATTTTACAGCTCGATACAAATTGGGGTTGACCCAAATTCACAATAAAAAGGAAATTATCATGTCGCGTTTTAAGCTGTATGTCTCGTTATTATTAACTTTGCTTCTTGTTGGTTGTGGACGAGTACAACCTGTAATGAATGTGGAGGATACTCCAGTTGCTTATGATCTTCAAAATAAACAAGTAAAAATGGCCATAGTGCAATCAGCAACTAACCGAGGCTGGACGATCGAAGAAGTAAGCCCTGGTGTTCTTATTGCAAAAATCCACGTTCGTAAACACTCTGCAGAAGTAAAAATCCCATACAATAATAAATATTACTCAATTATTTATCTCAACTCAGTAAATCTCAAAGCAAGTGATGGCAAAATCCACCGCAATTACAATCGTTGGGTAAACAACTTGAATGTTGATATTCAGCGAGCTATTGCATTGTTGGGCAATCAATCTCAACAATAAAACTATTAATTGCAGTTAGGTTTTTCCGTGTTAAATCAAAATAATGACCCTTTTAATGCTTTTGAAGCGAAGACAGAAGCTCAGAAGTTATCTTTTGCACCAATCGTGTTCCAGACCGCCAAAACGCTTCGAGATTTAGGTATTTTAGCCGCTTTAGACAGCGCTGGCGCTCAAGGCATGAGTGCCACAGATATTGCCGAGAAAACGGGAGTATCAGAATATGGTGTTAAAGTACTGTTGGATATGGCGATTAGTGCGCATATTGTTTTATGGGAACGACCTAACTATTCGCTTGCAAACCTTGGTTTTTACCTTCTTCATGATGGTATGACGAATGCAAACATGGATTTTACGGCAGATGTTTGTTACGCCGCGATGATGCATTTGACGGAAGCAATTCAAGAAGGTAAACCGTCAGGTTTGAAAGAGTTGGGCAATTGGGAGACCATTTATCAAGGTCTATCGACGTTACCAGAACAAGCCAAACAGAGCTGGTTTAAGTTCGATCATTTCTATTCGGATCGCTCGTTCCCACTTCTGCTTAAAGAGGTATTTGCAAGGAAGCCAAAGCATCTTGTGGATATTGGCGGAAATACGGGAAAATGGGCGATTCAGTGTTGTAAACATGACCCTGACGTTCAAGTGACGATTGTTGATTTACCGCAGCAATTAGAAGTAGCGATGAAGAATGTTTCAGAAAACCAGTTCGTCGAGCGTGTACGTCCATACCCTGCAAACATGCTTGATAAAGCACAAACATTGCCTGAGCATGCTGACGTATGGTGGATGAGCCAGTTCTTGGATTGCTTTTCCCCAATTGAGATCCTCAATATCCTTAAAAAAGTTAAAGCCCAGTTAACGAAGGGAGATACTATTTACGTATTGGAGCTGTTTTGGGATGCTCAAAAATACGCGGGAGCTTCCTATAGCCTTAATGCCACTTCTCTTTATTTTACCTGTTTAGCTAACGGTAATAGTCGCTTTTATCGCAGTGATGATTTCTTAGAAATTGTCGAAGCGGCAGGTTTATCTGTCGTTGAAAGAACCGACAATATTGGCCTTGGTCATACCTTATTAAAACTACAAGCAAACTAAATTCAGAATGAAAATAGAGCTCAAGCAAGTTGTTGTCGTAGGAGCGGGGCCATCAGGTTCAACCGTTTCTGCCTTATTAAAATCGCGTGGCATAGATGTTGTTGTCTTAGAAAAAGCGACTTTTCCACGTTTTTCCATAGGAGAAAGCCTACTCCCTGCATGTATGGAAGTTGTTGAACAAGCAGGAATGACTCATGCAGTAAAGCAGTTTGGTTTCCAGTATAAAGATGGTGCTGCATTTCGTCGTAATGGCGTATACACCCAGTTCGACTTTACAAACAAATACACTCCAGGACCGGGCACGACGTTTCAGGTTCAACGTGCCAACTTTGATAAAGTATTGGCAGATAGCGCTGAAGAGCAAGGCGTAGAGATTCGCTATCAGCATGAGCTGCTCAACCTAGTGTTTGAAGGGAAAAAGTCTCGATTAGAAGTGCTCGACTCAAATAAGAAGGCTTATCAAATTGAAGCAGATTTTGTGTTGGATGCAAGTGGCTTTGGGCGTGTTTTGCCACGCTTGTTGGAGCTAGAAGAACCTTCTTGTCTTCCGCCTAGAAAAGCGATCTTTACCCATATCGAAGATCATATCTCTCCCCAAGAGCCGGAATACGATCGCAACAAAATTTTAATTTCAGTTCATCCTGAAAATCACGACGTATGGTACTGGCTAATTCCATTTTCTAATGGTACTTGTTCGTTTGGTGTGGTGGGTGAGCCAGAATTTTTCGAACAATACCCAGAAGATAAGATTGCAGCGTTGCAGCAGTTAGCCAATGAAGAGCCGGGTTTGGCTTCTTTGTTGCGAAATGCGAATTACCCGAATCCAGCAGGCGAGTTGGGTGGCTATTCTGCTAACGTCAAACGTTTAGCGACAGAGCACTACGCGTTGCTTGGTAATGCTGGTGAGTTTCTTGATCCTGTATTTTCATCGGGTGTCACTATCGCCATGAAATCGGCAGAGTTTGCAGCGGACTGCGTGGTTCGTCAGCTGAATGGTGAAAAGGTTGATTGGCAAGAAGAGTACTCGCAACGCTTAATGGTGGGAGTGAACACATTCCGCACTTATGTGGAAGGCTGGTACAACGGCACGTTGCAAGATGTGATTTTCTATCAAAACCCGAACCCACGTATTAAACAGATGATTAGTGCGATTTTGGCTGGATATGCTTGGGATACGAATAATCCTTACGTAAAACAAAGTGAGCAGCGTTTGTCGACGCTTGCAGAACTGGTTCGGGAAGCTGAACTGTAAGAATATACATTCGCTTATCCGAGAATCAGTAAGCCCAGGTCTTACCAAAAAATTGGTAAGACCTTTTTAATGCCTCCCTACTTTTATTTCTAGCGTGTTGGAGACACATTGACCACTTACATCGGTGTGTATCGAATTTGAGAATTTTTATGGTGACATTGATCACATCTAGAATTCCTGTTGCTGATATTTATATTAAATTTGTAGGAAATGGATTACATTCTGGGAGTGTTCCCTACATCCGGCTTCGTTGTGAAAACGGTTTATAAGCAACTGTATAAGTTAGTAAAGTTCCAAAAACTACATCAAAAAAAAGACAAGTTTCTTACCAAATCAATTCGCTTGGTGAGTTCGAGCCATCGACTACGCCAAACGCTTCCTCTACTTTCTAAAATTGTCGAAGAACATGACGCATCAACGGTCTCTTCGATTGCAGATCCCGAGAACGCGGTAGCGTGGGGAGGTAAAGTTTCTCCAGAGTTCAAATCTAAAGTCATCCGTATTAGTAAAGAGCTAAAGATCAATCCTAATCATCTTATGGCGTGCATGGCATTTGAAACTGCTGAAACTTTCAGTCCAAGCATCAAAAATGGTTCCGGAAGCGGGGCTACAGGGTTAATTCAATTTATGCCCTCTACTGCAGAGTCATTAGGAGTGAACACAAAGACTCTTGCGAGAATGAGCGCGCTTGAACAACTTGACTATGTGAAAGCGTACTATTGGCCCTATCGAAATAAAATTAATAGCTTAGAAGATGCTTACATGGCCATTCTCTACCCTGCTGCGATTGGTAAACCGCCGTCTTTCGTTTTGTTCAGACAAGGCTCAATTGCCTATCGACAGAATGCAGGTATCGACCGCCACAAAACGGGGAAAATCACGCTTAATGATGTTTCCTACAAAGTGAGGCAAAAATTAGAAAAAGGTTTGCAGCCCAATTTCATGGGCTAAGATTGTGTCATGTTCCTAGTTTTTCGCGCATGAATCCTTCTGTTACTTCACGGGGATTCTGATACACTACGCGCCCATTTCCTCTGTTGAGACCTTTCTATGCCATTTTCTAAGCTTGGTTTAAGCGCATCGATTGCTGATGCAGTAAAAGCGCTAGGTTATGAAAAACCCACTTCTATCCAACAAAAAGCCATTCCTATCGTATTGCGTGGCCGCAATTTAATTGCAGCAGCGCAAACGGGCACAGGTAAAACGGCCAGTTTTGTTCTGCCAATCTTAGAAAAGCTTAGTCGAGGCGAAACGCAACGTAAAAAACGCGCTCGGGCGATTATCCTAACGCCAACACGCGAACTTGCGCTTCAGGTTCATCAAAGTATTGAAGCTTATGGTAAAAACTTACCATTACGCTCAATGGCGATGTTTGGTGGTGTGGATTATGCACCACAAAAACAAGCCTTGATCGAGGGTGTCGATATTGTGGTAAGCACGCCTGGGCGCTTGATTGATCTGTACGGTCAACGCGCGATTCACTTTGATGAAGTGGAAATGCTAGTGCTTGATGAAGCCGACAAAATGTTGGATATGGGATTCATCGATGCGATCGACAAAATCGTCGACTGTATGCCAGAACATGTGCAAAGTTTGCTGTTCTCAGCGACGTTATCTAACCCTGTTCGTGACTTGGCGAAAAATGCGATTATTGATCCTGAAGAGATCACGATTGCAAAGCACAGTGCCTCAAAATCAAATATTAAACAGTGGATCACGACCGTCGATAAAGACATGAAGTCGTCGCTGCTAAGTCACTTGCTTAAAGAAAGTGACTGGTCGCAAGTACTGGTATTTATTGAAACTAAACACGGCGCAGCCAAACTGGTAAGCCAACTTGAGAAACGTGGCATTGTGGCAGAAGCATTCCACAGTGGCCGTAATCAGCGTGTTCGCCAGGAATTAATAGAAAAGTTTAAAGCGGGTGAAATCCAGTACTTAGTCGCAACCGGCGTTGCTGCGCGCGGTATTGATATTGATAATCTGCCAGTTGTCATCAACTACGATTTACCTTACCCAGCGGATGAGTATGTACATCGTATTGGTCGTACAGGTCGTGCTGGCGCGAAAGGTGAGGCGATATCACTGGTTTCAAAAGACGACTTTAAGAACCTCTGCATGATTGAAAGTCGTTTAGGGCACTTGCTAGAGCGAGTGGAAATTGAAGGTTTTGCGCCAAGAAAGCCAGTACCAATTTCAATTTTAAATTACGTGCCTAAGAATAAACGTAAACCGCACGATAAGCGCGAATCAAAATAGCCAGTTTATCCCATGATCTAAAAGCCGCATTCTTGCGGCTTTTTGCGTTTTAAGGCATCCAATTATGTAGCCATCGCGACGGTTTCTATTCGGTAATGAGGAAAAAAGTTAATCAGTGTCATACGCTTAACACGTAAAGTGAATCAAGGTGCGTTAAGCTTTTGTCAATTATCTGTCCGCAGGTTTGCACAAGGTAAGGAATGGGCGCAAACTTTTTTGCTTGCTAATGAATGCATAAGATGGGGCACAAATGAAAACAGGTGATAAGCAATTCGCCGTTATTGGTCTTGGCCGATTTGGTTTGGCAGTGTGTAAAGAGTTACAAGATTCAGGCGCTCAAGTTTTAGCCGTTGACATCAACGAAGACAGAGTTAAAGAAGCCGCCAGTTTTGTTAGTCAGGCGGTTGTGGCTAACTGTACTCACGAAGAGACGGTTGCTGAGCTCAAACTTGATGATTACGACATGGTGATGATTGCCATCGGAGCGGATGTCAATGCCAGTATTCTTGCGACATTGATTGCTAAAGAGGCGGGAGTAAAGTCAGTATGGGTTAAAGCCAACGACCGCTTCCAAGCTCGTGTTCTGCAAAAAATTGGCGCAGACCACATTATCATGCCTGAGCGTGACATGGGGATACGTGTCGCGCGTAAAATGCTCGATAAACGGGTTCTTGAGTTCCACCCATTAGGCAGTGGCTTAGCTATGACGGAGTTTGTGATTGGCTCTCGTTGGATGGGTAAGACACTAAGTGATTTGGCTCTGTGCAAAGTCGATGGCGTGCAAGTGCTAGGGTTTAAACGGGGCCCAGAAATTACCAAGGCACCTGACCTTAATACCACACTAGAAATTGGTGACCTAATTATTGTGGTCGGCCCTCAAGATGCGCTCGCAAATAAATTAAAATCGCTATGACGTATTTTCATCAGAAAGGTGTTTTTTACGCACCAGATGGTAAACAAGAGAAAGCGAAAGGCAACGAACCGCGAATTATATTGCTCAGTTTTCTCGGTGTTTTACTGCCTTCTGCGGTATTGCTAACCTTGCCAGTTTTTTCTGTTACGAGCCTGTCGATAACGGATGCTTTGTTTACTGCAACGTCCGCTATTAGTGTGACAGGGCTTGGTGTTGTCGATACTGGGCAACACTTTACGCTTGCGGGTAAAATCTTGCTGATGTTTTTAATGCAAATCGGCGGGTTGGGGCAGATGACGTTGTCGGCAGTCTTACTCTATATGTTCGGCGTGCGTTTGAGTTTGCGTCAACAAGCGCTGGCGAAAGAAGCATTAGGGCAAGATCGGCAAGTCAATCTAAACCGACTAGTAAAGCGGATTGTTGTTTTCGCGCTTGTTGCAGAAACGGTCGGGTTTATTTTTCTCTCTATCCGCTGGGTCCCTGAAATGGGCTGGCAGACTGGTATGTTTTACGCCTTGTTTCATGCAATTTCTGCATTTAACAACGCTGGGTTCGCGCTGTTTTCTGACAGTATGATGAGCTTTGTGAATGATCCGTTGGTTATCTTTACACTGGCGGGGCTATTCATTTTTGGCGGGCTTGGTTTTACTGTTGTGGGTGACATCTGGCTAAACTGGCGCAAAGGTTTCCACTTTTTGCATCTTCACACCAAAATCATGCTGATTGCGACACCGATATTGCTCTTAGTCGGAACGATGATGTTTTGGTTACTTGAGCGAAGCAACCCAAACACAATGGCGTCTTTACCTGCAGCAGGGCAATGGTTGGCGGCATTCTTTCAATCTGCGAGTGCTCGAACGGCAGGGTTTAATAGTGTTGACTTGGCGTTGTTTACTCAGCCGGCCTTACTGGTCATGATTGTTCTGATGTTAATTGGAGCGGGTTCCACCTCAACGGGGGGCGGTATTAAAGTTTCCACATTTGCTGTTGCGTTTATGGCTACGTGGACCTTTTTACGCCAAAAGAAACATGTGGTTATGTTTAAGCGAACCATAAATTGGCAAACTGTGACTAAGTCATTGGCAATTATCGTTGTGAGCGGAGCCATCCTGACAAGCGCAATGTTTTTATTGATGCTTACCGAGAAGGCCAGCTTTGATAAGGTTATGTTTGAAACCATTTCCGCATTTGCCACAGTGGGGCTCACCGCCGGTTTGACTGCGGAACTTTCTGAACCTGGTAAATACATTATGATCGTGGTGATGATCATTGGTCGTATTGGGCCGCTCACGCTTGCCTACATGTTGGCACGTCCTGAACCTACCTTGGTCAAATACCCAGAAGACGCCGTTCTTACAGGTTAATATAGCGTTAAACAATGGCCGCGCGACCATTACGAGCATTGATTAATAGCAGTGCTCGTACATTTATAGAATATGTGGAATGTTGCCCAATTTTACCTACAAATTCGTAGAAGTTCATTTCTTCTTCCTTTCGTTTCGATACTATTCATTCACTCAATTTATATTCTCAGAAGCTACGCTCATAACAGCGTTTTGGAATCCGACGCTTTTGTAGTGTGACACCAAACTACGTCGTGTTATCTGAGCGAATTGATACCAGCCTTCGTCAATAGTCACTCAGTCTTACTCTATGCCCATAGGGTTACTTTGTGTTTGTTGTGCTTGGTATTAATTAACGAATCGAAAAGATGGAGTCGTACTTTGAAATTCAACACACTCGCCATGGCTATGTTAACTGCGCTTCTTGCAGGGAAGAGCATGGCAACTACTCCGCCATCACCGGTTTGGCATACTATTGCGTTGAGCGATGGTAGCTCCAGTGAGGCAATTCTACGTGGAACGGCAGATTTCCACTGGTTTGAAGATAAGCAGGGCAATGCCTTACTTCAGGAAGACGGCGTTTGGTTTTTCGCGCAGATTCAGCGCGAGTCAGACACGCCAATATTGATCTCGACAGGTGTGGTGAAAACGCAGTCGAGTGAGCCACCTGAGTCGGCGAGGTTTCGCCCGGATTTACAAGTTAAACCGCAATTATCTTCTTTAAAAACCATTGAACCGATGGCACGAAAAAACCTACTGCGTTCGGCGCAAGGTTACCAGGCGATGAGCAGTTCAACGGTGAAGCAGCAGCCCCTATTGGTTGTGCAAGTTTCGTTTGATGACCAAGCAATGGTGCATGATTTTGAGCAACGCGTATTTAATACCAATGGTCAAAGCGTTGTGGATTACTTTGATAAAAACTCTCAAGGTAAATTCAAAGTTGTTCCTGCACTTGAGAGTTACGGCACCGCCAATGACGGTGTGATAGATGTGACTGTGGCACAAAGCCACCCTAACTGTCACTCTAGTTCGACTGATAAGACATGCACCGCCAAGTTGAATGCGGTTTTCACCGAGGCTTATCAAAAACTGGATCCATACTTTAATCTTTCGGCCTACGACAGCAATCAAAATGGTACCGTAGAACCGTCAGAACTCTCTGTCATGTTTATTTTTGCGGGGGGCGATCGTTCAACAGGGGTTCTCAACCGTCCTGCGATTTGGCCGCACAAATTCTCTCACGATGATGTCACACTAGATGGTAAAAAGATCACAGACTATTGTGTGTTCGCTGACTATCAAGTTGATCATCAAGCGACCTTGGGCGTGATCGTACACGAGCTTGGCCACTTAATGCTTGGCTTACCGGATTTGTACGCAAGGAACAGTGATGCCTCGATCGGCTCTTGGGGCGTGATGGGTGGCGGTTCATGGGCGCAGAAACCGGGAGATTCATACGCTGGTGACACTCCGGTGAACATGAGTGCATGGAGCAAACACGCTGCTGGTTTTGTTGTACCAACGGTAACTCATGAAAGTCCAGCGCCTATTTCTGTGAACAACGACGATGTCAAGCTGGTGTATCTCGACCCGTACTTGAAAGAGTTTGGCCCACGTATTTACTTGGAAAATCGCACCTTTAGCGGTTACGACCGAGCATTGGCGGCTGAAGGTATCCTAGCGACGTCGGTCAATGTCCAGAACCGCTTTAATGATGTTGGCGCGATGCAGGTTCAAATCATGCAGGCTGATGGTCTGAATGAGTTAGAAAATGATGGTAGGAGTGACGCTGACGATTTATACCCTAATGGTGGCGATGTCATTTCAGATACATCGACCCCGGGTCTGAGAGCGATCACAGGGTTTGATACTGGGGTTCGTATTTCCAACATTGCCAGCAACACCAACGGCGGTAGCTTTTCTCTTGAGCATACAAACGAACCAAATAAATCAGCATGGCTGAACTCTCTTCACCAAGGTTATGTGTACGCGAGTGGGAGTAACACTCTGGCGGTGTCACTGGACTTGAATAGTGATACAGAGCTTGATGGTCTTCAACTTTACGCGCAAAGAGATAGCGCTCAAAGTGACATGACTTATCGAGTTTGGCGATTCCCATTTTCTGGAAACATTGGCTATCGATTAATATTGAATCAAAACAACGCTGAGCTTTTACAGCAAGGTAACTTCCAAAAGTCATCTCGAATTTTATTCCCCCAACCAAGCCAATTGAGTGCGGGTCAGCATTTATTGGTCGTTGAATTGGAAGGCGGTCAATTTGATGCAAACTTTGATTTCGGTCGCTTGCTAAAAACTGAAAAAGCCTCTCTACCTGTAATGTGGACTGGTGATTACAGTGAGATTGGCACGTTTGGTCTAGAAAAAGCCGGGTTCTCTTATATTCCGTTTGCAGCATTATTGAATGTGGATGCGAGCAACTTGGTTGAAGCGAAATCTGATTCGTTACAAACCAATAAAAATACGCCAATCAAACTGAACCTGATGGACAATGATTTCATGGCGGTAGGGTATCAGTTCAATGTGGACATTGTGCAGAAGCCTGAGCACGGCACCATCTCTGGCAACCAGTACCAACCTGAAGCTAACTTCGTTGGTCTGGACACTTTCCAATATCGTTTGTTGTCGGTTGATGGTGCGTACTCATCTTCAATCGTGAATGTGCAGGTGGAAGTGCTTGGCAGCAACGAAGCGCCAGTGGCTGTGATTGATGTTGATAATAAAGACATGACGGTTGGGCAGCGAGTCACGTTGTCTGCGTTAAATAGTACGGATGCTGATGGTGATGTGTTGAGTTATAAATGGGAGCAGTTGGCTGGCACTTCAGTTTCTCTTGGCAATGCAACCAGTGTTAGCACAAGCTTTACGGTGCCTCAAGGTGCAAAAGCTGGTGAGGTTCTGACATTCCGTTTAACCGTGACTGATCCTAGTAATGAAACGTCCAGTGCTACCGTCGATTTAACCATGAAAAACGCAGCGCCACTTACGCTTGCAGATACGGCGACCGTTGCCGTTGGTGAAAGTATTCTGATTGATGCAGCGAGCAATGATTCGGATGTGAACGGCGATAAACTGGTTGTAGAAAGTGTACAGAACGTAACGGGTGTGGGAAGTGCGAGTGTAGAGAATGGCAAAATCCGTTTTCAAGCACCGGATAGCCCTACTGACGGCATCAAGCTGCAATATACGGTTTCAGACGGTCATGGTGCCACTGCTACGGGTGAAGTTATCGTGACGGTTGTTGCTTCTTTGAAGACAACGACATTCAAGAACTCTGAAGGTAGCGGCAGTGTTTCTTATTGGGCTTTGATGTTACTTGCAACATTAGGCTGGCGACGTCGCGTCTAAAACGGTATTGAATTGCGGTATAAGCCACTCACATTGAGTGGCTTATTTTTTATCTGATCTATTTTGGTTTCGTTCTCATTGTCTTATGAGATGTGTTTCTCATTATTTTTAAAGCGATTTTTCTACTCTGCGGTTACCCTAGGGGCCGATTTTTATGAACTAAGGATGTTATATGTCTACCGAGGGCTTTTCTGTTTCGGAAATATGCCGAGAAGCGGCAGTGATGGTCAGAAGGAATCTACTCGCAATTGTTATTGCTTGTATTCCGTTGATTATCGTGCACTCAATTTTTGCTTTTATGTATCCTGAAATGACGGGGAAAGATCAAGCGAACGTTCAAGAAGGCAATGTCGCAGGATTTTATTTCGTCACAATTATTTTGTACCCACTTGTTGCCGCTATGGCGGCTGTGCGTGTGCATCGAATTTATTTAGCCGGCGATTACATGCACTCTGCGTTGGATGTATTTCGTTTGTCAGCTCGAGAATTCCGTTTCATAGGCTGGTGGATACTGTTTGGACTGATGATGATGCTCGTTATTGGTATCCCGATCTTTGTGTTGTCGTTTATCTACATTGCAGAAAGTGGTGAAGCCGACTTTGTTGCTATGGCTATTATCACAACGATTGCAAGCATTCCTGGCTATTGGGTAATGGCGCGATGGTCATTTGTGTTGCCAGCGACTGCAATGGATCATCAGCCGCGCAGTTTGCGTCGTTCGTGGAACCAGAGCAGAGCATACAACAAACAAGTATTCATTTTGATGGGACTAATTCCATTGGGTGCGGGCTTGCTCAGTCAGCTGATCTTTAGCCACTTTACGAATCTCTTTATGTTGAGCCTTGTCGGTGTGGCCTATGGTATTTTTGGCGCGTACCAGCTGGCATTGTTATCGTTGAGCTATAAAACGGTAGTGGATATCGAACGCGCTCGTTTTGATACGCCATCACAGCCACCAAAAACGGGTGAAGAATTTTCCGCTTAACCCTTTGATCGTTTTTACATGCTACCTCCGTTTAGGAGACGGTCTGCGGCAGGTTGATACCTTCCTGCCGCTTTCGCGTTATTCACGCAAAATACCCATGTCCATTTCATGGCTGAATGACAGGGACATTCACACGTATACTCACAACAGTACTTCTTTTTATTAAGGAACCCTACATGTCCATTTGGCAACGGGTCAATTTCACCCATCGCTTTAGTCAATTACCGTCAGCGTTCTATACGTTGGTCGAGCCACAACCCTTGGACAACACTCGCTGGGTCGCTTGGAATGGTGAGTTTGCACAGCAGTTTGGTTTACCAGAAGAGCAAAACGATGAGTTATTGGCGGTTTTTTCTGGGCTAAGCGAATTCGAACAATTTCGTCCTCTTGCGATGAAATATGCAGGTCATCAGTTTGGCGTTTACAACCCAGATTTGGGCGATGGACGTGGATTACTGTTGGCAGAAATTGAGCATCAGGATGGTACTTGGTTTGATCTTCACCTCAAAGGTGCAGGGCTAACGCCTTACTCGCGAATGGGGGATGGGCGAGCGGTATTACGCTCGACTATCCGTGAGTACCTGTGCAGTGAAGCCATGGCGGGCCTTGGGGTTCCCACGACACGTGCTCTCGGTATGATGGTCAGTGATACACCTGTTTATCGAGAAAAAACGGAATCGGGCGCTTTGTTACTTCGAATGGCTGAAACCCATGTTCGATTCGGTCACTTTGAGCATTTCTTTTACACCAACCAGTTAGCAGAGCAGAAGCTGTTGGCGGATAAGGTGATTGAGTGGCACTTTGCTGATTGTGCATCGGCGGAGAAACCATATGCCGCGATGTTTGACGCCATCGTGACTAAAACAGCCGAGATGATCGCATATTGGCAAGCTTTTGGTTTTGCGCATGGCGTGATGAATACCGATAACATGTCAATTCTTGGGCAAACTTTTGATTATGGTCCGTTTGGCTTTCTTGATGATTATGAGCCGGGATACATTTGTAATCATTCAGACTACCAGGGTCGTTACGCATTTGATCAACAGCCTAGAATTGCGCTTTGGAACCTGTCAGCACTGGCGCATGCGTTATCGCCACTCGTTGAACGAGAAGATTTAGAATCGTCGTTGAGTCAATTTGAAGTTCATTTAAGCCAGCAGTTCAGCCGTCTCATGCGTGAGAAGTTGGGCTTAAAAACTAAGATAGCGGAAGACGGGCGTTTGTTTGAAGCTATGTTTGAGCTTCTTCACCAGAACAAAACGGACTACACTCGCTTCTTCAGAACACTCTCAAACCTTGATAATGCGCCTTCCCAAGCCGTAATCGATTTATTTCTCGACCGAGAAGCAGCGCGAGCTTGGCTTGATCTGTACTTAGCTCGGTGTGAGCTAGAGGTTGATGAACTAGGGGGCCTGATTTCAACCGAACAGCGTTGCAAACAGATGCGTCAAGCCAATCCCAAATACATCTTGCGTAACTACTTGGCTCAGTTGGCGATTGATAAAGCGGAAGAAGGGGACTTTAGCGAATTACACCGATTGGCCGAACTGTTAAAACGCCCATTTGATGAGCAACCCGAGTTTGATGATTATGCGAAATTGCCGCCGGAATGGGGGAAGAAAATGGAGATAAGCTGTTCTTCATAAATGGGTCATTTCCCACCCATTTGTATCTTTTTATTGGGTGGAATTCACTCGTTACACTTCGGATTCATGTTAATGGGCTATGTTAATTTATTGAAATGAATATAAATTTTAACATGGTCCATTAATTGCTCTTTGTTGAACATCCGTACCCATCGCCTAACACCTAGTTACTCATGGACGGGATGGGATGTGATTCAACAAGGAGAATAATAATGTTTAAGCCTCTAACTCTACTATCTGTCTCTGCACTTGCTGTTACCAGTTTTAATGCTGCCGCAAATTGTGACCCGGGTGAAACGGTCATCAAGTTTAGCCATGTAACGAACGCGGACAAACACCCTAAAGGCATCGCGGCTTCGTTACTTGAAAAGCGCGTCAACGAAGAGATGAACGGTAAAGTCTGTATGCAGGTGTTTCCTAACTCAACACTTTATGATGATGACAAAGTGTTGGAAGCGCTACTGAATGGTGATGTTCAACTCGCTGCTCCTTCTCTTTCTAAGTTTGAGAAATTCACCAAGAAGTACCGCCTTTTCGATCTTCCTTTCTTGTTCGATGATGTCGACGCGGTTGACCGTTTCCAAAACTCGGAAGCGGGTGAAAAGCTGAAAAATTCAATGAAACGTCGTGGCCTACAAGGCATTGCGTTTTGGCATAACGGCATGAAGCAAATGTCAGCCAACAAGCCGCTCATTTCTCCAACTGATGCTGAAGGACTTAAGTTCCGTGTTCAAGCGTCTGATGTACTCGTTGCTCAGTTTGAGCAGCTAGGTGCTAACCCACAAAAAATGTCGTTCAAAGAAGTTTACGGCGGTTTGCAAACTAAGGTTATTGATGGTCAAGAAAATACTTGGTCAAACATTTACGGCAAAAAATTCTTCGAAGTTCAAGATGGCATTACGGAAACGAACCACGGAATTTTGGATTACTTAGTTGTGACGTCAAACGACTTCTGGAAAAACCTACCAGATGCTCAGCGCGAGCAGTTAAATACCATTATTCAAGAGGTAACTGCACAGCGTAATGCTGAGTCAACCAAAGTAAACCTTGCGAATAAGAACAATATCATCGAAGCCGGTGGTGTGGTTCGTACTCTAACGCCAGAACAGCGTCAAGAATGGGTCACTGCACTTCAACCAGTATGGAAGAAGTTCGAAAAAGACATTGGTTCTGACCTAATCGAAGCCGCTTTGGCGTCTAACCAAAAATAATAACAGCTAGCACATTTAGCCCTCTCAAACTGAGGGGGCTCTTTCCCCCTACAGACGACGTGATGTAATTATGGAACAGACTTTTTTTGCCAAGGCTGGACGAATCACCGATGCCATTGAAGAGACTTTGATTGCTTTCTTCTTGGGTGCCATGACCTTGCTGACTTTTGCCAATGTCATCTTTCGTTATGTCTTTAACGACAATATTCTTTGGGCGCTTGAGCTCACCGTTTTCATGTTCGCATGGATGGTGTTGGTTGGCGCATCTTATGGTGTGAAAAAACACTTTCATATTGGTGTCGATGTCATTATTAACATCGTTCCGGAAGGTAAACGAAAAGCCCTGGCGCTTTTTGCAGCAATGTGTTGCTTAGCCTTCTCTATTTTGCTGTTAATTGGCGCTTGGAACTACTGGTATCCGTTCGCTACTGACCGAGCGTGGTATGAAACGGACGATATTCCGATGCCTGAAATGCTCCAGTTCATGGCCGACTGGTTAAATGAGGGAGAGCGTTATGAAAAGCTGCCACGTTTTATTCCTTACTTCGCTTTGCCACTTGGAATGGCGCTACTAACGTTTAGATTTGTTCAAGTCACGTGGCAAATCGCTACTGGTAAGCTCGATCGCTTGATTGCAGGACATGAAGCGGAGGAAGAGCTCGAATCTCTTAAAGCTGAGATGAGTGACGCTGAAGACGTAATGGCTCCAAAGGCCTCGCAAGACGCTAAAAACAAGGAGCAATAAGCCATGGATATCTTATTTCTATTTTTGATGGTAATTGGCTTTATGCTGGTTGGCGTGCCAATTGCTATTTCGCTGGGCCTTTCCAGTGTTCTTTTCCTTTTAATGCATTCGGATGCCTCTTTAGCGTCAGTTGCTCAAACGCTGTTTAATGCATTCGCGGGCCACTACACGCTATTGGCTATTCCATTCTTTATATTGGCTTCAAGCTTTATGTCGACGGGTGGCGTAGCAAAGCGGATCATTCGTTTCGCCATTGCCATTGTAGGCTGGTTCCGCGGCGGTTTGGCGATGGCTTCGGTTGTCGCGTGTATGATGTTTGCCGCGTTGTCAGGTTCCTCACCTGCAACGGTTGTTGCCATAGGTAGTATTGTTATCGCAGGTATGATCAAAAACGGTTACTCAAAAGAGTTTGCCTCTGGGGTAATTTGTAACGCAGGTACGCTAGGGATTTTGATCCCACCTTCGATTGTGATGGTGGTGTATGCAGCCGCAACGGATGTGTCAGTTGGACGTATGTTCCTTGGTGGTGTGATTCCCGGTTTGCTGGCGGGTGTCATGTTGATGATCGCGATTTACATTGCCGCGAGAATCAAGAACCTTCCAAAACAACCTTTTGTCGGTTGGAAAGAAACCTTTGATGCCGCCAAGGATGCAAGCTGGGGCTTGTTGTTGGTCGTCATCATTCTTGGTGGTATCTATGGCGGTATCTTTACGCCGACAGAAGCCGCTGCGGTTGCTGCTGTGTACTCATTCTTTATTGCTAACTTTGTATACAAAGACATGGGGCCATTTGCAGACAAGAAAAACACTAAACCTGCGCTCGTTAAAATCTTCCAAACCTTTGTTCATAAAGACACGAAACACACCCTGTATGAAGCGGGCAAACTCACCATCATGCTGCTGTTCATCATTGCTAATGCCTTAATTTTGAAGCATGTTTTAACGGAAGAACGGATCCCGCAAATGATCACCGAGTCGATGCTCTCGGCTGGTCTTGGACCAATCACTTTTTTGATTGTGGTGAACGTCTTGTTGCTGATTGGTGGTCAGTTCATGGAGCCATCAGGCTTGTTGATCATTGTTGCGCCGCTCGTGTTCCCAATTGCGATTGCATTAGGTATAGACCCAATTCATTTGGGCATAATGATGGTGGTGAATATGGAGATAGGAATGATAACGCCGCCCGTGGGTCTTAACTTATTTGTGACCGCTGGTGTTGCCAAAATGTCGATGATGAACGTAGTGAAGGCAGCATTACCCTGGGTTGGAGTGATGTTCTTGTTCCTAATTATCGTCACATATGTACCATGGGTTTCGACTTGGTTGCCTAATACCTTGATGGGGCCGGAGATCATTACCAAGTAATGGAAGCCAGAAAGTAGAAAGAGGTGTGAGAATTCACACCTCTTCGTCTATTGACTTGTAACAAGTTTTGCGCGGGTCTGAATTAATTCGACGTTCATAGTGTCGCCACCTCTTTTTATTTTTACGACGCTCTTCACCGAATCTTCTCTCTTCTTGATAGCAACCGTCTACGAGCACGGTATCTGTAACAATCGGTATTCTCACTTTTTCGTTCATATCTGTAACAACCATGATAAACCTGTTGTTAAAAATTATGATTCAAGTTGAATATAATGCCAGTTATCTGAACGTGTTTTATTTGTAAAGGTCTTTATTTATTTGGTAGCGCTGCATCTTGTCGTAAAGGGTTTTTCTTGGCACATTCAATTGGCACATTGTCTGTTTAATACTACCGTTGTTTTCTAATAAAGCGCCTTCAATGGCTGCTCTCTCAAACTCCGCTACTTGCTCTGCAAGGCTTGAGGAAGACTTAGCGACTGGGTTTGATTCTCCCAACTGAATTAACTTACCCAATAGCACAAAACGCTCTGCAGCATTTCTGAGTTCTCGAACATTGCCAGGCCAGTCATGGCTCATCAGTTGCGCTAGATCTTGGGGTGACAAGCTAGGTGAGCTTTTGCCATAACGTGAAGCTGCTACCAACAGAAAGTGGTGAAAGAGGGCTGGAATGTCTTCTTTTCGTTCGCGTAGTGGCGGGAGATCCAAGGTCACGACATTGAGCCGATAATAGAGGTCCTGACGGAAAGTACCTTCTTCAGCTGCGTGTTTTAAATCGACCTTTGTTGCGGCAATCACTCGAATATCTAAAGGCAATAATTCATTTGAACCGACACGCTCAATCACGCGCTCTTGTAATACCCTCAATAAACGAATTTGGGCTTGGATAGGCATCGACTCGATCTCATCCAAGAAAAGTGTGCCGCCTTGTGCAAACTCAAATTTACCGATACGACGGCTTTCGGCGCCAGTGAATGCGCCTTTTTCATGGCCGTAGAGTTCACTCTCAATTAAGTTCTCTGGAACCGCTCCACAATTTACGGCGACAAAGTTTTGGTTCCGGCGAGAGCTTTGCTCATGTAAAGAACGAGCGATTAACTCTTTCCCTGTACCGGTTTCACCAAACAATAAAATATCGGCGTCGGTATCGGCGATTTGGGTGATGGTCTCTCGTAATATTTGGATGCTAGAGGTTTCACCAATAACTCGTGGACCAAGGGTTTTACTGGCTTTAAGTGACAGGCGCAGTTTTTCATTTTCATTGGTTAGTTTGCGCTTCTCAATCGCCCGCTTAACCGTTTCAACCAAATGTTCTGGCGCAAAAGGTTTCTCAATAAAGTCGTAAGCGCCTTGATGAAGGGCTTGCACAGCCATGGAAATATCACCGTGTCCAGTGATCATGATGACGGGTAAGTTTGCATCGCGTTGAGTCAAAGTTGTCAGCATATCCATACCAGAAATGCCCGGCAAACAGATATCAGTGACCACGACGCCAGCTTCTTCCCCTTGCTGCATCGCTATTAAAGCCGATTCTGCATCCACAAAAAACTTGGCGTCGATATCCGCCAGTTCAAAGGTCTGTTCTATAGCGATTCTGAGATCGGCCTCATCATCAATAAAAAACACCTGACACATGATCTTATCCTTTTGATGGTTCAGTGTTGTAAGAAGTGATAGGTAAACACAATGAGAATCGAGCGCCGCCTTGTTCTCGATTATGGGCACATAATTTTCCATTCATACTGGCTAAGATTTGTTGCGAGATAGAGAGGCCCAAACCTAAACCGTTCAGTTTAGTGGTTAGAAACGGTTCACATAAATCAGAAAGTGAGAAAGAGCCAAGCCCTGGGCCATTATCATCAACATGAATCCAAACCAAATCAGTGTGCTCATCGTGTTCTACAGATAATTCTACCTGTTTGTCTTGTTGCTCTTTGAGTGCTTCTATCGCATTAGTCAGTAAATTGACCAACACTTGCTCCAGTTGAATAATATTGATCTGCACTTCAACATCATGCTCTGGCAAATTTGTTTCTAACGTGACGCGCCCTGATTTAAATGTTGGCTTCATCAGTTCTTTTACAGAGGCTATCACAGGGAACAATCGAGATTGAGCCAACTCGTCACCACTGGTTTTTTTGGCGAAAGAGCGAAGTTGCTGACTGATATTTGCCATACGGTCAGTGAGAGCAGAAATGCGAGTGAGATTATCTTCCACTCGCTCATATTTTTCTTTTTTTAGAAACAGCTTGCCGTTCTCCGAAAAGCTACGAATTGCCGCAAGTGGATTATTCAGTTCATGGCTGATACTGGCCGACATTTGTCCTAACACCGCGAGTTTCGCTGCTTGCACCAATTCGTCTTGAGTAACGCGTAAAGTTTGCTCGGTATCGATACGCTGTGCGATCTCCGCTTGCAACTCGGCAGTCCGTGCCATGACTTGATATTCCAACTTTTGATTTGCTTCTTGTTGAATTCGTTCAAGTTGCAAGTGACGCTGTTGACGGTGATAGATAAGCTGACCAATTAAAAACAAAACCATGAATGCTAGAGTGAGTACAAAGATGTAACCCATGGTGAACCAAACGATCGACTGTTTAGGAGACAGCACACGAATAGTCAGTTTGAGTTCGGGAAGGGGCAGCGAAGAGACCACCAAGGTTCCTCTATTGTATGGGTAACCCTGTTTAAGCTCAGAATGCACCTCGTCCAAACTACCCACTAATCCAAGCGTTTCAATTGGCGCATCAAGATATTGTTGGCTTGCCCAAACTTGCTTTTTCTCTTTTTTTGTCAGTGGCTGTAAGCTTTTGAGTAGCCATTCACTTCGGCTACTCATGAAAACAATTCCGTATGGGTCGCTGGCGACAAAAACACTGTTAGGTTGCTGCCAGTTGTCCTCTATCTTACTTAGGTCCATCTTCACCACGACGACACCAAGTACACCGCCAGCGTATACGATGGGATAAGAATAGTAGTAGCCACGTTTACCAGATGTTGAGCCCAGTGCGTAGTATTGGCTTCGTTTACCTACAATGGCTTGTTTGAAATAAGGTCGAAATGCAAAATTTCGACCGATAAAGGAGCGCTCTTTACGCCAGTTGCTGGCCGCGATCGTTGTACCCCATTGATCGATTAAGTACGTATCCGCTGCTTCAATCACGCCATTAACGGACTCTAAATACCGATTAGTGATTTCCAGTTGCGCACTGTTGTTGGGGTGCTGAAGCGCTTGATAAAGAGGATCATCTTTAGCGAGAAGATTTGGGATATGGGCGTACTTATCGAGTTTATTTTTTATATGGCCAGAAAATTGCTCCAGCTGTGATTGGTGTTTATCAAGTAGAGATTGATAACTGGTCTGCCAAACCCAATGGCCACCGATAATTGCGGACAGGAAATAGAAAGCAAAAAATGTCAGCAGAATCCGTTTTTTTTGCGACATCCTTACACTCCTTACAACTTCCTTTGGTCACGTAAGAAAATGTTAATAGTTTGTAGGAAGGATTAGGGATTTAGTTTTCAACTCTGTGGAGTAAAACAAGAGCAAGATCTCTTTTTAGGCTTTTCGATAAAAAAACCGGTCGATTCTCTTGAAAAAGTCGCTATTGTCCCCATTCTAGATATGCTGGCGATGCTTAGACGGTGTCTGAATCGCATTTTTGAAGAAAAAATGGGTCAGCATTCGAGAATTTAGCGCAGACAATGTCCACATAGTGGCTATTGGCTCGACAGGGTTGCGACAGATCGCTAGAATGTCGCGTCTAAAAATTCTGTCCTGAGGCTAATAGGAGATACCTTTGGTTATTTTATCGAAGATATCACTGATTAGTCCGGTACTGACAACCAGTATCGATACTCGATTTTAAATTAGGTGTTCGGACAGAACACTACACAAGGATGAAGCGTAAGCTCCTCTGAGTTTCGCTCATACGCTCGGAAAACCGAGCCACTTTAGAGGTTTATATATAATGCAAGTTACTGTTGAAACGCTAGAGGGCCTAGAGCGCCGTCTAAACATTACTGTTCCAGCTGCAAACATCGAAGACGCTGTAACAGCTGAACTACGCAACATCGCTAAAAACCGTCGTTTCGATGGTTTCCGTAAGGGTAAAGTGCCTCTAAAAATGGTTGCTAAGATGTACGGCAAAGCAGTACGTCAAGACGTTCTTGGTGAAGTAATGCAACGCCACTTCATCGAAGCTATCGTTAAAGAGAAAATCAACCCAGCTGGCGCTCCAACTTTCGCTCCTGTAGAGAACAAAGAAGGTTCAGACCTAGTTTTCACTGCAACTTTTGAAGTTTACCCAGAAGTTGAGCTTAAAGGCCTAGAGAGCATCACTGTTGAAAAACCACTAACAGAAGTTAAAGATGCAGACGTAGAAGAGATGATCGATACTCTACGTAAGCAACAAGCAACTTGGGTTGAAGTTGAAGAAGCAGCAGAAGATGGCAAACGCGTAAGCATCGACTTCGTTGGTTCTATCGACGGTGAAGAGTTCGAAGGCGGTAAAGCTGAGAACTTCCCTCTAGAAATGGGTGCTGGTCGCATGATCCCTGGTTTCGAAGACGGTATCGCAGGTAAAACTGCTGGTATGGAATTCGACATCGACGTGACTTTCCCAGAAGATTACCACGCTGAAAACCTAAAAGGTAAAGCAGCTAAGTTCGCAATCAAAGTGAACAAAGTTGAAGCTCGTGAACTTCCAGAACTAAACGACGAGTTCGTTGCTAAGTTCGGTGTTGTTGAAGGTGGTGTTGAAGCACTTAAAGCTGAAGTTCGTAAGAACATGGAACGCGAACTTAAGCAAGCTGTTAAGAACCGCATCAAAGAGCAAGCGATTGACGGTCTAGTTGAGCAAAACGACATCAACGTACCATCAGCGCTTATCGAGCAAGAAATCCAAGTTCTACGTCAACAAGCTGCACAACGCTTCGGTGGTAACCCAGAAGCTGCTGCTCAGCTTCCACGTGAACTGTTCGAAGAACAAGCTAAACGTCGCGTAGTTGTTGGTCTTCTACTAGGTGAAGTAATCAAATCTGAAGAGCTAAAAGCGGACGACGAGAAAGTTAAAGCTCTAATCGAAGAAATGGCTACTGCATACGAAGATCCATCAGAAGTTATTGCTTACTACGAGCAAAACGAAGAAATGATGAACAACATGCGCAACGTAGCTCTAGAAGAGCAAGCAATCGACGCGATCATCGCTAAAGCACAGGTTTCTGAGAAAGAAGTAGGCTTCAACGAGCTACTTAACCAACAACAACCTGCTGCTTAATAAGCAATATCTTGCGTAGAAGGTTGACTTAACGTTAACTATTCTGCTAACAATGGTCCGTATGATAGTCATCATCCGGGCCATTTATTTTAGGGACATAAGAATATGAGCTACCAAGAAAAAAATGCAATGTCGCCAATTATGGACGCGCTAGTACCAATGGTGGTTGAACAAACTTCCCGAGGCGAACGTTCTTACGACATCTACTCACGTCTGCTGAAAGAGCGCGTGATTTTTTTAACGGGTCAAGTGGAAGACCACATGGCAAACCTTGTCGTGGCTCAGCTACTTTTCCTAGAATCTGAAAATCCAGATAAAGATATTTTCCTATACATCAACTCACCAGGCGGCAGCGTAACAGCAGGTATGTCTATTTACGACACCATGCAGTTCATTAAGCCAAATGTGAGCACAGTATGTATGGGTCAAGCATGTTCAATGGGTGCCTTCCTGCTTGCAGGTGGTGCGCCAGGTAAGCGTTACGTACTGCCTAACTCTCGTGTAATGATCCACCAACCATTGGGTGGTTTCCAGGGTCAAGCTTCTGATATCCAAATCCATGCTCAGGAAATCCTGACGATTAAACAGAAGCTAAACAAGTTGTTAGCAGAACATACAGGCCAACCTCTTGAAGTCATTGAGCGCGATACTGATCGTGATAACTTCATGTCATCAGAGCAGGCTGTGGAATACGGTATCGTGGATGCAGTGTTAAGCCACCGTGGCGAGTAATTTGCCAGCGCATTTTGGCAAAAATTGATATACACTCATTCATGAAGAGTAAAGGCTAAGAGGTTAGCGAATGACAGATAAAAGCAAAGAAAGTGGCAGCGGTAAATTGCTGTACTGTTCTTTCTGCGGCAAAAGTCAGCACGAAGTTCGCAAGCTAATCGCAGGTCCGTCAGTGTACATTTGCGACGAGTGTGTCGACTTATGTAACGATATTATTCGCGAAGAAATCAAGGATGTTCTCCCTAAGAAAGAATCTGAAGCGTTACCAACGCCAAAACAGATCCGTGAACACCTTGATGACTATGTGATCGGGCAAGATTACGCGAAAAAAGTGCTCGCAGTTGCGGTATATAACCACTACAAGCGTTTACGCAATGGTGATACAACGAGCGAAGGTGTGGAGCTTGGTAAGAGTAACATCCTTCTAATTGGTCCTACAGGTAGCGGTAAAACACTACTTGCGGAGACATTAGCTCGATTCTTGGATGTGCCATTTACAATGGCAGACGCGACGACACTAACCGAAGCCGGTTACGTAGGTGAAGACGTTGAAAACATCATCCAAAAGCTTCTGCAAAAATGTGATTACGATGTAGCTAAAGCGGAACGCGGCATCGTTTACATTGATGAAATTGATAAGATTTCACGCAAAGCTGAAAACCCATCTATTACGCGTGACGTATCTGGTGAAGGTGTTCAGCAGGCGCTACTAAAACTTATCGAAGGTACGGTTGCATCGGTTCCACCTCAAGGTGGTCGTAAGCATCCTCAGCAAGAATTCCTACAAGTGGACACATCTAAGATCCTGTTCATTTGTGGTGGTGCTTTTGCTGGCTTAGACAAGGTGATTGAGCAGCGTGTTGCAACAGGTACAGGTATTGGCTTTGGTGCTGAAGTTCGTTCGAAGAATGAATCGAAGACGGTAGGTGAGCTATTTACTCAAGTTGAACCTGAAGACTTAGTGAAGTACGGCCTCATTCCAGAATTCATTGGTCGTCTACCTGTAACAACAACACTGACTGAGCTTGATGAAGAAGCGTTGATTCAGATCCTATGTGAACCGAAGAACGCACTGACCAAGCAATATGCAGCATTGTTTGAGCTAGAAAACGCCGAACTTGAATTCCGTGAAGATGCGCTGCGCGCTATCGCGAAAAAAGCAATGGAGCGTAAAACAGGTGCTCGTGGCTTACGCTCGATTCTTGAAGGCGTGCTACTTGAAACCATGTACGAATTACCATCTGCAACAGACGTTAGTAAAGTCGTGATTGATGAGTCCGTCATTAATGGCGAGTCAGAGCCACTGCTTATTTACAGTAACGCAGACAATCAGGCAGCTGGAGCAGAGTAAATTCAGCCATAATGAAAAAGGAGGTAAGTAATTACCTCCTTTTTTTATTTCTCTTATTGAATCCAAACAATTAGCCCCCATATACTGCCTTAAGTAATACGTTAAACGTGAAAGCGGAAGAGAGAATTATATGAACTTGGAACGTTCCGAGCGTATCGAGATCCCGGTACTACCTCTACGTGACGTAGTGGTCTACCCACACATGGTTATTCCATTGTTTGTTGGTCGTGAGAAATCGATTAGCTGTCTAGAAACGGCGATGGAAACCAACAAACAAGTTCTTCTTGTGGCACAAAAGCAAGCGGATACTGACGAGCCTACGGTTGACGACCTATTTGACGTAGGTACGGTAGCCACCATTCTCCAGCTCTTGAAGCTTCCGGATGGCACAGTAAAAGTATTGGTCGAAGGCCAGCAGCGAGCAAAAATCAATCACTTTAAAGAGAGTGACTTTTTCCTAGCGGAAGCTGAATTTGTTGTTACGCCAGAATTGGATGAGCGTGAGCAAGAAGTGATTGTTCGCAGCGCGATTAATCAGTTTGAAGGGTTCATTAAGCTAAACAAGAAGATTCCACCAGAAGTGCTAACGTCACTTAATGGTATCGACGAAGCCGCACGCTTAGCGGATACCATTGCGGCTCATATGCCGTTAAAGTTGGTGGATAAGCAGCAAGTGCTTGAAATTGTTGACGTCACTGAGCGTCTGGAATTCCTGATGGGCCAGATGGAATCAGAGATCGACTTGCTGCAAGTTGAAAAACGAATTCGTGGTCGCGTTAAAAAGCAAATGGAAAAATCTCAGCGTGAGTATTATCTGAATGAGCAAATGAAAGCGATTCAGAAAGAACTTGGTGAGATGGAAGACGCACCAGACGAGTTCGAAACGCTACAGAAGAAGATTGACGAATCAAAAATGCCTCAAGAGGCACGTGAAAAGACAGAGCAAGAGCTGCAAAAGCTTAAGATGATGTCTCCAATGTCTGCTGAAGCAACAGTGGTTCGTAGCTACATCGATTGGATGGTCAGCGTTCCTTGGGCTAAGCGCTCAAAAGTTAAGAAAAACTTAGCGAAAGCAGAAGAGGTTCTTAATGAAGATCACTACGGTCTAGAACGCGTCAAAGAACGTATCCTTGAATACCTGGCGGTTCAAAACCGTATCAACAAGCTAAAAGGTCCTATCCTTTGTCTTGTTGGTCCTCCTGGTGTAGGTAAAACGTCTCTTGGTCGTTCAATTGCTTCAGCTACAGGCCGTAAGTATGTTCGTATGGCGTTGGGTGGTGTGCGTGATGAAGCGGAAATTCGTGGTCACCGTCGTACTTACATCGGCTCATTACCAGGCAAATTGATCCAGAAGATGTCGAAGGTTGGTGTGAAGAACCCGCTGTTCTTATTGGACGAAATCGACAAAATGTCTTCCGATATGCGTGGTGATCCGGCATCGGCTCTGCTAGAAGTACTTGATCCTGAACAGAATAACTCGTTCAACGATCACTACCTAGAAGTGGATTACGATCTCTCTGACGTTATGTTTGTTGCGACATCGAACTCGATGAACATCCCGGGTCCATTGTTAGACCGTATGGAAGTTATTCGTTTATCTGGTTACACCGAAGACGAGAAGCTGAACATTGCAAAACGTCACCTTGTTGATAAACAAGTGAAGCGTAATGGCTTGAAAGCGGATGAGATCGTCATTGAAGATTCTGCGATTATTGGCATCATTCGTTACTACACGCGTGAAGCGGGTGTCCGTAACTTAGAGCGTGAGATTTCTAAGATCTGCCGTAAAGCGGTGAAGAACATCTTGCTGGATAAGGACATCAAGTCAGTAACGGTAACGATGGACAACCTAAAAGAGTACTTAGGTGTTCAACGTTTCGATTACGGTAAAGCGGATGAAAGTAACCGAATTGGTCAAGTAACTGGCCTAGCTTGGACCGAAGTGGGTGGCGATCTATTAACGATTGAAACTCAATCAATGCCAGGTAAAGGTAAGCTGACACAAACGGGTTCTCTTGGTGATGTGATGCAAGAGTCTATCCAAGCAGCAATGACAGTGGTTCGCTCTCGTGCAGAAAAGCTAGGTATCAATACTGACTTCTACGAGAAGAAAGATATTCACGTACACGTCCCGGAAGGCGCGACACCAAAAGATGGCCCAAGTGCGGGTACAGCAATGTGTACAGCATTGGTTTCTTCTCTAACAGGCAACCCTGTGAAAGCAGAAGTAGCGATGACGGGTGAAATCACACTGCGTGGTGAGGTTCTACCTATCGGCGGCCTAAAAGAGAAGTTACTTGCGGCACACCGTGGTGGCATTAAGACAGTGCTAATTCCAAAAGATAACGAGCGTGATTTGGAAGAGATTCCTGATAATGTTATCGCGGATCTGGAAGTTATCCCTGTACAGTGGATTGATGAAGTACTGAAAGTCGCACTAGAGCGAGACCCGACGGGCGTTGAGTTTGAGTCTCAAAAATAGTGATGTGTAGCAAAAATAAGTAAAAGTTTACGCTGATAAGCCCAAAAAGGCTTGTCAGCGTTTTTTTTGGGCGCTAAGTTAGTTTCGATAGCTGCCAGCCCTTGATGAATAAGGGGTGGAGCATATTTTCTTAACAATGGAACGAAAGTCATCACAAAAATAATCACAGATGACACAAAGGGGAAATTACAGTGAATAAAACTCAGTTAGTAGAACAAATCGCAGAAAATGCAGATATTTCTAAAGCGTCAGCGGGTCGTGCTCTAGATGCATTCATCGAAGCAGTAAGCGGAACTCTTCAATCTGGTGATCAAGTCGCTCTAGTTGGCTTTGGTACATTCAGCGTTCGTACTCGTGCTGCACGTACTGGTCGTAACCCAAAAACTGGTGAAGAAATCCAAATCGCAGAAGCAAAAGTACCAGCTTTCAAAGCTGGTAAAGCACTGAAAGACGCTTGTAACTAATCACGGCGTTATTTCTGTAACCGGCCATTTGCTTAACTTTTGCTCAAACAATAAGTTTCGAACAAAAATTTACAAACTTCGAGCCGAACTTTCTTAAATTATGCGCATCATACTGATGCGCATTTCTTTTTCTGATATTATTGCGCCATTATTTCTATTAGATAGAAGCAGTAGGCTTCAATTGTGGAGAGCAGTTAAATTATGATGGATCGACTACGCGAAGGCGTGAATAGCATCGCGGTCAAAATTATCCTTGGACTTATCATCCTGTCTTTCGTATTTGCAGGTGTAGGTAGCTACATCGTTGGTGGTAGCAACAACTCTGCAGCGAAAGTCGGTAACACTGAGATTCCTCGTGGTGAGTTCGAGATGGCATACCAAAATGAGCGTAACCGTATGCAAGCTCAGTTGGGTGACTACTTCTCTCAAATGCTGGCTGACCCTGCATATGTTGAATCTTTCCGCAAATCCGTTTTAGATCGAATGATCAATGACGTGTTGCTTGACCAACAAGCTGAAGCTTTGGGTCTGCGAATCAGCGACACTCAAGTGCGTAGCATGATTCTAGACATGCCTCAGTTCCAATCTAATGGTCAGTTTGATCAAGAGATCTATCAAGCTTCTTTGCGTCGTGCAGGCTTTTCGCCAGACTCTTTTGCTGAGTACATGCGTCGTGAATTGGTTCGTGAGCAACTGCTGAATGCGCTACAAAACAGTGAATTTATTCTGCCGGGTGAAGTACAAGCAGAAGGCAAGCTGTTCACTCAAACTCGTGATATTCGCACGATTCAGATCGACTTAGCGGAGTTTGCGAAAAATATTGAATTGACCGACGAAGAAATTCAAGAGTACTACAAAGCAAACCCAGACAACTTTACACGCCCAGAGCAGGTTAAAGTCTCTTACATCGAACTGTCAGCTGAAGCGCTAAAGGAACAAGTTAATGTTTCTGATGCTGAGGTGAAAAAGTACTACGACGAGCACTTAAACAAATACTCTTCAGAAGAGCAACGACGTGTCGCTCACATTCTTGTAGAAGGGGACGATGAAGCAAAAGCGCAAGCTATCCTAGATGAGCTAAACGCGGGTGCAGATTTTGCGACGCTTGCTCAAGAGAAATCTGACGATTTTGGCAGCGCTGAAAACGGTGGTGACCTAGGTTGGATTGAGCGTGATGTGATGGACCCTGCTTTTGAAGAAGCGGCATTCGCACTGAAGAATCCTGGCGATACGTCGGGTCTAGTAAAGTCGGACTTTGGCTATCACATTATCAAGCTTGAAGAGCTAAAAGATTCTGTGGCGAAGCCATTTGAAGAAGTCGCTGCTGAAATCAAACAAGAGATGGTCGACCAACAAGCGATCGATCAATTCTACGAGTTGCAAAATGAGCTTGAGCGCGTAGCGTTTGAATACCCAGACTCATTGTATGATGCTTCTCAAGCGGTTAACCAAGAAGTGAAGACAACGGACTTTATTTCTCAGGTTGATGCACCTGAAGTGCTTCGTAGCCCTGCGGTAATGCAAGCTATCCTAAGTCCTGAAGTTAAAGAAGATGGCCTAAACTCTGAAGCTATCGAAGTTGCGCCTGAGCATATTATCGTTGTTCGTGTTGAAGATGCGCGTGACGAGACAGTTCTTCCACTAGAAGAAGTGAAAGATCAGGTTGTTGCAGAGCTATCTCGTGTTAAAGGTGAGCAAGAAGCGATGGAACTTGGAACACAAGTCGTTGCGGCATTGAAAGAAGGTAAGACGAACGTGCTTGCTGAAAACAATCTTGCCTTTGGTGAACAAGAGACAGTAGATCGTCGTTCTCCGTTAGCAACAACGGTATTCGCGATGGCAAAACCAGTCGATGGTAAACCAGTATACGGTCAGTCTAAAGATCTTGAAGGTAACATCATTATCATCGAGCTTGATGCTGTAAACGCAGAGCTAGATAGTGAGTTAGAAGATCAAGTTGCGATGCAAATGCAGCGTGCATCTTCTCAGCAAGATTTATCATCTGTACTAGCCGTACTGCGTGCAAATACTGACATTGAGTACTTTGTTGTGAGCAACTAAGCACAATTAGTGTAATTTGTATGTTGAATAAAACGGACCGCATAAGCGGTCCGTTTTATTTTTGTCTTTATGAACTTCAATCATCAATAGGCATCACTTAAATTAGTGCGCGTTTAAGTGATAGCGGCCGTTGTGAATTCCGGGTCATCTCAGTTTGTTAAATGCATAACCATATTGCTTTCCATTGCAAACTAGATAGTGACTCGCTCTCGATGACTGTTTTTAGCCTACTATTTTGGAGATTGTATGTTCAATATGAAATGGATTTTGACATTGTGCTTATTTGTTTTTGCACCTTTTAGCATGGCTGCGGATTCAGCCACTGACAAATATGAAGGAATTGAAATTACTGTAAATATCAACACGGCCACTGCTGAAGAAATTGCGACCATGTTGAAAGGTATAGGTGAGAAGAAAGCGCAGAGTATAGTGGACTACCGCGAGGAACATGGCCCTTTTAAAACGGCAGCAGATTTGAAGAGCGTAAAAGGCATAGGTGAAGCGACAGTTAAGAAAAACGAAGACCGCATTTTACTGTAGCTTGATGTATTGCAGATATTGAGTCTGAACTCAGAACAATATCTGTTTCCCTATTACTGCTTTCCCGAACCAGTCCCTCTTTCGTGGTTCGGGATTTTTTATCCGAATAAACGACGGCGAAGGCCTTTTTCCATTAAAGCCATTACTAACCCACCGAGTGCGCCAAACATATGAGCATCAATAGCAACGTTTGCACCGATAAGCTCAGCAGTACTGCTGGATGGGCCATAGACCTGCTCCCATGCTACTTTGGCGATTAGCCCTCCGACTAACAACACACTGCTTCTTCTGCTTTCAAAGACTTCTCTGAGCGCCCAAAATCCAAACAATCCGTGTAATACGCCGGATAAACCCACGTACACCGACATGTTGGTAAACAAATTCAGCGCACCAACACATGCACATAAGATTGAAAAAACGATAAGGAAGTTACGAGTGCTTGGGCGAAAAATAAAAGTAATGATCCACAATCCTGCGAGGTTCATTCCTAAGTGCGCAAAGTTGGTATGTGTGAGATTTCCTGTTACGATTCGCCACCATTCACCATGGCGTATATTGTAGCTGTGCCACTCGGTTAGGTTTGCCATTGGTTCAAATTGAAGTATCAAACAGATCACGCTGATAATACTCAGCAAGGTATAAAGGTTCACTCTATGTCTCGTTATTGTTCTCGTTGTGGAAAATCGCAAAAAGCGTGTATTTGCCAATGGATTGTACCGCTGGCAAGCGAGGTAGAACTTATCATTCTTCAGCACACGAGTGAAGAACATCGTCCGCTTGGTACGGCACGGATTCTCAATTTGAGTTTAGATAACTGTATTTGTTTGATAGGAGAGGACTTTTCTTGTGATGATGTCTTAAATCACTTATTAGCGGATGAGTCATATCAACATTTTGTTCTTTACCCATCAGAAGAGTCACGATGCATTTCTGAAATCACTCAAACGAGTCATAGTGTATCTAAGAAAATACGTTTGATTTTGCTCGATGGTACGTGGAAAAAAGCGTACAAAATGTGGCAACTCTCAAGCAACTTACATCCACTCCCAACCGTGCAGTTGCCTAAGCAACTACAAGGGCACTACACCATTCGTAAGGCGCCCTCTGAGAATAGCTTATCGACAGTCGAGGCTGGTTATCATTCGCTTCGCTTGCTTGAACCCGAGCGCGACTTTACACCGCTTATGCATGCCTTTGAAAATATGATCGAATTCCAAATCGCCCAGATGCCTCCGGGCGTTTTTGAAAAGAATTACTTGAAAGGTTGAGTGTTACTAAAGAACGATGGAAGAGAAAAGTTGGCGGTGTAGCTTTTGTGCGTGACCATCGGTCATTGCAGAAATGTAATCGGCGATGACCCTCATCTTATTGCTTTCGCTCTTCGCCTGACACCACAGCTCTTTTGTATGAACGGGTAGTAAGCGCTCTGGGTCTGCTGTTAACACTTCAAAAATATCCATAATAATTTGCTGACCCTTATACTCAACGATCTGGACCTGCGGGACTTGGATAACGAAGGTGCTGACAAAGTGCTTGAGTACGTCAAGTGCACGTGCCATCTGTGGTTCTAAACACGCATTCCAAGACAGTAACGGGTTATTAAACGGCTCATCCACCGTTTTGATTGAAATGCTGGTCAGTAGCGCGTTAACCATACCACCGATGGCATCTTTCCGCTCATGGTGCTTACCGCTAAATAGCATCTGTCCGATGGAATCGATATGAGCTTCAAACCACGGGTCGCCACAGTCCGCTAATTGACTTGCTGCGCCTTCTTGCCATTGCTGACGTGTCACCATACCAAGTACGATTGCATCTTCTAAATCATGAACACCGTAGGCGATATCATCTGCTAGCTCCATGATTGAGCAGTCGATTGATTTAAAACGCGTTTTACTGTGCTCAAACTCCGATTCTGGCGTTGAACGCATCAGACTAAGCAATGCCTTGTCGTTGTCAGAAAGCGGTGCAATTACCCAATCAAATAAGTCTTTATCACAATCATAAATGCCTTTAGCTGGGCTCCAATCTTTTGCTTTTAGTTTACGTTGATGCTCGGCTGGTTGAGGCAACTTGACGGAGCGTGTTTGACTAATGAGGGCAGGGTACTTAATCAAACCAAACAGCGTGCGGCGTGATAAATTCATTCCGAAATGCTCGGTATAAGGCTCTAACTTAGTGACGATACGAAAGGTTTGGGCGTTCCCCTCGAAGCCGCCATGTTCGCGCATTACGTAGTTTAGAGCGACTTCTCCCCCATGACCGTATGGAGGATGCCCGATGTCGTGAGCCAAACATAATGAATCAATTAAGCTGTCTGATGGTAATAGTTCACGGAACTCTGGTTGTTTTTTCTTTAACTGGGCGACGATACCGGTCCCGAGTTGCGACGCTTCTAAGGAGTGTGTTAACCGACTGCGGTGAAAGTCTTCCAAGCTATTGCCGTGTACTTGGGTTTTTGCTTGTAGGCGTCGAAATGCAGCCGAGTGAAGAATGCGTGCTCGGTCTCGTTGGTACGGGCTCCGATGGTCGTCTCGACGGATTTTATGCTCATCATCATGGCGCTCTTGCCATTGCGGGTGTAATTCAAACGACACGATTATCTCCGTAAGCTAACTGATTTCATCTAACGATAATTCGAAACTTGGGGCAAAGGTATTGAGAAAGTAATCCATTTCAGGCGTTTTGCGTTCTTGCAAAGTGACGTCTAAGCGTTTTTTTGCCAGAGCGAACTCATGGTTACCGGCGCTTAGTTCTTCAAGACATTTTAAATAGGCACAGATGGAATCGGCTTGCTTAACGATTTTTGCGTCCTCTTCATGTGCAGAGTGAGAAAGAAGATAGGGAGCAAAATCATCTTGGAACTCTTCCGGTAACATTGAGAGTAATTTTTGCTCCGCTGCTGATTCTATCTTCTTATATTCTTTGGCAATTTCAGGGTTGTAATACTTCACTGGAGTCGGAAGATCACCCGTTAATACTTCACTGGAGTCATGGTACATGGCAAGAATCGCGATGCGCTCTGGATTAAGGTTACCGCCGAACTTTTTGTTTTTAATTAGGGCAAGGGCATGAGCGACAAAAGCAACTTGTAAGCTATGCTCTGAAACGTTTTCTGGTGAGACGGACCGCATTAAAGGCCAGCGTTGGATCAGCTTCATTCGAGCCAGGTGGGCGAAAAAATGGCTTTCTTTCATGGCTTTCTCCGTTTCTGGTGTAAAAAAGGAACTCACTAGGAGTTCCTCTAAGCATATGAGAGATCAGCACTAATTACTACCAGTGATTCATTACTGGCTGTAGGTTGATAGGAATCTTTCAAAACGTCCAATGGCGATTTCTAGATCTTCAACGTGCGGTAGTGTCACGATGCGGAAGTGGTCTGGTTTTGGCCAGTTAAAACCAGAACCTTGCACCAGTAAGACCTTCTCTTGTTTTAAGAAATCTAAAACCATCTGCTGATCGTTCTTGATGTTGTACATTTTAGTGTCGATTTTCGGGAAGAGGTACATCGCACCCTTAGGTTTGACACAAGAAACACCAGGAATTTGATTGATCAGTTCATACGCTCGGTTGCGCTGCTCTAATAAGCGTCCGCCAGGTAAAATCAGTTCATTGATACTCTGGTACCCACCTAACGCGGTTTGAATGGCATGTTGCATTGGTACGTTTGCACATAAACGCATCGATGAAAGCAGCTCCAAGCCATTCACGTACCCTTGAGCCAGATGTTTAGGCCCCGTTAGGAACATCCAGCCACCACGGAAACCACAAACACGGTAGGCTTTTGAAAGGCCATTGAATGTCATGACTAGCACGTCTTCAGTGAGTGTGGCGACTGAGGTATGTGTTGCACCGTCGTACAACACTTTGTCGTAGATCTCATCTGCGAAAATGATCAGTTTGTGCTGGCGTGCTATCTCAATGACTTCAAGTAGGAAGTCACGGCTGTATACCGCACCTGTCGGGTTGTTCGGGTTGATCAGAACAATGCCACGTGTCTTTGGTGTGATTTTCTTTTTGATGTCTTCAAGGTCTGGGTACCAGTCAGCCTCTTCATCACATAGATAATGAACCGGCTTACCACCAGATAGTGCAACTGAAGCTGTCCATAACGGATAGTCTGGTGCTGGGATCAGCATTTCGTCGCCATTGTTTAATAGCGCTTGCATGGCCATTACGATCAACTCAGACACGCCGTTACCTACATACACATCTTCGACATCTAGCGAGCGTATACCTTTACGCTGATAGTGTTGGACCACTGCTTTACGAGCAGAGTAAATACCTTTGGAATCACAATAGCCTTGAGAAGTCGGCAGATTACGAATCACGTCGACTAAAATCTCATCAGGGGCGTCAAAACCAAATGGGGCAGGGTTACCAATGTTTAGCTTTAGGATTTTATGCCCTTCTTCCTCCATGCGCTTAGCATGTTTGAGTACAGGACCCCTAATGTCGTAGCAGACATTGTCGAGTTTTGACGACATCCCGATATTTTGCATTGTTTAATTCCTAAAAATTCGTTAATTTCTTTATTAAAATACAATAATTTGTTTTTTATTAGAATATATATCTGTAAATAATCTGTCTGCTGGTTAAGTTTTGCTCGCTTGCTATCACAGGATTTTGCAAAAGATCGCATACGACCTTGATTTGCTTTGGGTCTAAACTTAGAGTAGCCGTCAGTTACCATTTATCCTCACATACAACGAGGTTGATTTGTCACAGTTCCATCAAGCCGTAAAGAGAATTATCGAGCGAGTTCAGCAATCGGAAGGCAATCAAACACGTCTGGTCGAGCCCCTTAGCGAGAAACCCAATTTCTCATTTATTGATTGGCTTGATGCACAACCACTTTTCCCTAAGTTTTATTGGCAGTCCCGCGATACACGTGAAGAGGTCGTTGCACTAGGGCAATTGCACGCTTTTGTTGAGCCAGGTCCTGCTTATACCATTCTAGGTGAAGGGCAAAGAGTCTGGGGCGGGCGCTCTTTTGATGGGCAGCATGAGAAGAATCGCCGCTGTATGCCTTCTTTTTTCTTTTTGCCTCAAATTGAGTTAATTCGTTTTGACCAACAGTGGTCTCTCGCAGTTAATATTTCAGAAGACAAAGCGCGAACTCTAGCTGGGTTGAATAAACTGGTTTGTGAGGTCGCAACCTTAGCTCCAATTTCGTCTCACATCCGCTCTATTGTTCATACGCCAAGTCAGCCTCAATGGAATGAGTTAGTTCATAAGGTTCTGACTGGTATAGAGAATGATGATTTTAAGAAAGTGGTTTTAGCGCGTCGCTCTACCGTGCAGCTTGATAACACATTAAGTGCTGCACAGCTACTTAAAGCAAGTTACTTAAATAACCATCATAGCTTCCATTTCATGCTGAGCTTAGACAGTAAGCACAGTTTTATGGGGTCTACGCCAGAACGTTTGTATTCTCGCGTAGGGCATGAGCTACATACCGAAGCGTTAGCAGGTACGATTGGTCGGGGAGACAATGCCACTCAAGATATGGAGTTGGCGAATTGGTTATCCCAAGACCAAAAGAACCTCAACGAAAACCAGTATGTGGTGGACGACATCATTGATCGTCTATTACCGCATTCTGAAATGGTTGAAGTGGAAGCTGAACCGAGTTTGGTCAGACTACGAAAAGTGCAGCACCTTAAGCGAAATATTCACGCTAGTCTAAGAGCGGGGATAAATGGTGTTCAGTTGTTATCGGCGCTTCAGCCAACAGCGGCGGTTGCTGGCTTACCCCGACAAGAGTCCATGCAGTTTATTCTTGATAATGAGCCCTTTGCACGCGGCTGGTACGCGGGGTCAATGGGTTATATAAGCCATGAACGAGCAGAGTTTTGTGTCGCAATCAGAAGCGCGCTTGTGCTCGGTGATCAAGTACAACTGTTTGCGGGCGCAGGGATTGTGCCTGGTTCTGTAGCAGAACATGAGTGGGCAGAACTTGATAAGAAAATGTCGACGTTACTTACGCTGATTTCTGATCATCCGCCATTGGGAGTCGCATCATGAGTCATGACCAAGCGGTGCTCAATCGAGTTTGGTCAGAAACCATATTGATTGAGCTTCAGCGATTTGGCGTTAAGCATGTTTGTATCGCTCCCGGATCTCGTTCTACTCCTTTAACTTTAGAAGCGGCAGAACAGTCCGACTTTTCCATTCATACTCATTTTGATGAGCGTGGACTGGGCTTTATGGCTCTTGGTTTAGCGAAAGCTACTCAGGAGCCAGTGGCAATTATCGTTACCTCTGGTACGGCAGTGGCGAACCTATTACCGTCGGTTGCCGAAGCCAAACTTACTGGTGAAAAACTGGTGCTGCTGACAGCAGATCGTCCAGTAGAACTTGTCGGCTGTGGTGCAAACCAAGCGATAAATCAATTGGGTATTTTTTCACATCATGTTTCGGCCAGTTTGAATTTACCAAGCCCAAATTTAGCAACGTCGCTTAACTGGTTGCTGACCTCTGTTGACGAAGTGATGTTTACTCAGAAATTGCAGGGTAGTGCTGTTCACATTAATTGTGCATTTCCAGAGCCTTTGTATTCCAACGGCGCAAAAGCGGATTATCAAACCTACTTAGATTCGGTCGCCGGATGGCGAAAAGGAAGCGGCACTTATACTCAGCGTTTTAGCCATTTGTCACAGGCGAACATCCCGTCTTGCTCAGACAAAAAAGGGTTGGTTGTGATTGGCAGCTTACCGCTTGAACAAGCGCGTTCGGCGCAGGCGTTTGCACAAAAAATGGGATGGCCGGTACTTGCAGACCCGCAAAGTGGTTTGAGTTCGGATTGGGCGCATTACGATGTATGGCTTCAACGTCCCGAGTTCGTAAACGAGCTTGAGTCTTGTGAACTTATTATCCAGTTTGGTAGCCGAATCATCTCCAAACGTTTGAATCATTGGATTGATAAACAAGTTTCGCAGAGTCAACAAGATAAAGACGTTCAGTATTGGTATGTCTCACCTTGTATGGACCGGAATAACCAAAATCATCTGGCGCAAATGCACTGGATTGAGCCTCCTCAAACGTGGGTTTCTCGCATTAGTTTTGAGAAGTCAATATTTGCTGGGTGGGCTGATAGGTTAGCGAATGACGTTAAGCGAGTTCATCAACGTATCGAAGAAGCCTTCCTATCTGATTCAGCGTCTGCCATTGACGAAATTGCGTTGGCAGCAGACATCAACGAGCGCACAAAGAACGTAGATGTTTTCTTGGGTAATAGCTTGTTTGTTCGGCTTGTTGATATGTACGGAAAATTTGATGGTGTAGAGGTTTTCACTAATCGAGGCGCGTCAGGGATTGACGGTTTGTTTGCTACGGCATCAGGCGTGCAACGGGCAAGAGGTAATCCGTTACTGATGTATATCGGTGACACAGCAGCACTTTATGATCTCAATTCTCTGGCGCTATTTTCTCACAATAAACTGCCGGCGGTACTTGTTGTTACTAATAATGACGGCGGTGCGATTTTTGATATGTTGCCAGTACCACCAGAGCGCAGGACGACATATTATCAAATGCCTCATGGTTATCAGTTTGAACACGCGGCAAAGCAGTTTGGTTTGGCGTATTTGCATGTTTCTACACTGGAGCAATTCCAATCATCTGTAAAAGAGCATTTATGTCACCGCCAAGGCACGTTGCTGGTCGAGGTTCAAACCCCACCTAATCAAGCTGCTGAGACACTCAAGGCATTTAATAAGAGTCTGAATGCTTTACTTTGAACGTTTCCCTGTATTAGAAAAACACCAAAGTAGAACGTTGCCCACTTTGGTGTTTTTGCATGGCTTACTCGGTAGCGGTGCCGATTGGCTCGCGTGTTTAAATGCATTACCCGAATATGAACGTGTTACGGTTGACCTTCCTGGTCACGGACGCAGCCAATCTATTTTTTGCTGCGATTTAAATGATTGCTGCAAACTTCTTGGTTCCACACTATCTTTATTATTTCCCTCACAACAACCACTTATTTTGATTGGATACTCTATGGGCGGCCGCATTGCGATGCATGGTATTGCCCATCAATGCTTTCCAGAGCTCAATATTGCAGGCGCGATTATTGAAGGGGGAAACTTCGGGCTTCAAACTGAGTCAGAGAAACAGGTGAGATTAGAGAATGATGCTCGCTGGGCAATGCGTTTCAAAACTGAACCACTTGAACGTGTTTTGAACGATTGGTACCAACAAGCGGTGTTTTCTTCACTAAACCATGAGCAAAGACAAACATTCATTGCGAAGCGAAGTGATAATCTTGGCTCAGCGGTGGCGAATATGTTGATGGCGACATCGTTAGCCAAACAGGCATATTTGTTGCCCTCACTGCAAAAGCAGAACATACCAGTGTATTACTTGTGTGGTGAGAAAGACCAAAAATTTAGCCAACTGGCACAACGTAGCGGGTTGGCGTATCGACAAGTTGAAGGCGCTGGTCATAACGTCCATCAAGAGCAGCCCAAACAGTTTGCGATACATACCAAGCAAATAATTCAGTCTCACTTTGGTGAGAGTAACGAGAACAATGGGAATCACCATGGCTAAAACAGTAGGCATTTCTGAAGAAGAACTTTACGCTCCGGTTCAATGGAAAGATTGCGGCGAGAAATACGAGGACATTCATTACCATAAGTCTGAAGATGGTATCGCGAAAATCACCATTGCGCGTCCTCAAGTGCGTAACGCGTTTCGTCCTCAAACGGTAAAAGAGATGATTGATGCGTTTGCAGATGCGCGTTACGACTCTGGTGTTGGCGTGATCATTCTGACAGGTCTAGGTGAAGACGCATTCTGTTCTGGCGGTGACCAGAAGATCCGCGGCGACTACGGCGGCTACAAAGACGACCAAGGTACGCACCACCTAAACGTATTGGACTTCCAACGTGATATTCGTACTTGTCCAAAACCAGTGATCGCATCGGTGGCAGGTTGGGCTGTGGGCGGTGGTCATGTTCTGCACATGATGTGTGACCTAACGATTGCAGCTGACAACGCTCAATTTGGTCAAACAGGCCCTAAAGTGGGTTCATTTGATGGTGGTTGGGGTGCATCTTACATGGCTCGTATCGTAGGCCAAAAGAAAGCTCGCGAAATTTGGTTCCTATGTCGTTTCTACAATGCTCAAGAAGCGGTAGACATGGGCCTAGTAAACACAGTTGTACCACTAGCGGATCTAGAGAAAGAAACCGTTCGTTGGTGTCGTGAAGTACTACAGCACAGCCCAATGGCATTGCGCTGCCTGAAAGCTGCATTAAACGCAGATTGTGATGGTCAAGCGGGTCTGCAAGAGCTAGCGGGTAACGCAACGATGATGTTCTACATGACTGATGAAGGCCAAGAAGGTCGTAATGCCTTTAACGAGAAGCGTCGCCCAGACTTCGATAAATTCCCTCGCAACCCATAATCCGTCTAAATGAGGAGCGTGTTAGCTCCTCTGTTCCTTTTTTCCTGAGCGCCTCGCCCTCTGGGAGGCTGGTGGGATTGCTCGTCAGAACGCTCAAATATACGGCATTACATAGGACTTGAATTATGCGTGAAGCGAAAATTTATCGTTATAGCTTGCCCATGGATAGTGGTGTCATCCTACGTGACAACAAGCTAACCGAACGTGTTGGTTATGTTGTTGCGCTTTCCGAAGATGGTAAAACAGGGCTTGGAGAAGTCGCTCCTCTTCCTGGTTTTAGCTTAGAGAGCACCGAAGATGCGGGTGTTCAGCTACAAGAACAGGCGGAGCGTTGGGTAGCAGAGTTGGATGTGGATTATGCCAAGATGTACCCGTCGGTTGCGTTTGGTTTATCGATGGCACAGCTTGAATTAGCTGGTGGCTTACCACAACAAGGTAAATACCAAACAGCGCCACTATGCACTGGCGACCCAGATGAGCTCATTCCAAAGCTGAACGAAATGGAAGGTGAGAAAGTCGCTAAGGTGAAAGTTGGACTTTATGAGCCAATTCGCGATGGCATGCTTGTGAACCTTTTTCTTGAATCAATCCCTCAATTAACGCTTCGACTCGATGCCAATCGCGCTTGGACACCAGAAAAAGCGCAGCAGTTCGCTAAGTACATTGCTCCGTCTCTGCGTCAACGAATCACGTTTCTAGAAGAGCCGTGCCGCTCTCCTGGCGATAGTCTCTCTTTTGCGATTAATACTGGTATTGCTATCGCTTGGGATGAAACATTGCAAGATGCGGTTCGTCGTGAAGATTTCCGTCTTGAAGATCTAACTGGTGTGAAAACGATCATCATCAAACCCACACTCATTGGTTCAGTGGATTTTTGTATTACACTGATAGAGAAAGCGAAGTCACTGGGGATGAAAGCAGTGATTAGCTCGAGCATTGAATCCAGTCTCGGTTTAACTCAATTAGCGCGCTTTGCCCAATGGCAGCTGCCTGATGAAGTTCCAGGTTTGGATACGATTGGCTTACTCAAAGCTCAGCTAGAGCAGGGCTGGCCTAAGTGTGAACTTCCCGTTCTTCCTCTAAAAGACCAGGAGATTGTGTGGCATTCTGCGTAGACAATATTGCGAAGGCACCATGGAAATATTGGGCTCAAACGAGCCCTTTTTCTATTGCACTCAAGACATCAACAGAAGTATTAAACTGGCAACAACTCTCGAAGCGTATTGACCAATACACTCACTATTTGAATGACTTGGGTGTAACTCGGGGGGATGTGCTGACTTTGGTTGGCAAGAACCAAGTAGAAACACTGTTGTTTTATCTTGCCTCCAAACAGTTAGGTGCGCTCGCTGCGCTGACCATGGAACAACCACTAGATAAGTTGCAGGGTAAGCTTGCTACACTTTACAGGCCTGATCAAACTCGGTTTATCTGGTTTTCTCAGGAGTGCGCTTCGACCTTTTCTGAACATGATATACAAAAACTCAAGGCAACATTGCTTTCATCGCCTGTAGTATCACAGCAAGAGAGTGATTCGTTGACTGAAGATAGCTATCATCATGACCGGCTCGCTTCAGTAGTATTTACTTCTGGCTCTACAGGGGAGCCTAAAGCTGTGGTTCATACACATCGACAGCATCTTGCGTCTGCAGAGGGCTTGTTGCAGGAGTTCATTTTCACTCAGCAAGATGCTTGGCTGTTATCGCTTCCGCTGTATCACGTCTCTGGATTAGCGATTGTCTATCGTTGGCTATATGTCGGAGCAACACTAAAAGTCGGTTCAGGGAAACTTGTTGATGATGTTCAGGGCGTATCACACGCTTCTTTGGTTGCGACTCAGCTCAAACGGTTATTGGATGATGATGCACATTTGTCATTGACACATGTGCTACTGGGCGGCAGTCACGTTGATCATGAGTTGGCACTACGAGCATCAGGGCAAGGCATTGAGACGTGGTTAGGTTATGGGATGACGGAGGCGGCCTCTACCGTTACCGCAAAGAGAATTGACAGCACCAGTAATGCTGGACATGTATTGAAGCACCGTAAGATAAAATTAGTTGACCAACGCATTTTTGTTGGCGGTAAGACATTAGCGGCAGGGTATTTCCATCAAGGACATGTTACCCCATTTCTGGATGAGAAAGGCTGGTTTGACAGCAAAGATCTTGGCGAGTGGCAAGGTGATGAATTAAAGATAATCGGCCGTGCCGACAATCAGTTTATCTCTGGTGGTGAGAATATCCATTGTGAAGAGATTGAAGCCGCTTTGAACCAAATTGATGGTGTAGTGCAGAGTATAGTGGTTCCAGTCGAAGACGCGGAGTTTGGTCATAGACCAGTAGCTGTGATTCAGACCAATGGATTGCGCAGCAAGTCGGAGTATGACCAGCACTTGCAATCAAAGTTAGAGAAGTTTAAATGGCCAGTGGAATACCATGTAATGCCAGAAACTCTACTAGAAGGTGGGATCAAAATTTCACGTAAGGCCGTGAAAGAGTGGCTGTTGTCATCACTTCAGCATTAGTCAATTTTGCTATGTATTAGTCATAAAGAGAATTTCGTATCCTTATAACTCTGAATCATAATTATGCTTCTTAGTGGAGAGAAAATGCATAAGGTTCAGGATGGCAAAGCTAGTTTTAATTGCGGCAGTAGCACTACAAATTGGTATCGCGATAAGTAGTGAAGGGCTAGCCCGCTCTCTTGCAGAGCTAACGGCATTTTTGATCGCTATTGCGTTGGTCGTTATATACAAAAATAGCAAACGGGAAATACCGTCCCCTCAACGCGATAAGCAGACCACCAATATCTAAAACAGTAACCAACTTAGAGAAGTGGTAGAAATTAGCACCCACAGAGTCACACCAAACAACAGCGGCTTAGCTCCAGCTGACTTTAGTTTTGAAATTGAAATGCTGCAACCTATCAAGAACAGACATACAACCAACGCTTGCTTTGCTCCAATGAAAATGCCGTGATAGACCATTTCAAATTGAGGAAAGAAGTCGCTAAACGCGATAGCTGCACAGTACCAAAAAATGAAATAAGGGATAGCTAGTTTTTTCTTTCCATTCTCTTTTTGGCCTCTTGAAAAGATGACGGCACTGATCAAAGCAACAGGAATGATCCATAAAGCGCGCGCGAGTTTCAATGTTGTTGCCGTCGTTAGTGCTTCTTCCCCATAGGCCGAGGCAGCCCCGACAACAGAAGATGTGTCATGAATGGCAATCGCAGCCCATGTGCCAAACGTGTGTTGATCTAGCCCTAAAGCATGTCCAATCACAGGAAACACAAAGAGTGCAATGGAGTTCAGGACAAACACTGTTGCCAGTGCTAATCCAATCTGCTCGTCTTTCGCTTTAATCGCCGGTGCCACAGCAGCAATTGCGCTACCACCACAAATTGCAGTACCTGATGAGATTAAGTAAGCGGTTACTCGCTCCAATTTAATTACCCTGGCAATGAGAGTGCCCATGATCAGTGTGCCTGTAATAGTGGCGATGATCAGGCCGATACCATCCGATGTGACTGCAAGTGCTTGCTCAAAGTTGATGCCAAAGCCTAAGCCAATAATCGAGTAAGACAGCAGCTTTTTAGTAAAAGAAGCGATGGGCAGCTCGGAAGGCACAAAACCAAAACTTGCGAGTAGAAAACCGATAACTAGAGCAATGGGAGAGGAGGCAAGAGGGGTTAGACAAAAAAGTAACGCCAATCCAAACAGGAGGTAGTTTCTATTCAAGGTTTTTATTCGCTGTTGTGAATGAAAGGGAGAGTATATCGCACTGGGTGTGGTCAGTTTGTCTTAATGATTTGAACACATGTTCAGTTATCCTAAACATGTGTTCAAGTGTATTTATCGCCAGTCGCCTCTAAGTTGATGCACTTTATCGAACATTGTTTTTGCCGTTGCCTCGTTTGGTGGCACCGGTTGTCCTGCCTCTATTTCTAGCTTTGACCAAAATCGAGTCGGTAAGCCACAGCATGCGCGACCTTTTGCGCGGCTGAAATAGCTTCCCCATAAGCCTTTAAGTGCAACAGGTATGACAGGTACTGGACTACGACGTAGGATTATATCAATACCGCGCATGAATTCATTCATTTCACCATCTGAAGTTAATCTTCCTTCAGGGAAAATACAGACGATATGACCTTCGCTTAGCGCAGCTTCCACATCGTTAAATGCACGTCTGATAGAGCTTCTGTTACTCGCTGAAATTGGAATTACCCCAGTTCGACGTAAAAAGCGCCTTAATGGAGGTAGGTTGGCGTAATCTTCCTCCATCACAAAACGAATCAACCTTGGGCATACGGCACTAAGTAGCAATGCATCCATGTAGCTTACATGATTACATACAATCAATGCCCCACCATGCTCGGGTAGGTTGTGTAGATTCTTATGCTTAACTCGATAGATGGTGTGCGTAAGCATCCACATGACAAAGCGAACTACAAAAATAGGAATTTGCAAAAAGATGTAAGCGGCGACTAAGAAATTTAAAATGGCTAACAATGCAAACAGCTGAGGAATTGTCATCTTGATTACACTTAGGCACACAATACCTAAGACAGCGCTGCCGACCATAAACAGAGAGTTAAAAATGTTGAGCCCTGCGATGACTTGAGCACGTTCGGTTTCCTTTGCTCGATGCTGCATTAATGCGTAAAGAGGCACGATAAACAAACCGCCCGAAGCGCCAATCATCAATAGGTAGAAAAATAATGGCCAAAAAGGCTCATATCTAAAGAAGTCTACAAAGTTATGGAAAGTAGGTAGATCATTGGGAATGGAAGTGGCCATTAGGTACCCAAATACCGTAATGCCAAAGGCACCAATTGGCACAATACCGACTTCGATACGATGGTTTGAGATCCAATTGCAAAGTAGCGACCCTAGCGCGATACCAATGGAAAATAGAGCGAGCAAGAAAGACACCGCACTCTCGGTGCCATTTAGGTAAATCTTAGTGAAATTCGGGAATTGTGTTAGATATGCGGCGCCTAAAAACCAAAACCAGCTTATTGCCATTATGCATTGAAAAACAACTCGATCGGATTTGGCGATAGAGAGCGTGTGTTTGGTTTGCTTGTATGGTTGCCAACGAAAAGAGAGATTGGGCGCGCTGGCTGCAGCAAAGGGGATTGAGCGGCTCGACAAGTAGCCTAACAATGCGAAGATCACGACACAAAATGCGGCGAGGTATTTTGCGTTGTCTGCAGAGGCTATAATCCCAGCGCCTAAGGTGCCAATAAGGATGGCGATAAAGGTACCAGCTTCAACAAGAGCGTTGCCGGGCACTAACTCTTTAGCATTTAACTTTTGAGGCAAAAGGGCATATTTAACTGGGCCAAAAAATGCTGACTGTGTGCCCATTAAAAACAGTAGCAATAAAAGCACACCATAACTTTCGGTTATGAATCCGATGGCACCTAACAGCATGATGGCTATTTCAAATAGTTTGACCTTACGAATAAACCATGACTTTTCATATTTGTCGGCTAATACGCCAGCGGAAGCAGAGAACAGAAAGAACGGTAGAATGAACAAGCCTGCCGCAAGGTTGATGAACAAATTGCTCGAAATAGGTAGTGCACTGGAGCCAGCGAATGCGACAAACAACAGCAAAACGTTTTTAAAAATATTGTCGTTGAAAGCGCCAAAAAACTGAGTAATGAAATAGGGCAGGAACTTTCTCTGCGTAAGTAAGGACGGCTGTCTGTCGGATGACATGGATAATCCTTTGTTACCAGTTCGTGAGGTAGTTAGAAAGAAGATTACTGATCAATTCTTTGCCATCAATCGGTTCACTAGAGAAAAACTTATCATCAACACTGAGTAAAGTAATGCCATGTACGCCAGACCAAAGGACTCGACTCGCTTGAATCACTTCGGATTCAGTACGATGTGGTGCGATTTGAGCCAATAGTGACTCTAGCATTCCCGTCATACCATCGATACGTTTGGCATGCCATTCCGGAAGTTCTGCTCCATTCATGTTGTGTTCGAACACTAACTGCCAACGGTATGGGTGTTTTTGAGCAAAATCGTGGTAGCAATAAGCGAGTTCAAAAAGCGCTTGATGGGAGTCTTTGCTGTCATTAGTCGCTTTGCGTGCTTCTTGAGATAACTCATCTAAAGTTTGAGCGACAACATGAAGCAACAACAAATTATAATTACCAAAAACATTTACCAATGTGCTTGGCACGTAACCAATCATGTTAGCGATTTTACGAAGACTGAGTTCGTGGTAAGAATTCTCATCTAAAAAGTTTTTGACCGTTGTTAACGTCAAATTCACTAACTCTTCTCGGGTGTGATCGTTTCTGCGCGCCATACTCTCAAACTACTTTATTGAACATCGTTCAATATGATAGTCAGCTACCTATTAACCGTCAACAAGGCAATGTGTCCAAGTGCCCTCAAGGTGTAGGATTCTGAGCTGTGTCACTGATTCTAATTCAAGTAAAACAATCTGGAGTATTAGTGAACTTATTCCATACTTTTTTTACATTGATCAAGCGCATTTAGCTGAATTGCAAGCAGTGTGAGCAGTCTGCATTTTTGGCAATATTCTGATACATGTCAGCTTCTATAAGCTATTTTCATCAATCGGTATACAGAGTATGATGACTTAAAAATCATCTTTGGCGTGCTACTGTTTGAAACAACGATTGTTTCGTCTTGAAAATGGGGCACTATCTTAGATAGCTAACTTTAAGGATAACGATGAAACGTTTATTTTCTATTGTTGCTTTATTGATGTTTACTGTTGCTGTAACGCCTATCGCGGAAGCGAAGAAGTTTGGTGGCAGTAAGTCTTTCGGTAAGAGCTACAAAACTGCACCAGCACCGAAACAACAGCAACAAAACACCAATACGGTCGGCAAAGATCAGACGACAAAGTCTTCAAGTAAGAAAGGCCTTATGGGTGGTCTGCTAGGCGGACTTCTTGCTGGTGGTCTACTTGCTGCATTCTTTGGCGGTGCTTTTGAAGGTATCCAGTTTATGGATATCCTAATTATTGGTTTGATTGCCTTTGTCATCTTTAAACTAATGCGCGGTATGCTAGGTGCGAAGCAGGGCAGTATGAACCAGCATCGTCAACAGCCTGCATTTGGTGGCAACGCATCTAAGTTTGAGCAACCAAACATGCAAAACTTTGAGCAACAACCAAACACAAATAATGGTGGCTTTGGTGGTTTTGGCGCTCAAACAGACGTACCACATAACTACCCACCGGGTTTTGACCAAGCAGCGTTCATTAATGGTTCTCGTGAACACTATCGAATCCTGCAAGGTGCGTGGAATCACAACCAGCTAGAAACTATTGAAGAATATGTTTCTCCAAGCTTGTTTGAAGACCTAAAAGCAGAGCGCGCGAAGCTCGACGGTGAGCAGCATACTGACGTAATGTACGTTGATGCGGAGATCGTCCGTGCTGATTACGATGCAAATAAAGCACAGCTTAGTCTGCAGTTTAGCGGTCGTTACCGTGACACAGTAGAAGGTGTTGAAGAAGAAATCGAAGATATCTGGCACCTAGAGCGTGACTTGACTGCGCCTAATGCGCCATGGTTAATCGTTGGTATTCAAGGCTAGTCACCTTTAAACCAATTTAGTCACTAGTAAAAATCCCGCATCCCCTGCGGGATTTTTTGTATCTATCATTTATATTTCTTGTACGTGTTTTTATACAAACATCACTAATTGAGTCCGTTTGGTAATTTTGCGAGCCCACTTTTTCTAGTAAGTCCTCAAGTGTTTTCCTATTTATATTGAACATTCATATTAAGGTCATACGAACTAACAAAATCAAAATAGCTAGTACATTGTTTGTAGGGTAAAGATCTGCTCCTCAGCCTTTTGTTTGTGGAGTTTCACATGGGGTTGGTTGCTTTAGTGAGATTGAGTATAGGTTATACCAATCGTAGTAAATAACTGGTCATTCTAGCTTGTTAAAATACTCGATAACTGCGTTGCAATTTTTGATTGTAGAATAACTACTTATCAAAAAATTGCGCCTTGTTCTCAAGCATTTTCCCTACGCTATTTCTGATCACTTATTTACCGTGATAGGTATTCAATCGAGAAGAGTTTCGGTTAGGAGTGAAAGGTTCGTTGTAGTAGGACTATGCTATCAAGATCCTGAAACGAAAAAAGCCAGCTCAATGAGCTGGCTTCTTCAATATGGTGGAGGGGGACGGATTCGAACCATCGAAGGCAGTGCCGGCAGATTTACAGTCTGCTCCCTTTGGCCACTCGGGAACCCCTCCAGGGTGTTTTATACTTAAAAGTTAGTTTCCCAACCTAGCTTTCAAGTTCTTCTCATGTTTAAAGGAAAAACATAAGAAAGAATATGGTGGAGGGGGACGGATTCGAACCATCGAAGGCAGTGCCGGCAGATTTACAGTCTGCTCCCTTTGGCC
>NZ_JAWPOT010000159.1:0-842 GCF_033344415.1 Vibrio sp. 1727
CCTGCTCCTGGGTGGTCGACATACGCCGTGTCTTGCATCAACGTGTAGAAAACGTCAACAAAGTCATCAACGTTCGTAACAACCCCATCTGACATTGCATCGCTGATCTTGTTTGTGATTTGTGGGATGACTGCGTATGCCTGAACTTGCGGATCTGGAATGGCTTTCAGAACTTCTTCAGCCACTTGCACCAATAGTTTCGCCAGCTGTTTGTAGTCTGTGCCGTCATCTTGCTCCATCAGAACAATATCCGCAGCGCCCCAGCGGTAGCGAGACCAGTGAATGATGATTTGATTTGGGTAGTAATCTTGGTTGTCGTAATCCAAGTAAGGAAGTTCTACCAGATCAATTGTCGGCTCGTCGCGGCTTGGATTGACACCTGTCACGATGGCGTAAACCTCTGCTTTGCCAGAGATCCACGGTTCTTTGTCATCCGCTAAGCGAATTTTCTTCAGTTGAGTTGTTTGAATCGGAGCGACATCACTTGTCGCTGCGCTTTGTAGCATTGGTGAAGATTGTTTTTGACTCTCTGAATAATAAGGCTGAATTAGAGCTGGCTGCCCCAGTTTTTTCATTTCTGCCTGCATCGCCTGTAAGCCTGCTTTGAGCTCTGCAGAGCTGTTGTTATCGACAACTAGAACGGGAACGTCAGGAAGCTGATACACATCAAGTTGATGAATTTGCCCGTAAACGTCAAACGCTTCGATGTATTGCCAGCTTTCATCATCACCGCTTGGTTCAAAGGCAAAGAGTGGTGCAACGTCGCCATTGAGCCATGCTCCTAGCATTTTTTCGTTGGCTAAGCGCACTTCTAGCAATTGATCTGAGAATTCAGTAATTCC
>NZ_JAWPOT010000160.1:0-842 GCF_033344415.1 Vibrio sp. 1727
ATGGCTTTCTCGCGATGGCCGTGGGAATGACGTTAATTCTTTACGCGCTGCGCGAAGGGAACGTAGGTATGGTTGCACTGCTATCTTCAACCACGCCAATCATGTTGCTACCGCTGCTCTGGGTTTACACTAAACGCCGACCAAACCGATTTGCTTGGTTGGGCGCGGCTCTAGCGGTGATTGGTGCGGGGATTTTAGTTCAGTAATCTTACAAACCAGTCCTTATTACCAGACACAAAAAAGCCCGAGTTTATACTCGGGCTTTTGTCATTCTGAGTCGTCAGTTAATTACTTAACTAGCACATCACCAGACATTTCAGCAGGGATTTCTAGACCCGCTAGAGAAAGCATTGTTGGTGCATGGTCAGACAGTTTACCGCCTTCTTTGAACTCAACCGCTTTGTCACCTACATAGATTAGAGGCACTGGTAGGTTAGTGTGTGCAGTGTGAACGCCGCCAGTTTCAGGGTCGATCATCATTTCTGCGTTACCGTGGTCCGCAGTGATCAGTAGCTGACCGCCAACTTCTTTGATTGCTTCAACTACTTTGCCTACGCTTTCGTCTAGTGCTTCGATCGCTTTTTCAGCCGCTTCGTAAACACCAGTGTGACCAACCATATCTGCATTCGGGTAGTTACAGATGATTGTGTCGTACTTACCAGACTTGATAGCCGCAACCAATTTCTCAGTTAGCTCTGGAGAGCTCATTTCTGGTTGTAGGTCGTAAGTTGCTACTTTTGGAGAAGCAACCAATTGACGCTCTTCGCCTTCGAATTCGTTCTCAACACCACCGTTGAAGAAGAAAGTAACGTGCGCGTATTTCTCTGTTTCAGAGATACGTA
>NZ_JAWPOT010000161.1:0-841 GCF_033344415.1 Vibrio sp. 1727
TGCTCGGCGCGGCATTGGCAGCGTTTACCTTGAGTAGCAGCTTGGCGTTGGCAAACCCTACTGAGCAGTTACTAACTCGCTTTAACCAAGCCGCACAGGGCGACACGGGTTTGGTGGATACTGTACATGACGAGCTTTCACAATTAGTTCAAAAGCAAGGCGCTACGCCTGTGACATTGGTTTACCTTGGCAGCAGTGAAACCTTGCAAGGGCGCGATGCGTTTATGCCATGGAACAAGATGAAGTTCACTGAGCGCGGGCTTGCCACCATTCAGAAAGGTTTGGATTTAATGGCGAATCAACCTATGCCGACTCAAGAGCAGCAGCGTTTACAAGGGCTACCAGAATATCAATTGGCTACTGCGATGGCGGCCACCACTTACACTTCGCTTCCGGATATGTTTAATCACTTTGAGCGTGGGTACGAGCTGTACCTGACTCTGCTTGATGAACCGAGCTTCAATCAACAACCGTTCGCGGCAACGGCTTGGGTTTACCTTTACGCCATTGAAGCAGCGCTGCGTGCAGAGGACATGGAGCAAGCGCAGACATGGTTGGCGAAAATGGAAAGTTTCGATAGCACACACTTAGAACCGCAAACTGCCAAAGCGTTACTGGCTAAACATTAAGGAGGCGTCATGATCGTTTTCAGTCAACTCAGTCGCGATTACACCCTTGGCAGCCAAACCGTACGCGCGTTGCAAGAAGTCTCTGGTGAGGTGTTTGCCGGTGAAATGGTGGCGCTGTGTGGGCCTTCCGGCTCAGGAAAAAGTACCTTACTCAATGTGCTTGGCATGTTGGATTCACAATATCAAGGTCAGGTAACGTGTGCTGGTCAACC
>NZ_JAWPOT010000162.1:0-839 GCF_033344415.1 Vibrio sp. 1727
GAAGTCCCTTTCCAAGCAACTCCGCTTGAAGTCGTACAAATGCAAGCAGACTTACTTGCGCTTCCGCTCATTACTATAGAGCTGCCTGAAGTCTTTCCGAGTAACGACATTTATCAATCGACCATCGTTAATGCATTACAAAGTAGTGGGCTGAACGTAGAAGCTGTCGCATTCGGCGATATGTTCTGCAATGGTATTGCCGATTGTCGTCGTAGCTACATTGAGCCAGCAGGATGGGAATGTGTCTTTCCTCTCTTAGGGGAGAATAGTTTGAGCTTAGCGATGGAAGTCATAGAGCGTGGTATTCAAGCTATGTTGATCACCATAGACGGAAGTGTTCTCCCTCCAGAATGGTGTGGTCGTTGGTATGACCAAGTATTAATCGAGTCATTACCACGTCATATTGATCCATGTGGAGAAAATGGTGAGTTCCACACATTGGTGACATCAACCCCATCATTTCAAGGACATATAGAACTGACTAAGCTTGAAGTAGAAATAGGGGAGCGATTTAGCCATCAAAGATACCGCGCCAAAGCATTGCCAAAACAAATCTAACCAGTATGATCGCCGAGTCTCTATTCATCAGGTAAGACTCGTGCGAGCATCAAGTAAGAAAAAAGTTCTAGTGTTTGATTCCGGTGTCGGCGGACTATCAGTTTTCCAAGAAATTCACCGACTCCTTCCACACTTAGACTACTTCTATCTGTTCGATAACGAAGCTTATCCTTACGGCGAACTCGATCAGAATGTGCTTATCTCGCGCGTCAATCAGCTGGTTTCCGCATTGGTGGCAGAGCATCACATCGATATCGTCGTCATTGCGTGCAATACTGCCA
>NZ_JAWPOT010000163.1:0-838 GCF_033344415.1 Vibrio sp. 1727
GGTTTGATCAGGTTAAGGTACACTTCTGTCTTACCTGAGCCCGTGACGCCTTCTAATAAATAGCAAGCAAAACCTGTTTGGCTATTTACACTCGCAATAGCCAGCGCTTGTTCGTGGTTGAGCTTTGGCTTCTCGACGTCGGATTCAACGTGCTGTCCCCACTGGGTGATTGCAGGCTTCTTCTCGATACGTTCAATCCAGCCTTTCTCTTCTAAAGACTTTAGTACTGTTGAGGCTATCTCTTGGTCGACAAATTCCTGGTGAGGCAAAGCGCCGTTAACCAACATTTGCAAGACCTTCTGTTGTTTGACTGCTCGACGATCAAGCCCTTGCATCAGCTTGTCTTTACCGGATTCGGTAATTTGCCACTCTTGTAGCGTCGCAAAATCTGCAGGCTTTCCTTTACGCAGAGCTGCCGGCATCGCATTGTGTAGCGTATCTCCAAGTGGGTATTGGTAGAATTGGCTGCACCAAGTCAGCAACGAATAAAGCTTTTCAGGCCATACCGGCTGAGAATCAAGAACCGCTTTGATTGGCTTGAGTTGATCTTTGGGAAAGTCCGAGTGATTAACCATCGCGGTGACGATGCCAACTAACGTTTGACGTCCAAAAGGTACGGATACGCGCCCGCCAATGATAGGAAACAGGTGTCCTGGGATGGCATAGTCAAATTGTTTGTCGAGAGGTACGGGCAGTGCCACTCTAGCAATGGATGGACGCATAGATTCGTAGCTATATAAAAGAAGAAAGGACTGTAGAGTTTATTAAAATCGCCCCAGGAATACGAGTCAACCTACGGAGTGTGTTCGGAAATATACTAATATCACCGGATTGGTGA
>NZ_JAWPOT010000164.1:0-833 GCF_033344415.1 Vibrio sp. 1727
GTCACTCCCACTCGATTGTAAGCAAGCACACAAAACCCTTTAGTGACAACAATTTGCAAGAACTATCAGGCTCAGTGCCATGAAAAATACCATGACCAGATCATGAGGTTGAACACGGCTTGCGCCGGCAGCGTTCACGCTCCTGGTCGGCGATCTCGCCCGGCTGCAATGCTAGCTCAGCATCGGTCATGCGCTCCAGCACGTCGCGTAGGCGGATGGTGCAAGGAATGGGCGGCAGCTCGAACTCATAGCCGCCGGCGATCATTTCGGCCGCAATCTCCTCGGTGATGAAAAACGGCTCGTCGTCTTGGTTCGGCTTCTTCATGCCCTTTCCTCCTGGCGCTCATCCTGGCCGACAGCGGCCAGGGCATCGGCTTCCGTCAATGCGTCCTCCACGAACGCGCCGTGCTGCTTCGCTTCGGCCTGGCTGACCTCGGCCCATATCCGTTTCACCTGGGCCGCACTGTACCCGGCCAGCTCGGCGGTCTTGTTGATGCTGTAGCCGGACTTGCGCAGCGCGACAACTTGGGCGCGGCGCTTCGGATCAGCACGGCGGCCCTTGTACCGCCCGGCCTGGCGGGCCAACTCAATGCCTTGGCGCTGGCGTTCGCGCCTGTCCTCGTAGTCGTCGCGGGCCATCTGCAAGGCCAGGCGAAAAAGCATGATCTGCACGGCTTCCAGCACGATCTTGGCGACGCCCTGGGCCTCGGCCGCCAGGTCGGATAGATCGACCACGCCAGGGACGGCCAGGCGTGCGCCTTTGGCCTGTATCGAGGCCACCAGGCGCTCGGCCTCGGGCAAAGGTAGGCGGCTGATGCGGTCGATCTTCTCGG
>NZ_JAWPOT010000165.1:0-833 GCF_033344415.1 Vibrio sp. 1727
TGATCTTCGCCTACAAGAAAGAATCAGCCGCATTATTATCGGTTGGCTAGCACCGCAAGACATGTGGGAGGCATGTGAGTATGAAGCCCCACGCGGCATAGGCTTATGTGTCCAATTAAATATCACCTTTGAAGGTTATCAAGGGTCGATGTACTTAAAACTGGACACGCATCTGATCCAGACCTTGATTGAACAGCTTGAGCTGCAATCAGACGTGGATTTGTATGAACCTTTTTGTCGTTCCCTAGAATCAACGCCAGTTCGTCTTAACGTGGTATTGAGTAAAAAAACGATGGCTCTAAGTGACGTTGTTAGCCTAAAACCTGATGACATCATGCCAATCGAATTACTAAATACCGTACCGGTAAGCATTGGCAATCAACCTCTCTTTACTGGCCGTATTGCTGAGCAAGACGGACAGCTTGTTTTGATTTTTAACCCGGATAAGGAAACGCAGCGATGAGCGAAGCGCCTGAAACTAAAGCGTTCGACACAGATGAACTGAACTTTGATGATTTTCAATTAGAAGACTTTGAAGCTGAAACAACGCGCCAACCTGAGCCTGTTGCTGCAGAGCGCGACCTGAGCTTTTTCAAAAGCATCCCTGTGACTGTCACGCTTGAAGTCGCAAGTAAAGAGATCCCACTTGGTGATTTGATGAAAGCGGGCGAAGGCACCGTCATTGAACTTGAAAAGCTGAACGGCGAACCGTTGGACGTAAAAGTGAACGGTTCCCTACTTGGCCATGCGGAAGTAGTTGTCGTTAATGACAAATACGGTCTTCGCTTGATTGACGTACACGATTCGGCATTAAGCGGCGTTGGTCGATAATT
>NZ_JAWPOT010000166.1:0-828 GCF_033344415.1 Vibrio sp. 1727
AAAGTGAGTTCATAGTACCGAATAACCAGCAATTGATAAAATGGCATTTATTTAAATCACTTTTAACTTTTTGTTGAAAATCGAACAGAGAACTTGGGAGTGATGTTTCAAACTCTGCGTAGAGAACGTGGTCTTTGCTGTTTCTTGGCCAAAATTACAAGCTTTGAGATATTCGCTTGCCCCTTGTTTGAGATATTAAATTACACTCATAAAATATGAGTTGTACTCTGGTTTTCGTTTGGAGTGGTCATGAATGTGATTGAGGTTTTCAACGACAGTTACGAGCGTTGTGTTCTCGGTGAGCACTTTTTCGAGCGGTTTTATGCCAAGTTTTGGTCGAAAGGAAAGAGCTTTCGGCAGAAATTTGAAGGCGTAGATATGCAAAAGCAAGTTCGTATGCTCAAAGGTTCGATCGTCTTTTTTATGATGACAGACACGTCTTCTGATGCGCGAAAAATGATGGAAAAGTATGGCAAAAAGCACGGTATCGGAAACATTGGTATCAAACCTGAAGACATTGATATTTGGTTTGAAAGCTTAATCGAAACAGTACGAGAGTGTGATTATGAGTACAACTCCGACGTTGAAAAGGCATGGCGCGCTTGTTTTAAATCGGGTCTGGAAATCATGAAACGCGAATGTGGTACGCCGCCAAGTAAATCCGACACGGGTCAGTGATCGAAAGGTTTGTGATATCTAATATGAAGAAGCGGCCTTACTGTTTACACCAAACTCAACGAGACCAAACTAAGTCCGCTCAAGTTAAACCCAAGCCGCTTCCGCCCTTATTTGAAAATTAATGTGGCTATTCTTCTTTATCCTGCCCCT
>NZ_JAWPOT010000167.1:0-822 GCF_033344415.1 Vibrio sp. 1727
TTGTCTGCTTGTACCGTTTCTACAAGGTATTAAGTTACCTTCAGAGTCAAAGAAACTGTCTAACTCTGAGCATATTGGCAAAGTTGGGTCTTTCTCAGGGTCATAAGGTTCTGGGTCTGGTTCAGTTACCTCTCCTTCATCATCCTTACAGTATGTAATTCCATTTTGTGTATAACATTCTCTGTCTCCATGATCAGGGTCTTCTATGTCTATAATGTCACCGCCACCATTCCCATCAGACGCACATTCGTACGAAACCAGTTTTCCCTTGTCGTCATAGACAGGGCAAAACTTACTTTGCATCTCAATTTGATCATCGAAGATGCCTTCCATCAAATTATCTAGGTCGAGGTCTACACTATCTGGAATCGCATCAAGTACAGGGCCAAGTGCGTCGTCAATGCCTTGCTGCCCAATATCCTGAATGGTATCGCATAGAGCTCCTTGTAAACCATCGAGGCTAAACGAAGGTAGACCTGGCAAACTAAAAGAGAAATCACACCCTTGAGTCGGGTCTATATAAGCAAATGGGTTTCCCATCTTAGGATTGCTTGTATCTACGTCACATATACCAGCTGAAGGTGCTGGCAATGAGACTTTTTGTCGACATACCCTTGCTGCTTCACTCTTAAAGGGAGTGACAGTTGCAATGACTGAAGCTAGAAGTGCAAAACGAATAATTTTATTATTATCCATCCTTAGTATTCTCCTGAATTAATCTTTTGTGAGTTGCCAGTGCCAATCGAGTTGCATCCTCACTCATATATTGCTTGTCGAATTCGATTAGAAAGTTGAAGAGGTTTAATCTTGTGTGAAGAATTT
>NZ_JAWPOT010000168.1:0-820 GCF_033344415.1 Vibrio sp. 1727
GGTTGTGATAACTCACGTTGTGAGCAAGTGTCATCACCGCCGTAAACGGCTTTCGCAGATAACTATTGAGGTGGTCGTAGACACTTTCGGTCAACACCGACAGCTGTTTATCGCTGATGTCGGTCACCACCTCTTCATAGCTTTGTTTTTGGACGTAGACAATCACACCGATAGCCAGTAAGAAAATCATCACAAAAGGGATGAGTACAGCAGTACGTAGCGTAATTTGAGTCTTTGCAGTAGACATTGCCTAGTCACATTAGGGATGGTTCACCTTAATTGTACTGACATTTCTGTTAATATCGAGCGCTAAGCACTCTCATTGTTAACTCACTGCTTAAGTGACGGTCAGTACAACTCTTTTAACTTTCTGGTTAGCGTATTGCGTCCCCAGCCTAATACTTTAGCGGCATCTTGCTTGTGACCTTTAGTGTGCTCCAATGCAGCTTCTAATAAAATGCGCTCAAATTCTGGTAATGCGAAAGAAAGTAGTTCTTTATCCCCCGCAGCGAGCGATTGGCGTGCCCAGTCCGCCAATTGTTCTTGCCAGCTACCTTTGGTTGAATCCGAAACGGTCTTCTTCTCTTCCAAAAGCTCTGAAGGCAAATCGTTCGGTAATACTTCACTGCCACTCGCCATCACGGTTAACCAGCGACAAATGTTTTCTAGCTGACGTACGTTGCCCGGCCAATTGAGTCGATTGAGAATTTCGACCGTCGACGGGTGCAAGGTTTTGGTTTCCACTCCAAGCTCAGCTGCGGCGCGTACCAGAAAGTGTTGAGTGAGCTTTTCAATGTCTTGTTTGCGTTCACGAAGCGCA
>NZ_JAWPOT010000016.1:0-138186 GCF_033344415.1 Vibrio sp. 1727
CTACGATGCTTGATGGGTGTAGCCGATCAGATCGTATCTTTTTGATTTAGTTCCATCGATTTAAGCAACAAAGCCTGAGAAAGGGAGAAAAATCAGTATTCAGTGAAAGGTCAGATGTATGACGTTTTTTCCCGATTTAGTGTATATCTCCCAATCTGTGGTTGATTAAATCATACACTCTGTCATACCCCAAAATGGTGGTCGACTTAGGACTTTATTGGATGCTATAGGACTATAACTTATTGATTTTATAACATTAAAGGCATAAAAAAAGACGTCCTAGGACGTCTTTCTTCAAGAATGTGGCGGTGAGTGAGAGATTCGAACTCTCGATACGTTGCCGTATACACACTTTCCAGGCGTGCTCCTTCAGCCACTCGGACAACTCACCGAATCAAATTTTGGTTAGCATCATTGGCTAACGAGGCGCTAATTTAATGATTATGTGCCTGATGGTCAAGGCTAAACATAAAAAAAAGCGCCCTTTTCGAATCGATTGCTCACTAAGTAACTAAATTGAGCAAAACTGGGGCATTTAGATGCTTTGAGAATAACCGGGAACACGGAACCAACGGCGGCACATGTCCAAGAAGTACCCATACAACACACCCATGCCACAAGAAATAACAGCGTTACTTGCCACTGCGGTCACAATTTGATCTATAGACGCGCCAACTGCGAATAAAATACCCGCATAAACTGGAGATTGAAATAGTACGTAAGCGACCAGATCAGAGATGTTCTTCATAAAGGAAGACGGCGACACCTTACTACCTTGATGCAGCACCCAATCACGAAAAACCCCATACGGCCAAGCAATGGCGATATTCACTGGAATCGATAGCGTACGCGATGCTAGAGATTGCTCAAATGTCATCCCTGAAATCAAAATCTCGACAATCATCCCTGTGATAAAGCAAAAAACAACCATAGCAAAGGTATCCGCAGCGGCGTGACGAATACAAAATGGTCCACGAGACTTCATTTACAAAACCCTTAAAATCAAACACTGCAATTAATAAAAATAATAAAACTATTAACCACTAAAAAGACACAAAGCCAGTTAATGATGCAATTAGAGCACACAAAAGCTAGCTTATGGTTCTGTATTTAAAATTAAGTTGTAAATTTATAACCAACTTTTAAAGTAAAAGTAGTTTTTTTCACCAATAGCGAGTAAAAACGCCTAAAATCACGTAAAAATGGTACAAAAACACGGATTTCACTTACATAAAAAGGGGTTACGATAATTATTTCGACGTAAAGTTAGAACAAAACTCGGACCGAAAACAGTCACTCCTATAGCTTATGCTACCAAGCTGCGAAAATTCAGAGTATTACCGATATAATCACAGTAGAAGGTCTTGCTGTTTTACTCGTAAAAGTAAAACTGCAAGCCTGTTCATTGCGGGTTAGAAGAGTTTGTGACGACGCTGGATGACGTATGAATAGTAAGAACAGTTCACAGTTGCGCCATATTGATTAAATTATGGTGAGGCCAGCAAAATCGTTAATGTATCGATATCATCTTGGTCTGGGGATTGCTGACGCTTTAAGTTACTTCTTATCCGTTCGGCGACTGAAGAAACGTCGCCACTGAGTTCAAGGGGAGCCTCCGCAATGATCGCTGAAATAGCCTCAAGTGCTTCATTAAGATGTCCATTATCTAGAGCGACATAGAAGTTGAGTAACCACTTTTCAGCATTAAAGCTATCTGCTGCATTTCCATCAAAGTCCGATTGGTACTGATATAACTGTGTCGCATGAAGATACAGTGCATCATTTAATTCAGACTCCACTATTGGTTTCGCTATTATGTGATCTGCTCCTACATTAATCATACGCTCTTGTGTTTCTTTGAACACATCCGCTGTACAGCCAAAAATCAGTACCGACTTAGCAGGTGAACTCATTGCTCGAATGGCTGATATGGCCCCAACGCCATCTAGAACAGGCATATGATTATCCATCAGTATCAAATCAAATGGTTTGATCGCAACCTCATCGACTGCAAGCTGACCATTTTCGACACTTGTGCACTCAAAGCCCTTGGCTCGGAGGAAAGTTTCCATAATGATCGCATTTGTTCGGTTGTCTTCAACAATGAGTGCTTTCAACCCTTTACAGTTCAATTTATGTGTATTGATTGACTCTACTTTACCTGGCTTGCAAGGTGTAAGGGCAATTTCGACAGTAAAAGTCGTTCCAGCGTCCTCCTGACTCTCTACAACCACTTGCCCACCCATATGTTCCGCGATTTCTTTGACTATTGCTAAACCAAGCCCTGTACCACCAAACCGTCTAGTCGTTGATGACTCCGCTTGCTCAAAAGGACGAAAAATGCGTTTTTGTGCCTCTTTTGAAATACCAATTCCTGTATCTTTTACCTTTAGTATCAGCTTGGTGCCTGCCTTACTCGATTTCTCGGCTAGCTCTACCTCTACGATGCCACGATCGGTAAACTTAACAGCGTTATTGAGTAGATTGAACAGTACTTGACGCAAACGGGCTTTGTCATTGTTGTACCAACGACCCGTTGGTAAATGCGAGACGACTCTAAAGCGAAGACCTTTTTCTGCACATAGAGTTTGATAAACACTCTTGATACTGCCGATAATCGACTCAATTGGGAAAGGCTTATTTTCAAACTCAACATGCCCTTGTTCAATTTTTGAGTAATCTAAAATCTCATTGAGTAATGTCATCATGTGATCACCTGAATCATAAAGTGTTCTCAGGTGCTTACGCTGCTCATCGGTAAGTGGTGTTTTTAACAGTATCTGGGCAGTTCCTAGTACACCGTTCATTGGTGTGCGAATCTCGTGGGACAATGTGGCTAAGAATGCCGTTTTAGCGTTTGTCGAAGCCTGAGCTTTTATTCTCTCCTGCTCTAAATAGATCGTCTTTTCATTGAACTTCTCGATAAGCTGTCCGATTTCGTCATCGCTATCGTAGTCAATATCTATGATCCCACCAGTTTTCGAGTCATCAATCTTAGCGGCAATGCGAACAATTGGTTCAACAATATAGCGATTCAGTAAGTAGTAACCGACCAAGACACACAAGAGCAAAAATGGAATGATCCTCCCCTCAACGCTCATCACTTGTTCAAACACTTGATCGGCGACTTTAGATTTTGCGTTGACAACTTCCATGCGCCAGTCGAACTCTCCGAAATCAAGCTCGCTGACATAAATTTCGTCCGTCAGTTGAAAGTTGTGTTCAATAATCACGTTTGAGTCAGCATCGCGAACCACTACCCCCAAAGAATGCTGGTTCGTGTGCTCTCGAATAAACTGAAAAAGTGCATCTAGTGATAGGTCTACCGTTACAACTCCAGCGAATCGACCGTTTTGGTAGTACGGAGAAGACGCGGTAATCATCTGGACCTGAGTAAAGGTATCGATGTAAACCGTAGACCAACTAACAGAACCTACCGGAGCATCGGCGGCAGCGACATACCAGGGTTCATTATCATAACCGCCAGATTCGGGGTTATTGTAGGAGTGAATTTGGTCAATACCACTATCACTGTTTTTATTGAAGAATAGACTTTTATATCTCCATTGTTCTGCTTTGAGTTTGGGTTTAGGCCATACGCCACCACTAACAAGCATCTTGTCACTCAATTGAAGAATATGTGGAATTATTGTGTTGAGAGATTGAATATTTTCAGTCCCTTGGGCTAGCCCTACTAAGCTGCTCAATACACCTGTAGAACTGAGGAGGGGCTCTTTGATCTCAAGAGCCAGGAGTTGGGTACGTAACTCTAGGTTTTGCTCTAGCTTTTGTCTAACCGGTGGCTCAACAACCAAATAGGCGACAGAACCGATAGTGGCGATAAAGAAGCACAGGTAAAGTGTTAGGGCGAGAATGCTTTTTTTTCTAAGTGATGAGCGAATTTCCATAGATGTGTGAATCATTCCCTAATATCGATTTATCACTAATTGATTGGTAAGATGAGCGCAATCAACTAGCCCATTAACAAATGGTATTCTATTTTGAAACTACAAGACATCCTTTCTCTCCCAGAACTTGACGGTAAACTACTAAACCTATCAAAAACTCAAGGCTTTGTAACAGCGATGGCTGCAGCGCCAAACGTATTAATGCCTCAAGAGTGGTTGCCATTCTTATGGGGTGGAGAAGAAACAGCGCCATTTACTGACGGTGAGCAACTAGAGCAATACATTGACGAGATTGTACAAATGTGGAACCAAACTCGTCCCGCTCTCCTAGAAGGCACTTGGCAGTGGCCTGCAGGGTGCGCGCTAGATGAGCAAGACATTGTAACAAGTCAGGCTCGCGATTTCTGTGAAGGTGTATTACAAGGCTGGCAACTTGCGCGTGATGACTGGGAAACGTTGATGCCTGAGGATAGCGAAGATAATGCCCTACTCGGTGGTGTTTTACTTTCTCTTACTATGCTTTACGACCCAGAAACGACCATTGAAACATTGGCCGAACAAGGTATGGAAGGCTTAGAGCAGTTTGAGGAAATCTTCAATGCAATGCCAGTGATGTTATGTGGTCTTACCCAGCGCGGTGTTGCATTAGCTGAAGAACAATAGACGCAACGCTGTCGACCATCAAGATTGAACGGCTGAATAGACAAAAAGCTCTCCAAATGGAGAGCTTTTTTGATCATGTTAAAATTACATGTGGAATATACCGCGCCATATCTTGAGTCACTAAGCTACTGTCTTCCCTAATCGAAATACCGGCAGCTCTATCATTGACCAACCAACTGCCAATTAACGTATGGTTTTGCCCAAACTTAGGTAGTGGATGGTATTGCTGGACGATATTGAATTTAGATTCATAAGGCCCTGACGTTTTAACAAAACGTTTTCCATCGATGACGATCTCGATGTTCGCGCCCTCTCGAGAAAATAGTGGCTTGATGACATAATCTCTCATAGTGTTCGCTTTTGAATCGTTAGCAAAATAAGCGGGCAAAAGGTTCGGGTGATTAGGAAAGCGCTCCCACAATAACGGTAAAAGTGCTTTATTGGATAGTATCGACTTCCACATCGGTTCTAACCAGTTTACGTTTGCAGTCGCTAAGTACTTCGCATATTCCTCTTCAAACATAAACTCCCAAGGGTAAAGCTTAAACATCCAACGAATCGCTCTGTCGTCAGCATCCACAAACAGACCATCTTCCGTCACTCCAATATCTTCGACATGCACGAATGCCGTTGCTAACCCTGCCTCTCGCGCGCAATCCTCTAAATACTGGACAGTCCCTTTATCTTCTTCAGTGTACTTGCAGCAGCTAAAGTGAAGTGTTTGTCCTGGTTGGTATTTTGCTATTTCGGCGAAGCGCTCGATCAAAAAGTCTTGAAGAATATTGAATTGATCCGCGCTCTGGTGAACTCGACCTTTATTTACAACATCTTCTAGCCACACCCACTGCCAAAAGCCAGTTTCAAACAAGCTGGTTGGCGTATCCGCATTGTTTTCCAGTAATTTTGCTGGCGAGGTCCCGTTGTACGCGAAATCCAGCCGCGAATAAAGCGAAGGTTCGCTTCGTCTCCACGAAGAAGCGACCTGCTCCCACATAGATTCAGGGATCGCACATTGCGTCAGCAACCGCTCACTCCGAACGACTTCATCCACAATAGCCAGGCACATCTGATGCAGCTCTTCAGTGGGCGCTTCTATATCGCGCTCAATTTGCTCCAGCGTGAATTGATAGTAAGCACTCTCATCCCAATACGGTTGGTCATACATGGTATGGAAACCAAAACCAAACTGGCGTGCTAATTCACGCCAGTTTTCGCGCTCTTGTATTTCTCGTCGAAACATAGTGCTTTTTAACCGCCTCGACTGACCGACACCGCTTTACCAAACCCGCCTCGAGACATCGCCCTGCCAATGGTGCCGCCGCCACGTTTATTAAGGCTATTCGTCGCAACTTTGGTCGGCTGATTTCGGTAGGAGCCAAAGAATTGTCCTGCTCCATTATAGAATTTGGATTTATAACGGTACATCGGCTCTGAGTAATAGCTCTTGTTATAACCTTTCAACCCGCTTAATGAGCGACTGTAAAAAAAACCGCCAAAGTTAGGTACATAAGCTCGGGAACTGGAACTGTAGTAACAATCATCCTCGTAGAAATCATTCTCGCATTCGAACTCGCTGCGGTAGCGAGGGGCATTTTGTTCGGCACGAGCTAAAGCTTCTTGGTATGCAATGTCACACTGTTCACTAAACTCAGGCGAGTTAGATTTACACTCATCAGCATCAGAAAAAATGTACCCTTCTGTTTTTGACTCGTACGTAGCAAAGAAGAAAATACCACCAAAGGCAGCAAAGGGAAGAATTTTCCCAAGCTTTAAGCTTTTGTCCATGGAAGAACGTTTAACGTTAGAACTCCGCTTCATCGTTCCTCCTAGTAGGTCATGCACGCGGCATTCAATACGCCAACCGAAACAGAAACTGCTGCTAATACAATACCGGCTGGCAGTTCATCTTTTTCGATACGCTCTGCCACTTTCGGAAGTAAAATAAAGCGTACAATTGCAAATGCAATAATTTGAGCAAGCATTGCAACAACGCCCCATACCATAAAATCGACGATATTGACTGAGTTTTTTGCCGCCCCCGAAATCGCGAGACAGTAACCAAGGAAGGCCCCACTTAGCGCAATCGCTGCTGCTGTATTTTGTTTTTCTTTGATCAGATGCCACTCATCGTATGGCGTCAACTTGACGTAGATGAACTTAAACGCCAATACAAAAATAATAGAAACAGAGAAATAGAGTAAAAAGTTTGGGAAGCCTGCTAACAGGCCAGCAATCATGTGCATTATTGTTCCTTGTTCATTTCTTTCCAGGCAAAATCTTCAATACGTTCATCTGCAATGTAAAACAGCTTGGTACTCGCGGGTACTTCAGCATCTAAATCTGGGTTGAGTTGAATACCATCGCCAATATCAAAAGCAATCAGCGTGGCATGATGGCGTCTTTTGAGAAAAACGAAGAGATTCTCAATAGTGGTGGCAGACTGCCCCTCAGGATAAATAACTGAGTATTGCGTCATACCTCGTGTTGAAGCCAAAAGCTCCTGATGAAGCGCACTTGAGCCCGGGTCAACCGCCGCTTTTGCCAACATTTCTGCGCCAACAGCAGGTATGCATTCCGCTTTCGGGCAATGCTGACTTAGAAGTCGGCCTAGCGCTTCATCTTTAAAGTAAGCGACCAAATGAGCGGAAGGGTTTACAGATGCGCAGTATAGAGCGGCTGACAAGGTAATGTCGTCCGAGAGATTATCCACAATAATGCAAGCGGCTTCGGCAATATTGGCGTTTTTCATTTCTTGCGAATCGGTATAACTGGTCACTTTGATAAAACTGATTTCGCCAGGTAACGGGTTCTCTATTTCTGAACGGCTGCATAAAACAATCGGACGCTTTCCCTCTTCTTCATGTTGTAACATGCGAATAAGGTGCATCGTTCTCGATCCATTCCAGCCCAACAATACAATATGGTTCTCCACTCTTACTCTCCGTTTTCCTAAAATACCCGCTCGCCAATAGTCCATCGCTGCTCCAGCGACACGCCCCAATAATGCGGCGAATAAGCTCAAACCGCCGGGGATTACAAATAGTACGACAACCCATTTACCCAAATCTGTTACTGGAGAATGGTCGCCATAACCCACCGTACTCGCCGTAACCATGAGGTAATAGATAAAGTTAGCGAAACTGTCTGTTAATGCTGTTTCACCAGCGAGAACCAGCAGCCACCATGAAAGGCTCACATATAAGCCACTAAAGATGAGAAGGCTTCGGTTGCTCAATTTAAAAAGGTGGGAACTAAGCCACTTTTTAACTACTAACCACACCGCCATAAATTTATGACCTCGATATTCATTGATTGCATCAATAGTAACTCATTGATAGTAAGACACAAAAAAACCAGCCATATTCGGCTGGTTTTTGAGATTTATTTTCAGTTACGCCTACTTTTTAAGCATTACCTTTCACTTGCATATTTAGCTGCTCAGCAAAATCTAGCATGCGGTTAAGCGGGATAAGGGATTTAACACGCAGTTCTTCGTTAACAAAAATCTCGTGCTCTTCACCACCTTCACTAAGCGCTTTCTCAATTGCTTTCAAACCGTTCATTGCCATCCAAGGACAGTGTGCACAGCTGCGACATGTTGCGCCTGCACCTGCGGTTGGCGCTTCGATAAGTTCTTTCTCTGGCACAAGTTGCTGCATTTTAAAGAAAATGCCTTTGTCTGTCGCAACGATCATTTGTTTGTGAGGAAGCTCTTTCGCTGCTTTGATCAGCTGACTCGTTGATCCAACGGCATCGGCAAGTTCTACGACGCTTGCTGGTGACTCAGGGTGAACCAAAATAGCCGCATCTGGATACACGCTCTTCATTTTTCGTAGCGCATCAGCAGAGAACTCATCATGAACCACACACTCACCCTGCCAAAGCAGCATATCTGCGCCAGTTTTGTTAGCGATGTACGATCCTAGGTGACGGTCTGGTCCCCAAATAATTGGCTTATCTTCAGCGTCTAAGTGTTCCACGATTTCAAGCGCAATGCTCGATGTAACGACCCAGTCGGCACGGGCTTTAACCGCTGCTGAAGTATTTGCGTAAACTACAACCGTATGATCAGGGTGAGCATCACAAAACTCGCTGAACTTATCCGCAGGACAGCCAAGGTCAAGCGAACATTCCGCTTCCAACGTTGGCATTAGAATGCGCTTTTCTGGTGTCAGAATTTTGGCCGACTCGCCCATAAAGCGAACACCACCAATAATCAATGTACTTGCAGGGTGACGATTACCAAACTTCGCCATTTCCAACGAGTCACCAACAAACCCGCCAGTGTCTTCAGCTAGGGCTTGAATCTCAGGGTCGGTATAGTAGTGCGCGATAAGTACCGCATCTTTTTCTTTGAGTAACTTTTTAATACGCTCAATGTAAGATGCTTTTTCTTCTTCGCTTAATGGAACTGGTTTCGGTGGGAATGGGTAAACAGTGTCGATTTTATCTAATATATGGCTCATTGCTCTTGCTCTACGCAACTTCCTTTAATCCGAGTATTGTAACCTCGTTAATTTTCAAAAACCAACTTGTCGCGGGGATTTCTAGCGGTCTAGCCGTATATCTTTGTTACAGGTAGCATTTCCGAGTAGCGAAATTCGGTGCAACATAAGGTCAGAGGCTCTGCATCATTGCTATCGACTTAGCCGTTCTGCACCAACAGAAAATGGAAAAGAAAAAGGAAGCCGAAGCTTCCTTTTCAAAACATAACGTCTTACAGCTTAGAGCTGGCAAGTTTTGCAGATGCACTACCTGGGTATTCATCAACCACTTGTTGGTAGTACTTTTTCGCTTGAGCTGCATTGTTATTACGCTCAGCGATTTCGCCTAACTTAAGCAACGCATCGGCTCGCTTATTGGAGTCTTTATAAGACACAACAGCGGCAAAACTTTTCACTGCATCCTCATCCTGCTTTTTAGCGAAGTACAACTGACCTAGCCAGTAGTGAGAATTCGCTGAATATGTAGAATCAGGATAATCTTTCTGGAACTGCTGGAACGCTGCAATTGCGCCAGTGTAGTCACGTTTCTTGAGGATGAGGTCGACTGCATTTTGGTATGCCGTTTGCTCATCAACATTTGGTGTGTACTGACCACCTGTTTTAGCCGGTTTCGCTTCTTGCGCAGGCGCGGATTTTATCTCTCCACGAACACGATCCAGCTCGACAAACAACTCTCGTTGACGTTGCAACATTTGCTTCATTTCGTAGCTATTTCGCTCTAATTGACCACGTAATTCACTGATCTCTTGTGACATTTGGTCAATTTGCTGTTGCATTTGGAGCTGAACGCGATTGCGGTTTTGTAGCAAGCGCTCTAGACGCTCTACTTCCGTTTCAGATGAACGGCTCTTAGAGACGGATGATGTGCTGTTGAGATCGGATACTGGAGCTGGTGCAGCGAACGCAAAGTTCGCTGCACTTGCCAGTAACGTAAGCGCAACAGCGCGCTTAGTGTTACTGAACATGAGGATTACCTCGAATTAGTATACTAGAACCGCGCGACGGTTTTTAGCGTAAACTTCATCTGATTGACCTAGAAGAAGTGGCTTCTCTTCACCGTAGCTAACGATTGAGATTTGGTCAGCTTGAACACCTAGTGCTTGTAGGTAGTTCGCTACTGCTTGTGCACGACGCTCACCTAGAGCGATGTTGTACTCAGGAGTACCACGCTCATCAGCGTGACCTTCGATAGTTACGTTAAGTGCTGGGTTCTTGCTTAGGTAAGAAGCGTGAGCCGCTAGCATCTCTTCGTAATCTGCTGCAATTGTTGAGTTGTCAAAAGCAAAGTAGATTGTTTGAGTTTCACGTAGCGCTTGCTCTTTTAGCTCTTGCTCTGTCAACTGACCGCTTTGATCAATTGGCGTAGCTACTGTTGTTTCCACTGCGCCATTGTTGTTTGTTGCTGCACCAGTGTTAGAAGCAGCGTCGTCGCTTGAACTACACGCTGTAACAGCCATTACAGGAAGCGCGATTAGTAGCCCTTTTAGAACCTTGTTCAGTTGCATCTTATTTTCCTTTATTAATCAAACTTATTACTACAAAAACGGTGACCATGCAGGCGCTCGAACACGCCCATTTGTTGCCGGTAATCTAGCTTTGAATCGACCATCAATTGACACCATCGATAGTACGTTTTTCTTGTTGTAAATCGAGCTATACACAACCATGCCACCGTTTGGGGCAATACTAGGAGACTCATCAAGCAAGGTCTTAGTTAAGACTTGAAGAGCACCAGTTTCCAAATCTTGTTTCGCCAAATTAAATCCTGCGTTGCTGCGGTTCACCATAACTAGGAATCGCCCATCAGGAGTAATCTGACCACCCAAATTTTGGCTGCCTTGCCAAGTCAAACGGTCAATAGAACCGCTGCCCAAATTTACTTGATAAATCTGTGGTTTACCACCCCTATCCGATGTGAAAATCAACGATTTTCCATCCGGATGCCAGAACGGTTCCGTATTATTTGATCTGCCACGCGTAATTTGCGTCAGCTTACGAGTGTTAAGGTCAAACGTATAAACATGAAGCGAGCCTGTTTTAGAAAGAACAATCGCTAACTTATTGCCATCTGGCGAAAATCTTGGCGCACCATTGTGACGTGGGTATGAAGTAATTTTCTCACGTTCACCGGTGTAGATGTTCATGATGAAGATTTCTGCTTGGCCATTTTGGAAGCTAACATATGCAAGCTTTTTACCATCGGGGGACCACGCTGGTGACATTAATGGTTGTTTAGAGCGTAAAACCAGACGCTCATTGTAGCCATCGTAATCAGCGACTCGAAGTTGGTAAGGGAAACGGTCTTTATCGTTCACTACCACATATGCGATACGAGTCATGAAAGCGCCACGGTCGCCAGTTAACTGCTCATACACCAAATCAGAGATACGGTGAGCGTACTCACGCATACGAGGCCCTTGAACAGTGGCTACTTTATTGAACAGCACATGATCTTTTGACAGGACTAATTCACCGTCACTACCAAGCGCCTTACTCTTCCCACCTGTTAACTGACCACGCACAATATCAACAAGTTGATAGTTGATAACGTAGTCACCTTGGTCGTTTTGCTTGATTGAACCAGTCAATAGCGCATCCACACCTAAATTGGTCCAAGCATCAAAATTAACTTCTGATTCACTGAACGGTGTTTGTGGCATTTTGCTCGTTGGAACTGGGCTGAATTTACCACTACGTTGTAAATCCGAGGCGATAACAGCAGAAACATCCGTTGGAAGCGCTTGTGTGCCCTCCCACTTAAACGGAACAACAGCAATTGGTCGTGCTGAATCAATACCATCGGTAATGACCAACTCTAATGCGGCATTCGCCACATTTGTCATACTGCTAAACAGTACAAACATTCCTAGTAAAAGGCGTCTAATCACGTCTTATTCCTTATTCTAGTATTCAACGGTTAAGTTGATATCTCTAACTTTATCAATAACATCTCTATCTTTAGGCATCGGAAAGTTGCCAACTTGGGCTACTGCACTTTTGGCTGCACTACAAAGACGAGAGTCACCGTTTAACACAGTAACATTACTCACAATACCATCAGTCCCAGTTGGAACTAGCTTCACATTAAGCCTACACGACTTTCCCACAAGATAATCGTCCTTAATGATACGACTCTCTATCAATTGTTTGTAAATTGCACCATAGCGGTCAACTTCAGATTGCACATGTTGATTTTTCGCTTGCTGATTCTGTTCTGACTCACTCTCGAGACCCGCAAAAATATCATCTAACGCGGCTTCTTGAGCTTTACGCTCACGCTCGGCACGCTCAGCTGCTTCTCTCGCTTTACGCTCTCGCTCCGCTGCCTCTTTTGCCGCTTTCTCTTTTGCAATGCGCTCTTGTTCAGCTTTTTCAGCAGCTTCACGCTCACGACGTGCTTTTTCTTCCGCTTCTTTTGCTGCTTTTTCACGAGCTAAACGTTCTTGCTCAGCTTTTGCTATAGCCGCTTCTTTTGCTAAACGCTCCTGCTCAGCTTTACGCACGGCTTCTTCTTTTGCCTTGCGCTCTTTTTCTAGCTTAGCAGCTCGCTCTTTTTCTTTGCGAACACGTTCTTCTTCCTGCTTGCGCTCTTGCTCTTTTTTCTTACGTGCAGCTTCTGCTTCTCGTGCCGCTTGAGCATCTTTCGCTTGCTGCTCTTTCAACTTGCGAATTTGCTCTTCTTCAGCTTTGCGGTTTTTTTCTAGCTGCTCTGCTTCGCGTCTCAGTTTATCAAGACGCTCTTGTTCTTTTTTCGCTGCCTTTTCGCGTTGCTGGCGAATTTCTTTCGCTTGTTGCTGCACAAGTTTTGGATCGATGACAACAGCTTGAACCATTTGCCCTGTAGGCTCTGGTTTAGACATGTTGAAGTCCGTCCCCCAAAGCAGGGCTGCAACTAGAATTGCATGCAAACCAACCGATATTGCTATCGGTTTGGCGTATTGGTTGGGTTTCTTCTTGTGATCTTTCATAGATAATTGATGTCTATTCCCTGATATCGGTCATTAGACCTACCTTAGGGATACCAGCTCGACTTAGTTCATCTAGCAATAGAACAACATCGGCATATGGTGTTGCCGCGTCGCCACCTACCGCAACTGGTGAATCCGGCTTAACCTCTCGCTCCGCTTTCACTCGCACAATAACATCTTGCAACGACAAACCTCGCTGAACTTCTTCATCATTTACGCTTAGGCCTAAATTACCCTCGCTATCAATTTCGATGATAATAAAGCTACTGTCAGTCTCGCCAGCAAGGTCTTGCATAGATTCTGCGGTCGATGTTTTCGGAAGATCAACGTCGACGCCTTGAGTCACAAATGGAGCGGTCGCCATAAAAATGATCAACAGTACGAGCATTACGTCGATATACGGAACAACGTTGATCTCCGCTGTCATTTTTCGCTTTTTAGGTTGATAACCCGCCATGCTTTATTCCTTATCCGCGCTGTCTCGGCCAGCCATCGCTTGACGATGAAGGATGCTGTGGAATTCTTCAGAAAATGTTGCGTAAGTGTGCTCTAGTTTACTCACTTTATTGCTTAGACGGTTGTACGCCATTACTGCCGGAATAGCCGCAAATAGCCCCATCGCTGTCGCGATAAGTGCCTCGGCGATACCCGGTGCAACCATAGACAACGTAGCTTGCTTTACTTCACCCAGCGCAATAAAGGCGTGCATGATGCCCCAAACGGTACCAAATAGGCCGATATAAGGGCTTATAGAACCGACTGTTGCCAAAAACGGTAAGCTTGTTTCTAGCTCATCTACTTCACGAGAAACAGCAACGCGCATTGCGCGGCCAGTGCCTTCCATGATGTAAGCTGGTGAATTTGCGTTGCTCTTACGTAGGCGAGCAAACTCTGTAAAACCTGCGTAGAAGATTTCTTCTGTGCCTTCAATTTCGTCTTTACGCGCTTTTACTTTTTGGTAAAGCTGAGAAAGATCAGTACCCGACCAAAATTTGTCTTCAAACTGCTCTGCATTTTTTGATGCTTGAGAAAGCACTTTGCTGCGCTTGATGATCATTGCCCATGACACAATTGACATGCCAAGCAACGTCAGCATCACAAGCTTTACCAACAGACTGGCCTGAAGAAAGAGATCTAAAATGGAAATATCAGCAGTCACTATTTGTTAGCTCCGAATTTATAAAGGTTGGAATAGCTATTGGTTTCATTTTCTTATTATCGATACATGCTACCTTAACCGAGGCCTTGCACAATATCTTGCCTTGATCATTGACCAACTCTTGACAGAATTGCAGAGAAGCACGTTTTATTTCTGACACTCGGGTTACGACTGTCAGATGCTCGTCCAGCCTAGCCCCTTGGTTGAAATCGATATCCATGTGTCGGACAACAAAGCCGATATTTTGTTCCAGTAACACATGTTGAGAAATGCCTTTAGCACGTAACATCTCTGTCCGTGCGCGCTCAAAGAATTTTAGATAATTAGAATGATATACAACACCGCCCGCATCAGTGTCTTCATAGTACACGGTGATCGGCCAGTGAAAGAGATTTGATGTGCCTTGCAAGGGAGTACCAATATATTCAATTCTTTAAAGTAATTACTATAACTGAAGCGACAGCAATTGGTACCGAGCTAAGGAAATATTTTTGAAATTTGTAGAAAAAATAAAAGCTAGGCGAGATACCTAGCTTTTATTCGATGATTTAGTAACCGACTTTATTACAGCATATTTCAGCCTAAATGAAATAAAGTGCCGTTAGATAAATTAAGATAGCTAACGAGAAATAAGGACTAAACAAAACTTGCCAGTACCAGTTTCTTGGCTTGAAGCCCACCCCATACACCATGCTTGAACATACAGACCAAATCAGTGCTGGTGCGATGATTGAGTTAAAACCACCAATTGCTTGATGGTAAGCTTCAGGGTCCCACATCACCAATCCTACGTGCATAAAGCCAAGGATGAGAGATAAGACTCGTAGCAGAGTCTTATCCATTGGTGCGTGAAGTTTCGCTACCTTATCAGCGAGGTTACTCACTGTCTTTATCCATCATTTCTGAGTGCTCTAGCCAAAGAGCGTTGATGATACCGAATGCACAAGCAAGTAGTACACCTAGAATCCATGCGAAATACCACATAGTAAATGCTCCTTAGTAAAGTGAGTTTTTGTTGTCTTCAATGTACTGGTCATCAAGGCGACCAAACATCTTGTAGTAAGTCCAAGATGTGTAGCCAAGGATGATTGGCACCATAACAAACGCAACGCCTGTCATTAGGTTCAGAGTCAGCTCAGATGACGTTGCATCCCACATTGTTAAGCTGTGGCTTGGCATTAAGTCTGAAGGCATGATGAATGGGAACATCGCAAAACCTGCAGTAAAGATAACACCAGCAACACCCAAGCTTGAAGTAATGAACGAAATCGCACATTTTTCAAGACGAGATGCCAATACAGCGAGAAGCGGCATTGCAACACCTAGTACAGGAGCAGCCCATAGTAATGGGTAGTTTTCAAAATTCTTCATCCACGCACCAGCTTCACGGATAACCTCTTTGTTTAGAGGGTTAGAAGCTGCGTTAGTGTCGATACCGCCAACAATGACGTAGCCATCGATATTTTGGATCCAGAAACCAGCCGCTACAAACGCAGCAACCGTCAGTAAACCAGCCAACTGAGCAACGTTGCGCGCACGCACATGCACTTCGCCTGTTGTTTTCATTTGTAGCCAAGTAGAACCTTGCATCAAAATCATGAACAAGCTTACTAGACCACACAACAGTGCAAATGGGTTTAGTAGACCAAAGAATGAGCCATGGTATGTTGGCATCAAGAACTCACTCAATTGGAATGGTACACCTTGTAGAAGGTTGCCAAACGCTACACCAAAGATGATTGGCGGAACAAAACCACTGATTGAGATACAGATATCCCAGCTATTGCGCCATTTTGGATCTTCGATTTTAGAGCGGTAGTCTAGGCCAAGAGGACGAAGCCATAGCGCTGCTAGTGTCAAAATCATCGCTAAGTAGAAGCCTGAAAATGACGTTGCGTAAACCAAAGGCCAAGCTGCGAACAGTGCACCACCAGCAGTGATAAGCCAAACTTGGTTACCATCCCAGTGAGGAGCAATTGAGTTAATCATGACACGGCGTTGCGTGTCGTTTTTACCGATGATAGGTACAAGCGCGCCTACACCCATATCGAAGCCGTCTGTTACTGCAAAACCAACTAGTAGAACACCGATTAGTACCCACCAGATGAGTCGCAAGATTTCGTAATCAAACATCTTGTTATCTCCTTACCTTACGCTTCTACTTGGCGACTAACTTTGTCTTCAACAGAGTCAGCATTTTGCTCGAAGTGGTAGCGACCCGTTTTCAGGCTACTTGGGCCTTTACGAGCGAATTTCAACATTAGGTAAACTTCTGCAATCAGGAATACCGTGTATAGCGCCAGAATTGCGAAGAGTGAAGTCCAGATTTCACCTGCAGTTAGCGCAGAAGCTGCAACATGCACTGGTAGAATTTCACCTACAGCCCAAGGCTGACGGCCGTACTCAGCGACGAACCAACCCGCTTCAATTGCAATCCAAGGTAGTGGAATGCTAAATAGTGCAGCTTTTAGAATCCATTGTTTCTGTTCAATCTTCTGACGACACGTTTGGATAAACGCCGCACCAAAGACAAACAACATGATGAAGCCACAAGCAACCATGATACGGAATGACCAGAATAGCGGCCATACTGTTGGGATTGAGTCGTCCGCAGCAGCTTGGATTTGCTCTTCTGTTGCATCAACAACATTGTCTGTGTAGCGTTTTAGAAGTAGACCGTAACCTAGGTCACCTTTCACTTCATCAAACGCAGTCATGTTTTCTTCTGACTTGTCGCCCGCACGAAGCTTCTCTAGAAGTTCATAAGCGTACATGCCGTCACGAATACGATCGACGTGTTCATCACGTAAATCACGAAGACCTGTTACTTGCTCATCAAAAGAGCGTGTCGCGATAATACCCATTACGTAAGGGATCTTAATTGCGTAATCGGTATGCATCGTTTCCTGGTTAGGAACACCAAATAACGTAAATGCGGCAGGTGCAGGTTCAGTGTGCCACTCTGCTTCAATTGCAGCGAGTTTCACTTTTTGAACTTCACCAAGCTCGTAGCCAGATTCGTCACCAAGAACGATGGTAGATAAGATAGCTGCAATACCGAAAGAAGCAGCAATAGCAAACGAACGACGAGCAAACGCAATGTCACGACCTTTTAATAGGTAGTATGAACTGATGCCTAGAATAAACATTGCGCCACAAGTGTAACCAGAAGCAACCGTATGCACGAACTTAACCTGAGCAACTGGGTTTAGTACAACCTCAGAGAAGCTCACCATTTCCATTCGCATGGTTTCGAAGTTGAAATCTGCGCCTACTGGGTTTTGCATCCAGCCGTTTGCGATAAGAATCCAAAGAGCAGAGAAGTTAGAGCCTAGTGCCACAAGCCAGGTAACCGCTAAGTGTTGGCGTTTAGATAGACGATCCCACCCGAAGAAGAATAGACCAACAAAAGTTGACTCCAAGAAGAATGCGACAAGTGCTTCGATCGCTAGCGGTGCACCGAAGATATCACCTACATAGTGGGAGTAGTAAGACCAGTTCGTACCAAACTGGAACTCCATGGTAAGGCCTGTCGCCACACCAAGTGCAAAGTTAATACCGAATAGCTTACCCCAGAACTTGGTCATGTCCTTATAGATTTGCTTGTTCGTCATTACGTACATCGATTCCATAATGGCCAGAAGGAAGGCCATACCAAGGGTCAATGGTACGAATAGGAAGTGATACATCGCTGTCAGTGCAAACTGCAACCGCGATAGATCAACTACGTCAATCATGGTAACTCCTATGTGTCGGCTGAATGACACTCTCTACATATTGCAATCCATATTCAGGTGTTATTTACACTTGAAAAATGTTGAATTATCACAACTCATTGTTGCAAAAATGTTCTTCATTGGTTAGTTAATTGTTAAGCATCAGCTAATATAGCTGGGGCTAATATTACTTGTAAAAACAGATTGTTTCAAAAGGTTTATAGCCGTAACGCGCTTTGATATACATCAATGTTTATGCGCGGAATTTGCACAAAAATCCATCACATTGATCTAGATCAACCAGTATTGGATACGGATGTTAAGAGAGAGTAATCAGGAGAGAAATTAACCAGTTGCAAGCAAACATCGAGTTAACAATCAATGCTTTTTACTTACTAAACCAGTATGAGAAAAAATTCAAAAAAATGTGAGTTTGGTCAACTTTAATGAAGCGCTGGGCAACAAAGGCCCAGCGAGGGAATCTTATTTTTCAATTCCGAAATGCAAATACGCACGATCTGTCGCGATTCTTCCACGCGGAGTGCGTTGTAAATAACCTTGCTGAATAAGATAAGGCTCAAGAACGTCTTCAATAGTGTCCTTTTCTTCACCTATTGCCGCTGCCATGTTGTCGAGCCCGACCGGACCACCACCAAATTTTTCCATAATCGCGAGTAGTAGCTTACGGTCCATGTAATCGAAGCCTTCGGCGTCCACATCAAGCATATTCAACGCCTTATCGGCAACATCGGCGCAAATGTGACCATTGCCTTTTACTTCCGCATAATCACGAACACGGCGTAGCAAACGGTTAGCAATACGTGGTGTGCCACGCGCACGTCTTGCCACTTCCAATGCACCTTCAGGTTCCATTGATAAACCTAAACAATCCGCGCTTCGCTGCACGATATCTTGGAGGTCTTTTATCTTATAAAACTCAAGGCGCTGAGTAATACCAAAGCGGTCGCGCAATGGTGACGTCAAAGAGCCCGCTCGGGTCGTCGCACCAATTAACGTAAACGGTGGTAAATCGATCTTAATAGAACGAGCGGCCGGACCTTCACCGATCATAATATCCAGTTGATAATCTTCCATCGCCGGATATAGCACCTCTTCAACCATCGGACTCAAGCGGTGAATCTCATCGATGAACAACACATCGTTTTCTTCAAGGTTGGTTAACAGCGCGGCCAAATCGCCTGCTTTCTCAAGTACAGGGCCTGAAGTAGTGCGAATGTTCACTTCCATTTCATTGGCAACGATATTCGCAAGTGTGGTTTTACCCAAACCTGGGGGACCAAAAATCAAAAGGTGATCAAGTGCTTCGCTACGTAACTGAGCAGCTTTAATGAAGATCTCCATTTGGTCACGGACATGGTCCTGACCTTGGTAATCCGCTAATTTTTTTGGCCGAATAGCACGATCAATGACATCTTCATCACGAAAGGCAGGGTTTTCTGGCGCGATTAAACGATCGGCTTCAATCATCTTTTTACCTTGAAAAATGGTTACCTGAGAGAATAATGCCGCTCGTTTAACAGCAAGTGGCATATTTCTATATCTCGTCATCCTGTACAGCGACGAAGGAGCGTGATACAGGATCTTCTATCCGAGCGATTTATGGTCAAATTGTTTCATTAACCGCTCAGCGTGCTGCTATTAGATTCCCAGTCTCGCCAGGCTCGCTGGAATGACACAAAAAAACATCGTTAAGCGATTGGCATTAACCTTAGAGAATGAGTTATCTTGAACAAATATTCACTGTGCAACCAGCGTTACACCATTGATTTTAGAGCTTCACGGATCATTTGCTCACTGCTCATGTCCGGTTTAGCGATCTGAGATACCACTTTCGACGCTTGAGTCGGCTTGTAACCTAGAGCTAGAAGCGCACTGATTGCCTCTTCTTCTGCGTTGTTGGATGTTGCACCAGAATCCGCAGGAGCAGCATCCGTAAATGGCGTAAATAGATCGCCAGCGCCCCACCCTTTCAAGCGGTCTTTCATTTCAACAACCAATCGCTCTGCGGTTTTCTTGCCAACGCCTGGAAGCTTAACCAGCGTAGAAACGTCTTCATGTTCCACACAAGTAACAAATTGCGTTGCTGTCATACCAGAGAGAATACCAAGACCGAGTTTAGGACCAACGCCATTGGCTTTGATCACTTCACGGAAAAGTGCTCGTTCTTTTACTGTGTTGAAACCGTATAGCAATTGCGCATCCTCACGGACAACAAAGTGAGTATAAATAATGGCTTCTTCGCCAACATTTGGCAGTTCGTAAAAACAGCTCATTGGCATCTGGACTTCATAACCAATGCCATTAACTTCAATTAATACTTCAGGTGGTTGTTTTTCAATCAGTATGCCACGAAGACGTCCAATCACTATAAATACTCTTTGGAAATGAATTTGCGACAGGATAATAAAGAACTGGATAGACATCCAGTTAATTTTAACGGTAGCGCCCTTTTCTGGCACTGGTTGCTTTGCCCGCTAACGCAACGAGAGTCTTGTTAGTATTGGCATGACAAATCGCCACACCCAAAGCATCGGCTGCATCCGCTTGAGGCTTGGCGGGCAATTTAAGCATCTGCTGAACCATATGCTGAACTTGCGCTTTGTCCGCGCCACCAGTGCCGACGACAGCTTGCTTAATAAGACGAGCCGCGTATTCAAATACCGGCAACTCCGCATTCACCGCAGCAACAATTGCACTGCCACGAGCTTGGCCAAGTTTTAGCGCTGAATCCGCGTTTTTGGCCATAAACACTTGCTCGATCGCGAAAACGTCCGGTTGAAACTGGGTAATGATTTCCGTGACGCCTGCATAAATCTGTTTAAGCCGACCCGGAAGTTCTTTTTCTGAAGTACGAATGCAGCCACTACCAAGGTATTGCAAGTGGCGTCCATTTTGACGAATGACCCCATAGCCGGTAATGCGCGAACCTGGGTCAATGCCCAAAATAATTGACATGAATGTTCCTAAAAATGAGGCCTAATTCGGCCTCAGTCTTTTTATTATTACTTGCTAACTTCGGAGCAAATACCGCTACCGACACCTTGAGTTTAATCTAGCGTAGCCGCAACGTCGTCAGAGATATCACCATTGTGATAAACCTCTTGAACGTCGTCCAGATCTTCCAAAGCGTCAATCAAACGAAGTAGTTTTGGCGCAGTATCCGCGTCCAAATCTGCTTTCGTAGATGGGATCAGCGACACCTCAGCGTTCTCTGCCTCAAACCCTGCGGCATCAAGAGCATCTTTTACGAGTCCAAAATCGCCTGGGGCCGTGTAGACATCAATCGAGCCATCTTCTGCCGTTTCAATGTCATCAGCACCACTTTCTAATGCTACTTCCATTACCCCATCTTCATCTAAACCTGGGCCATATGAAATCACGCCTTTCTTGTCGAAAAGATAGTTGACGCTACCATCCGTCCCCAGATTACCGCCTGACTTTGAGAATGCATGACGTACGCCAGATACCGTACGATTTCGGTTATCCGTCATACATTCGACCATGACCGCCGTACCACCTGGACCATAACCTTCATAGATCACGGTTTCCATGTTGTCGTCGCCTTCACCACCAGCACCTCGGCTGACAGCGCGGTTGACAGTGTCACGTGTCATGTTGTTAGACAGTGCTTTATCAATTGCTGCTCGCAAACGTGGGTTATTTTCTGGCTCACCGCCCCCCTCTTTTGCCGCAACAACGATTTCACGAATTAATTTAGTAAAGATTTTGCCGCGCTTCGCATCTTGCGCTGCTTTACGGTGACGAATATTCGCCCATTTACTATGACCAGCCATAATTCACCTTTTAATGTATTTTGACGCTTAATAACAAAACATGTTCTAAAAAGCGTTGCTTGGGAAATTGCTTTGGAAGTTTCTTGGGTTTATTTAAACAAAAACTCCCGCAGTTGCGGGAGTTTTCTTCAAATGTTGTGCGCTTATTCTGCGTCTTTTTCTTTCGCTGCAGTTACTGCGATTGCTAGCTCTTCTAGCGCTGCTGGGTTCGCAATACTTGGTGCGTCTGTTAGTAGACACGCCGCTGCTGTTGTTTTAGGGAACGCGATAACATCACGGATGTTCTCTGTGCCACATAGCAGCATTACTAGACGGTCTAGACCAAATGCAAGACCAGCATGTGGAGGCGTACCGAATTTCAGCGCATCAAGCAGGAAGCCGAACTTAAGCTGTTGCTCTTCAGGTGTGATACCTAGAATATCAAATACGGCTTCTTGCATATCTGCGTTGTGGATACGAACAGAGCCGCCGCCCACTTCGTAGCCATTTAGAACCATATCGTAAGCGTTAGAATTTGCCGCAGCAGGGTTTGCTTTTAGCTCTTCCGCAGTCACACCTAGAGGCGATGTGAATGGGTGGTGCATCGCGTGTAGGTTGCCTTCGTCATCTTCTTCGAACATCGGGAAGTCAACCACCCATAATGGAGCCCAAGCAGATTCATCCGTTAGCTCTAGGTCTTTACCTAGTTTCAAACGTAGCGCACCCATTGCTTCTGCAACGATACCCGCTTTATCAGCGCCAAATAGGATAATGTCACCAGATTCCGCTTGAGTACGATCTAGAATGCCGTTGATCACGTCTTCATTTAGGAACTTAGCGACTGGAGATTGGATACCTTCCATGCCCGCTGCACGGTCATTAACCTTCATCCAAGCTAGACCTTTCGCACCGTAGATGCCAACGAATTCACCGTAGCCATCAATTTGCTTACGAGTCAAAGATGCACCACCTGGAACGCGAATAACGGCAACGCGGCCTTTTTCGTCGTTTGCTGGACCTGAGAATACTTTGAACTCAACATCTTTCACTAGGTCAGCAACGTCTACTAGTTCCAGTGGGTTACGTAGGTCTGGCTTGTCCGAACCGAAACGACGAATCGCTTCGCTGAACGGCATTACTGGGAATTCACCTAGGTCAACATTTAGTAGCTCTTGCCACATTTCACGAACCATTTTCTCAGTCGTTGCACGAACTTGGTCAGCCGTCATGAATGACGTTTCGATATCGATCTGAGTGAATTCTGGTTGACGGTCAGCACGCAAGTCTTCATCACGGAAACACTTAACGATTTGGTAGTAACGGTCAAAACCAGACATCATTAGAAGCTGTTTGAATAGCTGTGGAGACTGAGGAAGCGCGTAGAAGCTGCCTTTGTGAACACGGCTAGGTACTAGGTAGTCACGAGCGCCTTCTGGAGTCGCTTTTGTTAGGACTGGTGTTTCGATGTCTAGGAAACCGTTGTCATCTAGGAAACGACGAACAAAGCTAGACGCTTTAGCTCGTAGCTTGATGCGGTCGCTCATTTCTGGACGACGTAGATCTAGGTAACGGTACTTCAAGCGCTGCTCTTCAGAGTTCTTTTGGTTGAAGTCTAGAGGCAGAACATCAGAACGGTTGATGATTTCAAGACCTTTCGCAAGGATCTCAACTTCACCTGTTGCCATGTCTTTGTTTGCTTGGCTCTCTGGGCGAACGCGCACTTCACCCGTTAGTTTGATACAGAATTCATTACGAAGTGTGTTCGCCACTTCATACGCATCCGCCATATCTGGATCAACAACTACCTGAACGATACCTTCGCGATCTCGCATATCAATAAAAATAAGACCGCCTAAATCACGACGACGGTTAACCCAGCCGCAAAGTTCTACAGTTTGTCCTGCAAGGGACTTGTTCAGGTGACCACAGTAATGGGTACGCATAATGAAATTCCCAATCTCTCAAATGTTGTTAACTACGCTCTGTCAGCCTCATTGCTAAGCAGAGTAAAGATTCAGTTATACGCTGAATGTCCACGAAAATCGACTACTCAACATACAATTACGTGTGTTTTATCATTCACTGGTGCTTTTTAGTACAACAAATGTTCAAAAGCGCACCAAAGCGAAAAAATTGGGGAGGATTATAGCGTGAAATTACCTATTTCAGCAAAACTCTCGTAAAGTATTCACACGAGTAGCAAGCAGTAAAGAATAATGGATAACTTACCTCTTCGACTTGGATTGACGATGTGGTCGCACAATCAATGGCAACAAAGTTTTTACGGCAGCGGGACAAAGCCCGCTGAACGTTTAGAAAGGTATGCGCAAGTGTTTCATACCGTGGAAGGCAACACGACATTTTATGCCACACCGACGCTCAATACAGTGCAAAACTGGAGAGCCGCAACCCACGATGATTTTCGCTTTACTTTCAAACTTCCTAAAGCCATCACTCATGAGCAAATGCTAAGAGGTTGCAGCGAACAACTGAGAGACTTCATGAAAGTCATGGAGCCTTTGCATGACCGTGTGGGCCAATGGACAATTCAATTACCAGCCGCATTTGGTCCTGAGCACCTTGATCGGCTGAAAAAGTTCTGTGCGAACTTTCCACCTAACTTCCCTCTCGGTGTTGAGGTTCGCCATATGGCATTTTTCTCCAAAGGCGAAGAAGAGCGAGCACTTAACCAATGGTTAGTAGAGAATAATATTGACCGCATTATTATGGATAGCCGCCCAGTCTTTGCCGCTAAGCCCGACAATGAGGCGATTATTGATGCACAAATGAAAAAACCACGAGTCCCTGTTCACGCCATTGCTACCGCTTCACACCCTTTGATTCGCTTTATTGGTCATCCAGAAGAACAGCAAAATTACGAGTTTTTTAAACCATGGCTCAACAAGTTGCCACAATGGATTGCCGAAGGTAAACAGCCATATGTCATGATCCATACCGCAGACAATATAATTGCGCCAGAGTTGGCCGCAAACCTATATAAAGACATACAAAAGCGTATCACACTCCCTGAGTTATCACCTTTCCCAGCTGACGATGGCAACTCGCAGTTACAGATGTTCTAACGCAACACATGACAGAGGCGCGAAATTCCCATAAAATACGCGCCTTTTTTGGTGCCTGACATTTTCAGGCGGCTTGTATGCAGAGACTTAGTTATGAACCCTAAGAGCAATCCAGATACTATTTTTTCGGCTCCAATCGATAAAATTGGGGATTTCACGTTCGATGAACGCGTAGCGGAAGTATTTCCTGACATGATTCAACGATCGGTACCGGGTTACAGCAATATCATTTCTGCAATCGGTATGCTGGCAGAGCGTTTTGTAAAACCTCACTCAAACATCTATGACCTTGGCTGTTCTTTGGGTGCTGCAACATTGTCTATGCGTCGCCATATCAAACAAGAAGGTTGCCAAATCATCGCAGTGGACAACTCTCCTGCGATGGTTGAGCGTTGTAAACTTCACGTCAACGCTTACCGCAGTGACACTCCTGTGGATGTAGTAGAAGCAGACATTCGCAATATCGAAATTGAAAACGCGTCAGTGGTGGTGTTGAACTTCACTTTGCAATTCCTCTCTCCAGAAGATCGTTACTCCTTGCTCGAGAAAATTTACGCAGGCCTGCGTCCAGGCGGCATTTTGATTCTATCGGAGAAGTTCGTCTTCGAAGATGAAGTTTCGAACGAACTGTTAATTGACCTTCACCACGACTTTAAACGTGCGAATGGTTATAGCGAACTAGAAATCAGCCAAAAGCGCAGCGCGATAGAAAACGTAATGCGCCCAGATTCAAAGAAAGAACATAAAGAGCGTTTCGCTAAAATTGGCTTTTCTAGCTACGATGTTTGGTTCCAATGCTTTAACTTCGGCTCCATGTTCGCGATTAAATAGACCATGCATACAAAGCCTGAACCATACCGATTTCGGCTTTTGTTAATAATTTATACCCATCAACTCAGCGATTAACTAACTATGTTTAACTTTGCAAATTTCTACCAATTGATTGCCCAAGACACCCGTCTTCAACCTTGGCTTAATGTGCTTCCACAACAGCTAACGGATTGGCAAAATGCAGAGCACGGTGACTTTGGTCGCTGGTTGAAAGCCCTGAACAAAATCCCAGCGGGTAGACCGGACAACATCAACATTGTTGATTCTGTCACGATTTCAAACAATGAGCCCATGCCTCAAGGGGAACTTAAAAAGCTAGAAAGCTTACTTCGTACATTCCATCCTTGGCGCAAAGGCCCATACAACGTACACGGCATCCATATTGATACTGAGTGGCGCAGTGATTGGAAATGGGACCGCGTGCTTCCGCATATTTCACCATTAAAAAATCGCAGCGTACTCGATGTAGGTTGTGGTAACGGCTACCACATGTGGCGCATGCTAGGCGAAGGTGCACGCTTAACTGTCGGTATCGATCCATCTCACCTGTTTCTAATTCAGTTCGAAGCAATTCGTAAACTAATGGGCGATGACCAACGTGCACACCTATTGCCATTGGGTATTGAACAACTACCTAAGTTAGAAGCGTTCGATACGGTATTCAGCATGGGCGTGCTTTACCATCGCCGCTCGCCTCTCGATCATTTAGTGCAACTAAAAGATCAATTGGTATCTGGTGGTGAACTCGTATTGGAAACACTCGTGATTGAAGGTGATGAGAATGCAGTACTGGTCCCGACTTCTCGTTACGCGCAAATGCGTAATGTCTATTTCTTCCCTTCAGCAAAAGCCCTAAAAGTGTGGTTAGAATTGGTCGGTTTTGAAGATGTTCGTATCGTTGATGAAAACATCACATCCGTAGATGAACAACGTACCACAGATTGGATGACGCATAACTCTCTACCTGACTACTTAGATCCGAACGACCCAAGCAAGACTGTAGAAGGCTACCCTGCCCCTCGCCGCGCGGTTCTTGTCGCTCGCAAATCATAATTCGCTGAGATTCCTGACATTGTCTTAACTCATTTTACGAGTTAAGACATTACCCTCTTTCCTCGTAATGAGCGAGTTTGATTTTTGAATCCATTTTTCACGTCAAAATATAAGCACGCTCTAAATAAGGATGCGCTTTTATGTCCTTGATTTTTGGCTTTTCATCACTATTCCTCAAACAATAAGTAATAGAGAAACATTCTTACTTGTGAGGCTTTATCGATATAAGCTAAACTCCTAAAAAATAAACAACTTAATCCAATCCCAAGGTTTTCAATGTTATTACGATTGACCCCGATTGTTGCCATCGCCTTACTATCTGGATGCTCACTAACCAAAGGCGAACAGTACCACCAAGAAACGTTAGCGGCGATTCAAAATTCAGAAGCGAATGTCAATAATCGCATTACCAACCTAGAGCTACAGCTCAGCAACCAATCGGACTATATCGACAGCCTTGAAGAACAAGTCGATAAACTACAGGTTGAACTTCTTACATTTCGCGATGAAGCAATGGCAGAAGTAAAAAAACCGAAAGAGCCGATTATTGTCCAATCTCCCGCTCCTGTGGAACCAACCCCAACTCACGATATTGTCCTTGGCTCTATCGAAAAGGTCACTGTAGAGTCGATTAAGCAAACTTTTGATGCACGTATCGACACTGGTGCCGCGACGTCGTCTTTAAATGCCGTTGATATTGAAGAGTTCGAAAGAAATGGCAAAAAATGGGTCCGATTCCACTTAGCAGACACCAGTAAATCCGAAGAAGAGAAAAGTACTTGGATCGAAGCTCCTGTCATTCGCTACGTCAAAATCCGCCAGGTTACCAGTGAAGAGTTAGAACGCCGCGCTGTGGTAGAACTTTGGGTGCGCGTTGGAAAAATTCATGAAAAAGCGCAATTTACGTTGGCAGATCGCTCACATATGAACCATCCTATTTTACTGGGTAGAGAATTTATGCGCGACATAGCACTTGTCGATGTAAGTCGTACCTATATCCAAACGGACGAAGATAAAAAATAATAAGGTAGATTATGACGTCAAAAATACCGTTTTACCTTTCTATCATCTTATTGGTGATTGCGGGCATTGCTCTGAGTGTTTTCAGACATGAAAACTACGGCGTGCCTTGGACGCCAGGCGAAACTCGCCAGGTATGGGATGTAGAAGCTCGTATTGAGTTCAATGCTAACGGCAACGAAGTAAAAGCGTCACTTGCAGCACCTCATACACAAAGTGGTTACACACTTATCGGTGAATCTGCTTCCTCATCAGGTTATGGCGTTTCCTACATCAATGACGATTCAGGCCGTCGTGCAGAATGGTCAATTCGCCAAGCTCAAGGGCCACAAACCATATACTACAAAGCCCAGTTCTTAGTAGACCCTCAGGCTAAAGTCACTCCTTTACCGCCAACGGAAGACATTACGCCACCAACGCTATCAGCACCACAAGCAGCAGCGGCAAATGCCCTTATCGAACGTGCGATGAGTCGCTCAGCCGATAATGTGACGTTTACTCGTGAGCTTATCAAAGCGCTTAATGACCCAGATAGCCAAAACTCGTCGCTACTACTGAACGATTTCAGCCGTACTGATGCACTGCATAATATTTTGCTTACCGCAGGTATACAAAGCAAAACCGTCGGTGTTATCGAACTAGAAGATGGTCGTCGACGCCAAACAATTCAACCAATGGTTCAGGTTTGGTCAGGTAAAGATTGGGTACTGTTTTCGCCAAAATCCGAACAAAAAGCAGTGAAACCCAACTTGTTAGTGTGGGATGAATCAAACGTATCCTTACTTGACCTTGTTGGTGGTAAAAATAGCCAAGTGCATTTCTCGATGATTAAGCAAGAAATGACACCACAACAAGCTACAAACAACAAAATAGAAGCAGATGGATTACTGAATATTTCAATTCATAGCCTACCTTTGGAAGAGCAAGCGATGTTCAAAACCATCATGCTCATCCCTATTGGTGCTCTGATCGTTGTGTTCTTGCGTGTGATTATCGGCCTGAAAACATCCGGTACCTTCATGCCTGTGTTGATTGCCGTTGCTTTTGTTCAAACTCAACTATTAACGGGTATTGTCGGTTTCTTGCTAATTGTAGGTACAGGCCTGATTATTCGAAGCTATTTGTCTAGGTTGAACTTATTGCTGGTAGCAAGGATATCTGCGGTCATTATTACCGTTATCATGATCATCTCGGTGTTCACCGTTGTTGCATTTAAGATGGGCTTAACGGAAGGCCTAACAATTACCTTCTTCCCTATGATCATCTTGTCTTGGACGATTGAACGTATGTCAATCCTATGGGAAGAAGAAGGTGCGAAGGAAGTTGCTCTGCAAGGTGGTGGTTCATTGCTGACAGCGGTATTAGTTTACCTTGCAATGACGAACTCATACATTCAACACTTAACCTTTAACTTCATTGGTCTACAGTTGATTGTTCTGGCCGGTATTCTATTACTAGGTACTTACACAGGTTACCGCCTCACTGAGCTACGACGCTTCAAACCACTAGCGGAGGACTAAACGATGTTCGAAAGTTTTACTTCGCCGTCTAAGCTTCGCCATAAAGGCATTATGGGGATGAACAAGCGTAACCACAGCTATATTGGCCGTTACAATGATCGTTCTAAATACCCACTTGTCGATGACAAGCTAAAGACCAAAATTATTGCACAGGCAGCAGGAGCAACAGTTCCTGCCCTGATCGGTGTCATTCATAACCAAGCTGAAGTTAAGACTATCCACAAAATGGTTGAGAACTGGCCTGGTTTTGTAATCAAACCTGCACAAGGTAGTGGCGGTAAAGGCATTCTGGTTGTTACGTCTCATAAAAACGGGGTATATACCAAACCCTCCGGCTCTACAATTGGTAGGGATGAGGTCGAGCGTCACATTAGTAATGCGCTTGCTGGCCTTTTCTCTCTTGGTGGTAAAAATGACGTTGCTGTGGTTGAAAACTTAATCAAGTTTGATGACTGTTTTGATGGCTTCAGTTATGAAGGCGTACCAGATGTTCGGATCATCGTATTTAAAGGTTATCCAGTTATGGCGATGATGCGCTGCTCTACAGCGGCTTCCGACGGCAAAGCAAACCTTCACCAAGGTGCGGTAGGAGTAGGCATTGACATCGCGACAGGTAAAGCCGTCAGAGCGGTGCAGTTCGATCATCCAGTGACTCATCACCCTGATACAGGTAAAGACCTTTCGACCCTTCAAGTACCGCATTGGGAGCGCTTGCTGGAGCTTGCGTCAAGTGCCTGGGAAATGACAGGTTTGGGATACATGGGTACGGATATGGTGCTGGATAAAGATGAAGGGCCTATGGTTTTAGAGCTTAACGCTCGCCCTGGTCTGGCAATCCAAATCGCTAATGGTGCAGGCTTGCTTCCTCGTTTGAAACACATAGAGAGCCTTGGCACACCTGCTGAGTATCCAAAACCGATTGAACGCGTCGCTTACGCGGCAGAGCAATTCGGTGTGAAGCCGTTGTTCTAACCCTCCGACATAATGTTCGTTATTACTCGCCAGTAATTGTCATGATTACTGGCGTTTTTGTTCCCGCATCCAAAAACCTTGCACTTGCTCTCCTTATTAAACACATCCTTCTCATATATAAGTTGAATCAATGATCGAGCTAACAAAATCAACATAGATCGTTTCTTTTCTACTTTGCCTTTTGAGTATGATGAGAGCTCCCCTTACTCAACTTGAGAGGTTGGGAAATGCTAATAAAAGAAACAAATAATGATGAACCAGAGCTTGAAGAACAAGAGAGCTTAGACCAACACCTACAACGCTTGTCTGAGCTTTCTGTCCAAGCACTTGAAGAACTTGCTGAAATGATCGAAGTCAGGGACGATATTCCAGAGGAATAAACGTCGCTTCCTCATTAAGTTCCGCTAATAAGCCGAGACTGCCGTCCTACAGTCTCGGCTTGTCTTATGTTGTTCGAAGCCTACCTCGTAAATAGATACAAAAACGCCCGCGTTCATTGCGGGCGTTTTGTTAGATTCGAAGTTTACGATTCAAACTCTTCAATCATCTCTTGTGCTTCAGTCTTAGGCTTATCCGTTTGACCAAAACCACGCAAGCCAACCACGTGTACGTGTTCGTGATCTTTAAACACCTTACGCACCAGTTTGTAGGTCGTACCTTTCTCTGGGCTGATGTTTTCAGGCGCCGCGATAAGAAGCTGCATATCCAGACGGTCACACAATTCGAACAATGTCGCGATCGATTTCGCATCCAGACGCGCGGCTTCATCCAAGAAGAGCAGACGACAAGGCACAATGTCTTTGCTGCGTAGACGACGAGACTCTTCTTCCCAGCTTTGAACAACCATAAGAAGGATTGACTGACCGGTACCGATCGCTTCACCTGTTGATAGCGCGCCAGACTCAGCCTGTAGCCAACCATCTGTACCACGGTTCACTTCTACACTTAGCTCTAGGTAGTTACGGTAATCCAGTAGCTCTTCACCCAGAACTTGAGGTGAACGTTGACCCATATCGATGTGTGGGTTCACGCGTTGGAACAGTTTCGCCATTGCTTCAGAGAAGGTAAAGCGAGTCGATTCAAACAGGTCTTTATGCTGCTCTTGTTGTGTCGCTAGGCCGTTCAGTAGCACTTCGTGACTTTCGCGGATCTTCACGTTTAGACGTACGCCCTTCACCTGACCGAACGAAATATTCGACAGGCCTTGGTTCAGCATACGAATACGATTTTGCTCACGCTGAATCGTCTTCTTAATGATGCTCGCTACTGACTCAGAGCTGATCGCTAAGCGGTTTTCACGTTGGGTTAGCTCTTCCGTTAGACGCGCTAGCTCAACTTCCATCTCTTCGATCGCTTCAACTGGATCATCAGTACGGATGATATCCTGACGAATGCGCTCGCGAAGATGTTGGTAAACCGCGATGTAGAACAGAACTTTACGCTCTGGACGTGCATTGTCTTCTGATAGACGCAGCGCATCACGCAGGTCGTCATTGTTCGCAACCGCGAGACGCAGCGCACCCAGTGATTTATCCGACATTGAACGCAGTTCATCCGCTGACATATAAGCCAGTTCACGCTTGTGTAGACGACGCTCAACATCGTTCTCACGCGCCAGACGAAGTACTGAACACCAGCCAGCTTTCGCTGCAACCACGAACGTACGTAGCTCAACGTATTCTTTCTGAACTTTCTTCAGACGTTTCGCCAAGCCTTTCATCTCTAGTTCAGTAGAGGTGATCGTGCGCTCGTATTCGCTCTTACGACTGCGAGACGTGTGTAGACGCTCGTGCAGTTCGTCACGACGACGCATTGCACGTTCTTCCGCACCTTCGTCCGCATTAACACCAAACTCTTGAAGTTCTTGTTTGAACTCTTGAACCGTTTCCAGTTTCGCTTGGTGTGAACTCTTCAATGATGCCAATACTTGGTTGTATTGGTTCATTTGACCCTGCGATTGCTTCAACTCTTCACGAGAGCGAGTACGCATTTGTTCAGCTTGAACCAGTTTAGCTTTTAGCTGCTCACTCAGTTCGCTACTCTTGTTCAGTAGGTCTACTGAATCTGAGTAAGCGAAGTAGTGACGACGTTCAACGAGATCCGAGAGTGCAAAGATTTGCTTCTTAAGATCTTGTAGCCGCTCGTCTGCCGCTTTGTATTCTGCTTCTAGTGCATCGAATTGCTCTGGGTCAGCATCAAGCGCAGACGCAATATTCTCTAATTGCGTGACGGCTTTTGCATGGTTGTTTAAGAAGTTTTTTGCCTCTGCAAGATGAGCGATTTTCTCTTCTAGCTCATCAAAACGCGCTTGCAATGACTCATCTTCAACAAGCACCATGTGTGACGCTAGCTTGTCCAGAGAAGACAACGCTTGCTTGCTGGTTTGAAGCTGAGAACGTTGTTGTTGCTCTTTCACATCCAGATCCGCCAACACGCGAGCAATTTGGTTACGCTTATCACGAATAGTTGCCAGTGCTTGTTCTGGATCGGCGTCAAAAGCAACCTGAATGTGGTTAGACACAAATAGGTTAAACGCTTGGTACAAGCGCTGCATTTTCTGAGAATCAAACGCCGCTTTTGCGTGTTTCTCTACCACTTCTTCTCGTTCGTTACGCAGCAACTCTAGACGCTGCTCACGTGCCGCACGGCCAAACAATGGGATCTCAGGCAAGCGGGAGTAACGCATTTGGCGATCGTTCATACGAACGCAAACCGCGCCCTCTAACTCTTCTGCATCGAACGAGCTGTCATCAAAGGCATCGATGTCACCTTCAATGATGTACAAGTCTTCTGGACAGTCGTCTAGCTCTACCAGTTTCTCTTCGATACCTGACAGGTCAGAAACAACGATAGCGTGACGAGCCGGACCGTACATCGCACTGAAGTAAGGCGCGTCATCAATCGTGATGTCATCGTAGATCTCAGACAGCAATACGCCGCCCAGTGTATCAGCCAAACCTTTCAGGCGAGGGTCATTTGAACCACCAGGAGAAGCAAGACGCTCAATCTCAGCGTCTAGCTGGTTACGGCGCTCAGCAAGCTTATCTTTAGCTAAAGACAGCTCCCTTTCTTGTTCAAGGACAACTTGCATGTGGTTCATTACCGCATGGCGACCCTCAAGCTCTTCCCCGCTCTGCTCTCTCAGTTTCTCTAGCGCATCGTTCGCCGCGATCCAAGCTGGTGCTATTGCTTCAAGCTTACTGATTTCTGCCACCGCGTTTTGCTCTAGACGGCGCTGTTCACCACGCTGATCACGAACTTCTTCTTGAGCTATCTCTAGTGATTCGATTTGCGTCGCATGACGTTCACGTTCTTGTTCAAACGTAACCTCATCGGTTAGTTCAACGTGATATTGCTTTTTGTATTCAGCAACCAGTTCACGTGCTTGACGCTGCTGGTTAAGGCTGCGTTCGAGATCACGGTGTTGTGCTCGCCATTGTTGTTCGTTTTGTGCAATTTGTTGTGACTCACGCGCTTTCGCAATTGCGGTTTTCGCATGCTCAGACGCGTCTTTGCGCTCAACTTGACCAACGATGCTTTGTACCAGTTTAAGCGCGGTTTCAAACTGCTCTGCCGCTGCAGAAGACATGTCTAGTTTGTGCTTAACCGATAGCAACGCATTGGTGCTTTCTGATTCTTTGTTCTTAAGCTCAGAGACAAGCGCTTGAGCCGATTCCGCCGTTAGGCTGTCATCGCCAAGTAGTTGCTTCGCTTTCTCCAGCGCTTGAACTGCTTGTTGATATTGAAGGGCGCGAGTTTGCTGAACGTCAAGAGCTTGCTGGTAATCAGCAAGTTGCGTCTTAAGGCTATCCACCTCTTCTTCTGCAACGGTAGCTTGCTCTTCAGCCATCATCACGCGTTCTTGCGCTTCTTCGACTACCATCATTTGTTCTTCAAGACGCTCGCTCAGCTCTTCAAGATCTTCTTGGTAGCGTTCGATCTTCTCTTGCTGACGCAGCGCGTTTTGCACCAGTTGCAAGTGATCAGAAGCCGCTTGGTAGTCTTGCTCTAAAGAAGATTCTGATTCGATCAGCAGTTCCAGCTCTTCTTGAACGCGATTAAGCAGATTGTTTTGCTCAATCAAGGTCTCGCGAGAACCAAATAACTCTGAACGCAAAGACAATGTCTGTTCTAGTTTTTTACGACGCTCGTTAGCATGGCGCATATAGTCCGCTGCCACGTAGTTAGTCGACTCTGTGATCAAGTGTTTGAACAAGTCACGGTCTGCTTGCGTAGTTTTGATCGCTTCTAGCGTCATGCGGTTTTCACGCAGCGCCGATTCCATATCTTGGAACGCTTTCTTCACGCCGCCGTTTTGTGGCAGAAGGTAGTCACGTAGCGAACGGGTAATCGCACTTGAGATACCACCGTAAAGCGATGCTTCGATCAGGCGGTAGAATTTAGAACGGTCACCAGAGTTACGCAGTTTCTTCGGAATCACACCGAATTCAAACATTTGTGCGTGGTAATCCACGATAGAAGAGAAGGCTTTAAATTGAACGCCTTCAAATTCTGCGATTGATTCTTTTACTTCATTGATTTGACGTACACGAGCTTGAGTCGCTGATACGCTTTCAATCAAGATATCCGTTGGTTTCACATGGCTTGGAAGACCTTGGATAACAAACGGTTTGATGTCTACTTTCTTATCACGACCCGCAACTTGCTGCAGTTTTACTGCGAACAATAGGCGTTGGTTACGTGAGTTCACCACATCTAGCGCCGCATAACATGCGCCCGGCTGTAGCTTACCGTACAAACCTTTGTCGCGAGACGATTGGCTGCTGCCTGCTTCTGTGGTGTTACGGAAGTGCAGTAGCGTTTGGTCAGGAATCAATGCGGTGATGAACGCCGCCATTGTGGTTGATTTACCTGCACCGTTACCACCTGATAGCGTGGTGACCAGACCATCGATGTCAAACGTACGGGCAAAGAAGCCGTTCCAGTTGACCATGGTCAGCGATTGGTATTTACCGCGTTCAATCATGCTCATGCTTCACCCTCTTCTGTCGTTTCTTCTTGGGCTTGGTCGTCTTGATCTTCTTCAGACAATAGGCTGCCTTGGCTTGGCTCTTTGGTGTGCACTACTGCTTCACCATCACGGATCAGACGCAGTTGCGCTTCACGCATGTCATCGCCAATACGTACATCGGCACCAAAGCGGAATACCGCTTCACTGATGCTGAATTTACCGGTTTCACCGATGTTGATGATCATGCCTAGGCGACGCAAACGACGAAGTGACGTACGTACTTTTTCAAACAGCTTTTCTTTATCAAGGTCAGAACCAGTCGCACGGTTCGTCACTAGCTTCATCAGCTTGTTTTCGTCTGCTAGAGCAAGCAGTTCGTCGTACAGCTCTTGGTTAGTAAAGATGCCTTCGTGCGCAAGACGCTCTGGGCTTAGGTAAAGGAAACACAGTACCTTCCCCACCAGCATATCCAGTTCAGAAAGAACACTACGGCCAATCAGAGACGTTGAACGAGGACGAAGGTAGAAGAAACCTTCTGGCGCTTTCACCAATTCGGTGTTGTAGCGTTGGTAGAAAGAAGAAAGCTCAAGTTCGAAATCCGACAACAACGCGTGATTGTCTAGATCTTCACTTGAGATATGACGCCCTGCTCGAAGCATGCTGTCTAGCGCTGGGAACAGAGGGTTAGAAATTGCTTTTGCCAGATTCTCTGACATGTATTCATTAGTATCGGTCGATGACATTCGCTTGTACCTTTGCCCCAAATTCGTTGATTGCTTTCCAGTCTGGTTGAATCGCTTGGTAATCCGATTCTGAATACCCTAGACGTACAGCTTGATCGACGATAATGCGAGCTAAATCAAAATGATGAGTGTAAGGGTGCTGTGCAAGGTAATCTCGCAGTACCACACTCAAATCGATTGGTGTGCCTTGATCTTTATGCGCTTTTAGCATGTCACCAATTCGTTCAGACAACTCATCATTGACTTGTTGAAACTCTTCGTATTCTACTTCCATCGGAACTTGACCCGTGACCTCGTCATCACGCAGTACTAGGGCCTCATCACGAAGGTCGGAAAGCCTCTCCGCATCTGCATAAGTCAGATACCAAGGCGCATCGAAGTAATCTTTGACAGATTGACGCAGACGCGAGCTAAACGCACGGTTCTTATCCATATCGATTGCAGTACGAATAAACTTGTGCACGTGTCGGTCGTAACCAATCCAAAGGTCGATCGCTTGCTGGCCCCAGCTTGTGATTCGGTCCAACTTCATTTGCAGACCAAACAAGGCTTCTTCGATAAACTCCAGCTCAGGGTCACCGTAAACAATTTCTTGAATATCGAGGATCTGAGTTTGCAGTTCATCACTGGCGGCTTGCAGCGTATCTTGAAGTTCACGCAACGTGCTTGATGTTTCTGACAGAAGTGCTTCACAGTTGTTGATCGCTTCGCGCCAGTCTTTGTTAAGCAGGTCAGCAATCTGTTGTTTCACTGACTGTTGCTGCTCATCCATAACACGTTGGTTGAGGTCAATTTGATCGAAGATTTCGCCTACAGAATATTTTAAAACACCGTATACGTTTTTCTTCCAGTGACCCGGTGTGCCACCTTTTTGTGCTGCCTCAATCGCTTTCGCCATTTCATCCGCTACCATGGATAGCTGGATAGATAGACGCAGTTTTGAGAACTCACGATGACGCACGTAGTAGTCGGTTATTCCTATCGCTAATGGCGACAAGCGGTAAATGCTCGCTCCGTCAGTAATTTCACTGACAAAACGGCTCATAAGACGCTGCTTAACCATCTCGTTGATCGCATTGTTCGCACGAAAAGCGGAGGCTTCGCCGGTCTCATCAAATAGTCGAGTGACGATGGCAAATGCATCATGCAGTTCACCTTCACCCAGTTCTTCATCGAACCTTTCATTACTCAGTACGGCAATGGCTATCAAAAATGCCAATCGCTCTGTGGTCAGGTTCAACGAGAAATCGTGCTGCTTAACCCAGCCAACCAGCTCATCGATTGGTTGCTCTGCAGCATTGAGAGTCATCTCACTCATTGTTATTCCTGTTTATCGTTCTTTTTAGCCCACACATGAATGTAGCGGCCTAATGAGAGGTATGGCTCTTGTCGACAAAGTTGTTTTTCTAGCGCCAACACATCTTCAAACTCGTAATCACCCATGTATTCCATATTGCCTATGTAATCACTAAATGAGCGAATACCAGATTTGCCACAAATATTAAAACCTGAATTTTCTATCCACTGGTAGACTTCTTCAGGTTTTAAGCCTTTTTGCGGCTGTAGTTTAAATCTTTTTCGGTGAGGCATGCCGTCTAATATATGAGGAATGTTGCCACAAACCACGTTTTTATAGACTAAACCGTGGTGGTTGTAGAACATGACTGATGCGATACCTCCCGGTTTTACTTGTTCTAGAACTGTTTCAAGTGCGGCCTTAGGATCAACCAGCCACTCCATCACAGCGTGGAACATAACCAGATCGACCTGTACATCCATATGTTCACCGATGGATTGGACAGGCGAATGAATCAGGCGATACTGCTCAAGCAAACCGTTTTTTTCAATATCCTGCTTAGCCAACTGCAGCATTTCCGAAGATAGATCACATAAAGCGATTCGATGTCCGAGCTTAGCAAGCTTTTGCGACATTTGTGCCAAACCACCACCAGCGTCTAACACTTCTAGGGGTTGCTGGTCAGCATCTAATTCACTTAGAATCTGTAGAAAATCTTCCCACACAATGATTTGGCGGATCTCCCCTTTATCGGAGCCGTAAATATTTTTTGCAAATTTGTGGGCGATATCGTCGAAATTGCGGTCTTCTGTCACTTCTGCTGAGTTATCATAACGGATTGTGCCGCTATTCTGGCACAAGGAAAGCAGGAATAAAGAGGGATACCCTCATTTTTATTATCAATTGATGTTTTTTCGGACTATTTATGTATGTTTGAGCTGAAAAAAGTAGTGTCAGCCATGCTTATGCCCCTTCCGGCATTGCTGCTGATAGGCTTGTTGGGTCTTGCTCTCATTAGTTTTACTACAAAACGTAAAACTGGCTGCTTCGTTGTTCTATTCTCTTTTGTTGGCATTTTTCTTGTTGCCTTCCAACCTGTTTCAACCAAGCTTCTTATGCCGTTAGAGCGAGAGCATAAAGCCTTTTTGCCAGTTTCTGGCACCATCGACTACGTGATGGTTTTAGGGAATGGTCATGTTATCGATGACGAAATTCCACCCACCTCGCAGTTAAGCCGTGCAGCATTAATGCGCTTAACTGAGGGCATTCGTATTTTAAGAATGTATCCAGGCGCGAAATTAATCTTATCCGGCTATGCTGGCGGATCTGAAATTAGCCACGCGCGAATGATGGCGAACGTTGCCCTTGCGTTGGGAGTCGCGAAATCCGATATCATTTTATTAGAAGATGCGAAAGATACGTGGGAAGAGGCGCGTCAAGCGGCTGCATTCGTTCAACAAAAGGAGATTGTGTTAGTCACTTCTGCGAGTCACATGAGCCGTGCATTGTATGAGTTCAACGCAGCAGGCATTAAACCAATCCCAGCCCCGACCAACTTCTTAGCTATTAGCGAGATAAGTCAACCTTGGGATAAATACTCACCTAAAGCGCGTTACTTAGAACAAACAGAGCTTTATTGGCATGAGTACTTGGGCAGTATTTGGCAAAGGTTGCGTGATACTGTCGGCCAAACACCAATGGTTGAAGCAAACTAGTATTATCTTGAAGCCACAAAAAAGGAGAGCCGAAGCTCTCCTTTTCTTTTTACGATTGAGTTATGTTCCAACTAGTCACCAGCAAACATATAGCCTTCGCCGTGCACCGTTACAAAAATCTGTGGGTTCTTAGGATCGAACTCCATTTTTGCGCGCATACGTCGAATAAGAACATCAATGGTGCGGTCATTCGGCGCATCCACTCGATGGCTGATCATGTTCAAAATACGCTCACGACTTAACACCTGGTTAGGATAAGACGATAATGCCACCAAAAGTTCATACTCTGCTTTAGTTAGTTTTACTGGCTCACCGTTGCGGCTAAGTGCGCGACGTTGAATGTCGAATGTCCACTCCCCAAAGCGCACAATGTGCTCTTCACTGGTTTCATTCGCTTTCGAGCTGCCACTGCGCGCTGCTGAAATACGCCACAGCAAGTTTTTAACGCGAACTAACAGCTCTCTCAGTTCAAAAGGTTTTGTCACATAATCGTCAGCACCCATTTCTAGGCCTACGATTTTATCAATGCTATCCGTGCGTCCTGTTACTAATATGATACCAATATCCGATTGGCTACGTAACTCACGAGTAAGCATCAGGCCGTCTTCACCAGGCAGGTTAATATCCAGCATGATCAGGTCTACATCGCCCGCTTGCAAAACTTCACGCATTTCTGCGCCACTCTCTGCTTCGCTGACTTGGTAGCCCTCATTTTGGAAATATCCCGCAAGCTTACTACGAGTTACAACATCATCTTCTACGACTAATACGTGATAGCTCATTTACACCACTTTTCTGTCTTCTTATTATCCAAGACGTATTCTATTCATAACTAGTAACATTTCTAGTCATAGATACATTAAAACGCAAGATTTAGCGTTTTTATTGATTCAAAACAAGCTTGCCCATTGCTATTAATAAACGGTCATTTTTGACCATAAAACATAACAATTATAGTTACTGCTATTCATTTTAATTGATTACACTTAGGGGATATCCCTAATTGACTTTGTGATGCATGACTTGAAGCATCATTCAGGAGCCCAAAATGCAAGAAGTGAAAGCTTTTAATGAAAAACGCGCTGAAATTTACTGGTGGTTTTCGAGCTTGTTCGCAAAAGAACTAACAGAGAAAGAATTGGAAGCCTATCACAGTGTTGAAATTCGCAGTTTTCTCGCAGGTTTAGGTGAAAATGAGTCGCTGAAACCAGCTGTTGATAGCCTAGTTGATGCATTGAATCGGTTACAAGATCGTGAAGATGCACAACTAGAGCTTGCAGCTGACTTTTGTGAACTGTTTTTGAAGACAGAAAAATACGGCGCTCTTCCTTACGCATCCATGTACATTGGTGAATCAGGTTTACTGAATGACAAGCCAGCTGAGGAAATGGAAAAGTTGATGTCTGAATTTGGCGTTCAAGTAGACGAAAACCTAAAGGAACCTGCGGATCACTTAGCCGTTGAGCTCGACTTTCTCGGGAACATGATTATCCGCTCAAACGAGCTTGAACAAGAAAAACACATGGAAGAAGCCTTCGTTAAACAAAACGACTTTATCCAGCAACAATTGATGTCTTGGTTACCTCAGTTTTCAGACAAATGTAAAAAATTCGACGAATTTGGATTTTACTCGAGTGTCGCGAAACTATTAGTTGTATTTTGTAAACTAGACAGCGCCTACCTTCTTGGTGAATAATTGCCGCCTATTTTTAGGGAGCCTGCCTATCGGGCTTCCTGTATGCCTGAAAGTGACCAATTGTAAGTAACTTGGGTATAATATTCGTTTGCCTTAACTTAGCGCAAAGACGCTTGGTTATTTAGCAGTCAAAATGTGACTTCAAATACACAAATCTCTTGCTGAAAACATTGCTAGTCAGTCCACATAGGGCTAAAATGTGAGCGCAAACGATTAAATATGATTTATATGTAAACCGCTGAAATATAGCGGTTTTTGTGTTTTCTTAACAGGTTGATGGCAATTTCTCATCAGATAGAAAAAAGATAAAATTCATCGACCGATGCTGCTACGTACCCTTTTGTCGCACTTGGATCAACCGCTGCCGAGACACTTAGCGCCAATTTTATATTGCTAGGTGTGAAACCATTAGAGCATCAGGTACATCCAATACGACATATTTCAGTAGCTCGATACAGGACACCATTTATGGCCACGATAAAAGACGTTGCTCGCTTAGCCGGCGTTTCCACTACGACAGTTTCGCACGTTATCAATAAAACGCGTTTCGTTGCAGAAGCAACGCAAGAAAAAGTAATGAAAGCCGTTGACGAGCTGAATTACGCGCCAAGTGCCGTTGCACGCAGCCTAAAATGCAACTCAACTCGTACGATTGGCATGTTAGTAACTCAATCAACTAACCTATTTTTCTCAGAAGTGATTGATGGCGTTGAGAGCTACTGTTACCGCCAAGGCTATACTCTGATTTTATGTAACACAGGCGGGATTTACGAAAAACAACGCGATTACATTCGTATGCTGGCTGAAAAGCGCGTTGATGGCATCCTAGTGATGTGTTCTGACTTAACCGAAGAACTAAAAGAGATGCTTGACCGTCATGCGGACATTCCTAAAGTGGTCATGGATTGGGGCCCAGAGAGCTCACAAGCAGACAAGATCATGGATAACTCAGAAGAAGGTGGCTACATTGCAACCAAACATCTGATTGACAATGGTCATACGGATATCGCTTGTCTAAGCGGTCATTTTGAAAAGCTTGCTTGCCAAGAGCGCATTGCAGGTTTCCGTCGCGCAATGAGCGAAGCGAACCTAGCTGTAAATGAAGACTGGATCCTTGAAGGTAACTTTGAATGTGATACGGCCGTATTAGTTGCAGATAAAATTACCGCAATGGACAAGCGCCCGACGGCGGTATTCTGTTTTAACGACACAATGGCTCTCGGCCTAATGAGCCGCTTGCAACAAAACGGGATCAAAATTCCTGAAGATATTTCAGTGATCGGCTACGACAACATCGAGCTTGCAGAATACTTCTCTCCACCGCTAACGACTATCCACCAACCTAAACGTCGTGTTGGTAAAAATGCATTCGAAATTCTACTTGAGCGTATCAAAGATAAAGAACACGAAAAACGAATTTTCGAAATGCAACCTGAGCTTGTAATTCGAAATACTGTGAAAAAAATGAACTAAATTTTACTGTATTTAACCGTGTTAAATAAGCGCTCTACAGGGGCGCTTATTTTTTTGGAAAAATTAAGCATTCCCTAATACTTCACACCACTCTAATAACAATTGACTAACGTTAACTCCCTGTTTTATATAAATGTAATATATATTAAGAACTCCTTTTCAAAGGCCAATTTGCACCTTTCCATATGCAAAATAGAGCATTCAATCTATCATTTTTATTGAACCGAAATCACACTTTTAACGCTAAACCGTGATGTTAATTCAATATAAGAAGTATGCTCATTGTGTCACGCACAGGGCAAACCATTCGAAAGAGTGGGACGCAAAGCCTCCGGCCTGAACCATATTACGATATGGAAGGTAGCGGGGTTACCGATGGCAAGTGTGTAAGCAATGACTTTACTCTGTAATGACATTGTTTTTACGCATGTTTGCTACTCTCTCGGACCTGACTTTTGGTGGCGTAATATTAATTACACCGAGATAACAAAACATGGATAAACCGATACTCAAAGACTCTATGAAGCTATTTGAGGCACTTGGTAATATCAAGTCGCGCTCAATGTTTGGTGGCTTCGGACTATTCGCTGATGAAACAATGTTTGCACTAGTGGTAAACAATCAGCTTCATATCAGAGCAGACCAAAAAACTTCATCTGACTTCGAGAAACAAGGGCTAAAGCCTTACGTTTATAAAAAACGTGGCTTTCCAGTCGTTACAAAGTACTACGCTATTTCCAGCGATTTATGGGAATCAAGCGAACGCTTAATCGAAGTAGCGAATCAATCATTGAAAAAGGCAAAGCTTGAGAAAGAACAGCAAGCAAGTACAAAGCCTAACCGTTTGAAAGATTTGCCTAACTTACGACTGGCTACCGAGCGCATGCTAAAAAAAGCCGGCACCGAATCCGTAGAGAAGCTTGAAGAGGAAGGTGCGCTTAACGCCTATAAAGCGATAAGAGATACGCACTCTGCAACCGTCAACATTGAGTTGCTATGGGCACTAGAAGGTGCTATCAACGGCACTCATTGGAGTGTGGTACCTCAAGCTCGCCGAGATGAGTTGATGAACGGCCTCCAATAAAAGTCGGCCTAAAAACTATCTTGTAAAACCGCAGTCTAATCTGCGGTTTTTTTGTGAAATTTTTTCGGTTTTCCTACTGTCTTATTACATATATCCCAAATTGGAATCAAAATTATGAATAAGAAACTGATATTAGGTCTCATCCTACTAGCGGCTATCGTCTTTTTAGGTATTAACTTTGGCCAGTATTTAACCTTAGAGAATGCAAAAGCCCAACAAGAAGCACTAACTACATACATCGATCAGAATTTTGTATTCTCGGCTGCGATTTACTTTTTTACCTACATTGCAATTACCGCTTTTTCTATCCCAGGAGCGGCAGTAGTCACCTTACTTGGTGCAGCCTTATTTGGTTTTTGGACAAGCTTGCTACTGGTTTCTTTCGCTAGCACTATGGGGGCAACACTGGCCTTCTTAAGCAGCCGATACTTATTGCGTGACTGGGTACAAAACAAATTCGGAAATAAACTCAACGCAATTAATCAAGGTGTCGAAAAAGACGGAGCTTTTTATCTATTTTCCTTGCGTCTAATCCCTGTATTCCCTTTCTTTCTAATCAACTTACTGATGGGCTTAACACCGATGTCTGTAGGTCGATTTTATCTCACTAGCCAAATAGGTATGCTGCCAGGCACAGCCGTATATCTGAATGCAGGTACTCAATTAGCAACAATTGAAAGCCTATCGGGCATTGTTTCACCCGCAGTATTAGCGTCTTTTGCGCTATTGGGACTATTTCCAATCATCACTAAATGGGTTATGAATAAAGTAAGGCCGACACCAAGTCAGCAAAACTCGTAATTGGTGAAGTGGGTATTTTGATGAAAATATTTATCGCTAAAAACCCAGCAGAAGCACACATTGTATGTGAGCTGCTTAAAGTGGAACAAATTTACTGTGAAGTTCGCGGAGAAGGTATTTTCGGCTTAAAAGGAGAACTGCCGTTTGGTGATGATACCGATCCTTATGTGTGGCTTTTTGACACGGCACAAAAGATGAAAGCTGAAGAAATAGTAAAAGCATATCGAAAACAATCCGATAGGCATGAGTATCAAGATTGGCAATGCCCAAAATGTCATGAAATAAACGAAGGGCAATTTGGTGCATGTTGGCAATGTGGATATCAACTAGGAGAGCTATAGCGGCTCTCCTATTCAGTGGATGCACTCAGTTTTAAGCACATACAGCTTGCTGTTTAATAAACTCGATGGAGTGTTGATTGAAGTCTTCTGGACGCTCTACATTGCATACATGACCACAATTCGGGATTTCTCGTAGAATGCTGAGCTTATGTGCTGCAACCATTTCTTTGACAGGTTTAATAAACATGTAATCCCTGTCGCCCATTAAGTAAAGAGTCGGAATGGGTAACTCTCGATCTTTAAAATATTTCATTAACGGATTTACATCAGCGGCAAGAATAAACCAACGTTTAAATTCTTTTTGGCAAAGCTTCTTGGCTTCGCGAATAAAAAGGTGGCGAGATTCTCGTTGGCTTCTTTGAGGCATAACAATATAAGCGAACAGTTTGTAGAGCCACATGTACGGTAGGATATGCTTACAAAAATTACCTAATTTCACCAATATCTGAGAACGAGTGTTAAGCCTTGTGACAGCACCGCCGAGCACCATCGAACGTACGCGCTCTGATGACAATTCAGCAAGGTTTCGAACAATAATAGTACCAAGCGACATACCGACAAAATGAGCGGATTGGATCTTTAAATGGTCCAATACTTTCAAAATATCTTGGGTAACTTCCGTAAAGGTATAACGGCTAGCAATGAGCTCTTTAAGTAACTGATTTGACTTTCCATGACCTCTTAAATCGATCAGCAATAAGTTAAAGTGTTGCTTGTAAGCTTTAATTTGCTTGAACCAGATAGAAGAGCTACCACCAGCACCGTGCACAAATACAACCCACTCATTACTAGTAGGGTGCAAATAGGTTTTATGAAAAAGTAGCGGCTGGGTCATATTGAGTATCAAAAAGATCGTGCTATTGAGTAAAAAGCCATCCTACCACACTCCCCTTACTCAAGATAATAAAGGCACCTCATTCGGTGCCTTTCGTTACAATTTTAAGTCAAACTAACGCTGAGTGGTAAAGCTGCAAATAAGATTCTGCGGCCTTTTGCCAACAAAAGTCTCGTTGCATCGCGTGCAACTGTACTTTATTCACTTCAGGCTCGTTTTGAGCGTAGAGCAACAGTGCCCTTAGCATCGTTAACAACAATGCCTGCGGTGTCGGTTCGAAAAAAACAAACCCCGTTGCTTCAGATGGGTTTACATCATAATCGCTAACGCTGTCCTTTAAGCCACCAACACCGCGTACTATCGGTAATGTCCCATAAGCCATACTATAGATTTGGTTTAAGCCACATGGTTCAAACTCAGAAGGCATCAAGAAGAAATCAGAACCAGCTTCAACGATATGCGCAAGTTCATTGTCATACGCTTCTACAAAGGCAAATTTGCTAGAAAACTGCGCGGCAACCTCTCGTAACTGAGCGGCAAGAACAGGGTCTCCGGTCCCAACGACAACTAGCTGAACATCGTGCTTTAAAAAATCGGCCAAAGCAGGCAACAAGTAATGAACGCCTTTCTGCTGGGTCAACCGACAAACCATACCGAACATAGCTACATTTTTTTCGGGCAAATTTAGTCGTTGTTGTAATGCTTTTTTACAAGCTTTCTTCCCTTGCGACATACTTTGCTGGTCGGCGCAGTAATTAACCGGCAAGTAGGTATCAGTTTCCGGATTCCAAGCACTGTAATCACAACCATTCAAGATGCCGACTAAGTCCTGCGCGCGTTGCTGAAACTCCCAAGCCATGCCGTGACTGCCAAGCTCTGTTTTTAGTTCCTCTGCGTACGTAGGGCTAACCGCGTTTATCTTATCTGCATTCATTACACCAGCTTTAAGCATCGTAATATGCGTTGCACTCACCGCAGCATCGGGAACGTTTCTACAATGAAACTCTGGCAAACACTGCACGTCTTCATAACTAAATACGCCTTTAAAGACCGCATTGTGAATTGAAATGACGCTTTTAGTATGAGCAAAAAACGGATCATTGCCATACCTGTGCTTGAGCAAAAATGGAACAAGACCTGTGTGCCAATCGTTCGCGTGTATGATATTAGGTTGAAAGGCGAGCTTGGGTAACATATCGAGACATGCTGCACTAAAAAACGCAAAGCGCTCGCCGTTATCAGTATACGCTTGGTTGTTCTCCGCATACATTGATGGTCGATTGAAATACGGCGGACAATCAATCAGGTAAACAGGATTTTGACCTAACATGAGCCGCAAAACTCGATACTCCGTATGCGGCCATGATGTTAATTCTGTTTCTAATACAACTTCTGCGTCTGCGAGTTTATCAATACTGCTGTACGCAGGGATGGTAATTCTTACGTCTTGCTGTAGGTTTTGAAGGGCTTCCGGTAGTGCCTTGGCAACATCTGCCAAGCCACCACTTTTAATGAGGCCTTCAACCTCAGAAGCTACAAACAGAATAGATAAGTTGTTAGTAGCCAACTCGAGCTCCTTTCGGAATAACAACAATGCCCTCCTCAGACACGTGGAAGTGTTTTTTATCTTCTTGAAGATTCACACCAATCTGAGTACCAGGAGCAATATCGGCATCCTTGTCGACAATCACACGACGTAAAACACATCCTTCGCCAATTTTTACGTCACCAAGAAGTATACATTCGCTGATATCGCAAGCAGAAGCAATATTACTGCGAAAACCAAGCACCGACTTTTCGATTCTTGAGCCTCTAACATAGCTGCCATTACACACTAAACTATCGATTATCTGCACACGACCATTATCAGAGTCGGTAAATGTCGCAGGTGGCAATGGTGGGTAGTAGGTATGCAATGGCCATTTACGGTTGTACAGCGAAAATGGTGCATCTTTTTCTAGCAGATCCATATGCGCTTGCCAGTACGCATCAATAGTTCCGACATCACGCCAGTACACCTCTTCTTTTTCGCCACTGATTTTGTTGGTACTGAAGTCATACACGAACACATCACCTCTAGGGAACATCTTTGGAATGATGTCCTTTCCAAAATCATGTGATGAAGCTTCATTATCCGCATCTTCGACCAACTCTGAGAACAGTACCTGAGCTTCAAAAACATAGTTACCCATTGAAACTAAAGCGTAATCAGGGTCACCAGGAATCGACTTCGGATTTGCTGGTTTTTCTTCAAAGCCAATCATACGACCTTCACTATCGACTTCGATAACCCCAAATTGCGACGCCTCTTTTAGTGGCATGCGCAATGCAGATACCGTCAGAGAAGCCTTCTTTTCTGAGTGGAAGTTCAGCATTTGTTTGATATCCATCTTATAGATATGGTCAGAGCCAAAAATACAAACTTGCTCTGGTTCCTCTAATTCCATAAAACGCAGGTTTTGATAGATCGCGTCCGCCGTCCCTTCGTACCAACGTTTACCAGTACGCATTTGAGCGGGAATAGGATCGATAAAGCGGTCTGTAATGCCGTTGATGTTCCACCCCTTTTTTAAGTGATGGAATAAAGATTGAGATTTAAATTGGGTTAGGACGTAAATGCGCATCAGATCCGCATTAACAAAATTGTTTAGAGCAAAATCGATCAATCGATAACTACCACCAAACGGTACCGAAGGTTTACTGCGAGATTCCGTTAAAGGTCTCAAACGAGAGCCTTCACCGCCAGCAAGAATCATTCCCAAAACACCAGCCATTTGTTGTTCTCCATATCGTTATAGCTTGGATTTGGTACTCGCTTGAATGAGTCATACTCGGGGAGTCAAGCGAATACATTTAGCAACCGTCTCTGAGTTTCTGTGAACTCTTACAACACGGATAAAAAAGCTACGGCACTTCCAGTATGCAACGTCCACTCTTTCCTTATTTTTTGACGCAAACAATGCACACAGTTGCACTAATTTTTGTAATAAATTATCTAAGCGGGTTCTAAATTACAATTTTTAATACGCCATTCTGTGTACCATACAGCTCTTGCGTACTCAAGACGATATCTAGATCACACATGGAAAAGCAAACGATTACATTGTGAAAACAATTTACGAACGGATTCACTACACCGCCGATTTTTTAGCCCAATGTATAACAAATATGTGAATGCAAAATGAAAGTTACAACGAATATTTTTTACATAAAAAATACATCAGCGACTACGAAATATTGATGCAGGGATCTTCTTGCGTCAGCAAAACTCAGTCAAAGCAGCAAAGATCTATACGAACAACACAATGGCCTTTACGCAAAAACAAAACGCAAAAAAGGCAGCGATATCGCTGCCTTTTTACATCACTTAGATCGTACGTTTTTATGCTTTCGCTTTTTTACGCTTATCAGTGACTTCCCACTTACCGTCAACAAAGAGCGCTGTCCAACCACTTGGCTTACCGTTCTCTTCCGAACGAACGTAGTTCTCTTTTGTTTTGCGACTAAAGCGTACGACTGCAGGACGACCATCAGGATCTTCTTGCGGTGCGGTCGCTAGGTATTTGAACTTCTCAGGTAAACGCTCTTCAAAACGTGCCAGTTCAGCAACCAAAGGAGCACGTGTCTCGCGCGATTTCGGGAAGTTGCTTGCCGCCATAAATAGACCTGAAGCACCATCACGAAGTACGAAATACGCATCTGAGTTTTCACATGGCAACTCGGGGAAATGAACAGGATCTTCTTTCGGGGGCGCGACTTCGCCATTCTTCAAGATCTTTCGAGTGTTCTTGCACGTTTCGCTCGTACAATCCATGTATTTACCAAAGCGACCGTTCTTAAGCACCATATCAGAGCCACATTTGTCACATTCAACAACTGGACCATCGTAGCCTTTTACTTTGAACTCGCCGTATTCAACAAGGTAGCCTTCACAGTTCGGGTTATTACCACAAACATGCATCTTACGCTTGTCATCAATCAGGTATGCGTCCATCGCTGTTTCACAGATCGGACAACGCTTTTTAGCACGAAGAGCTGCGGTTTCAACGTCTTCTTCTAGAACGTTAATAATACCTTCTTCGTCACCCAAGTTGATGGTTGTCTTACAACGCTCTTTTGGTGGTAACGCGTAACCTGAACAGCCTAAGAACACACCTGTTGAAGCAGTACGGATGCCCATTGGACGGCTACACGTCGGACATTCGATATCCGTCATGACGATATGGTTTAGCTTCATACCGCCTTCTGACTCATCCAATTCCGCTTTTTCAAGATCGCCAGTAAAATCAGCAAAGAAGTTGTCTAACACAGCTTTCCAGTTCACTTCACCTTCAGCGATTTGGTCCAATTTCTGTTCCATACGCGCAGTAAAGTCGTAGTTCATCAAATCGTTAAAGCTGTCATCAAGGCGGTCAGTAACAATTTCACCCATTTTTTCAGCGTAGAAACGGCGCTGATCAACTTTCACGTAGCCACGATCTTGAATCGTAGAAATGATCGATGCGTAAGTCGACGGACGACCAATGCCTCGTTTCTCCAGCTCTTTAACCAGTGCTGCTTCAGTGTAGCGCGCAGGTGGCTTTGTAAAGTGCTGTTTAGGGTCAAGTGACTCTAAGCTTAGCTTATCGCCAAGTTGTACCGCTGGAAGGATTGTATCCTCGTTTTTGCCCATTGGACGCTGTACACGAGTCCAGCCGTCAAATTTAAGGATACGGCCTTTCGCTTTAAGCGTGTATTCTGCCGCTTTTACGCTAATGGTTGTTGAATCGTATTCTGCTGGCGTCATTTGACACGCTACAAACTGATTCCAAATCAAAGCGTAAAGTTTGTGCGCATCAGCATCGACACCTTGCAGGTCTTCCGCCTTAACACCCACATTTGAAGGACGGATCGCTTCGTGCGCTTCCTGTGCTCCTTCTTTGCTACCGTACGTCAATGGTTTCGCTGGTAGGTACTTATCACCAAACTCAGAACCAATAAAGTCACGTACAGCGTCCACAGCCTCGGCACTTAGGTTAGTCGAGTCAGTACGCATATAAGTGATGTAACCGGCCTCATAGAGGCGCTGAGCTAGCATCATGGTCTTTTTCACGCCGTAGCCCAGACGTGTACTCGCTGCCTGTTGAAGCGTAGAGGTGATGTAAGGTGCTGAGGGCTTGCTCTTTGTAGGGCGGTCTTCACGCTTACATACTTCGTAACTTGCATTCTCAAGTACAGACATCGCTGCTTTGGTTTCTGCCTCATTAACTGGCTTAAACGCAGAACCGTCTTTCTGAGCAACAAGCAGTTTAAAGTCCGCTTTGTCTTTCGTTTTCGTATTCGCATGAATGTCCCAGAATTCTTCTGGTACAAACGCGTTAATCTCACGCTCGCGCTCAACTAACAGTTTCACCGCAACAGACTGCACGCGACCAGCAGATAAACCACGAGCCACTTTTTTCCAAAGTAAAGGTGAAACCATAAAACCAACGACACGGTCCATGAAGCGACGTGCTTGTTGGGCATTTACACCATCCATGTTCAGCTCGCCAGGTGTCTGGAAAGCTTGTTGGATCGCGTTTTTCGTAATTTCGTTAAAAACTACACGTTTGTATCGCTCTTCATCGCCACCGATGATCTCACGAAGGTGCCATGCGATTGCTTCTCCTTCGCGGTCCAAATCGGTTGCGAGATAAACGCAATCTGCGTCTTTGGCGAGTTTTTGTAGTTCGTTGACAACTTTTTCTTTGCCTGGAAGGATTTGGTAATTCGCTTCCCAGTCATGATATGGGTTAATCCCCATCTTTTTGATCAACGCTTTGCGGTCTTTCTCTTTTTTAACGCGCGCTTTCTCTTCCGGACTCATCCCTTTAGTTGAGATGGCTGCGGCTTTTTTCTCACCAGTGCTTTGACCGGCCGTAGGCAGATCACGCACATGACCAACACTAGACTTAACAATAAAGTCTTTACCAAGGTACTTATTTATCGTCTTTGCCTTGGCTGGTGACTCCACTATAACGAGTGATTTACCCATAACTGACTCTAACGTCCTTCATAATAATGCGGGTAGAAACCTTGTTTAAAGGCCACCCGCATAATGTTCTATTTCATTGCTTCTTTTTTTACTATTGTGCGAGATGAAAAGAAGATCAACTGCTTTTTTGAAATTCAGATCCGATTGGTTGACAATTCATCGTCTTTATACTTCAAAGAGACAGGGTTCTGAAAGGTATTGAGCGGCATATCTAAACAGGCAAACTTAGCATCCGCTAATCCAATGCAATAAATTTTGTTACCCATCACAAAATAGTTTGGTTCAATGCTCTGCCATCTTCCTCCGCATCATGCTTATACTCTAAAAATTGATCTGTTTAGTCTTACTGAACGATTGACTGAATTAATCATGCAAACCCATTTTAGTTGTAGGTATACTCAGCGTTCTTAACTGAATAGGATGGTAGAAAGAATATGTCTGATAGAACGTTTATCGAAGAGTTCGACCTTCTTTTGATCGCTAACCAAATCATCCAAGAGCACGATGATTACATCGAGGGAATGCGAGCAACAAGTGTAGAAGAAAAAGAAGGTGTTTTAGTTTTTAAAGGTGAATACTTCCTTGATGACAAAGGTTTACCAACTTCAAATACGACTGCAGTATTCAATATGTTCAAATACTTAGCGCATCACCTTTCTAAGGAATTTACGCTGGTTAAATAGTATTGGGAAACCAAAAAGCCAGAGTGTTATTCACTCTGGCTTTCCTGTTTCAGGTCAGAATATTTAGCAGCTTAAAGCCTTAAGTTTGTCGAAGTAGTCAGGGAACGTTTTCGACGTACACTTTGGATCGTTAATCGTCACAGGCGTATCACTAAGTGCCACCAGCGAAAAACACATCGCCATTCGATGATCATCGTAAGTATCAATCGCAGCATGCTTTAACTGAGAGACAGGTTTGACGATGATGTAGTCTTCCCCTTCTTCCACTTCCGCACCAACTTTACGTAACTCAGTCGCCATAGCTGACAAACGGTCTGTTTCTTTTACACGCCAGTTATAAACGTTACGAATAGCGGTAGTGCCTTCGGCAAATAACGCTGTTGTCGCGATGGTCATTGCAGCATCAGGGATATGGTTGTAATCCATATCAATGCCTTTTAATTGACCAACACGTGAAATTACGTAGTCATCACCCCATTCAATTTCTGCACCCATTTTTTCAAGCGCATCAGCAAATTGAATATCACCTTGAATGCTGTTTTTACCGATACCCGTGACTTTAACTTCTCCGCCTTTGATGGCTGCCGCCGCCAAGAAGTAAGAAGCAGAAGACGCGTCACCTTCAACCAAGAAATCACCTGGAGCGATGTATTGCTGACCGGCTGGGATCACAAACTCTTGATAGTCGTTGTTGATCACATCGACTCCAAACTGCTTCATGATATGCAGGGTGATATCGATATAAGGCTTAGAAACCAAATCGCCTTCGATGTTGATGCGAATTTCACCTTCAGCCAATGGCGCAGACATTAAGAAAGCGGTCAAGAACTGACTTGAAATGGACCCATCGATAGAAACTGTACCTGCTTTTAGGCCAGTACCAATTATTTTGAGAGGCGGAAAGTTCTCGTTTTCCATGTACTCAACGTTCGCACCAGCATCTTTCAGTGCCGTGACAAGGTGACCAATTGGACGCTCTTTCATACGAGGTTCGCCCGTCAGTACATACTCCCCTTCTCCAAGACAAAGAGCCGCAGCTAATGGTCGCATCGCAGTGCCAGCATTGCCGAGAAATAACTCTACCGGCTCTGAGACAGAAAACGGACGCCCAAGGCCTTCAACGAGACATTCTGTTTTATCTTCGGAAAGTTGGTATTGAACGCCTAGTTTAGTCAGCGCATTCAGCATATGACGGATATCATCACTGTCGAGGAGATTAGTAAGGCGAGTTCTGCCTTTAGCAAGAGCAGCAAGTAAAAGAGCTCGATTAGAAACGCTTTTAGAGCCAGGAAGGTTCACTTCCCCTTGAATTTTATTGATAGGTTGTAACGTTAGGCTTTCCATTAAAAGTTGATAATCCTTTGTGCCCTCAACATACGATTTTTTATGAGGGCTAAACAATTCTTCGTGAATTCAGACTACCCAAAAAAACACGACAAAACCAGAGTAAATCGGCGCTAATTTATGAATATCCTCAAGCAGCCTAAAGATACAGAATTAAAGGCATTGCCAGCGATGTAAATCAGAGCGAAAGAAGCACGGCGAAACAGCAAACTATTTCGACTTTATTTGACGATAAGCCAGCCCGACTGTACATGCCTGATTAGGCTTCGTTAGACTAAAACAACCTAGGGTTAATAAGTGATATCAACCCTGACTCCATCATCAAAATATAAAATACGAACTTCATCCCCTCGACTAAATAACATATTTTTATCAACATCTTGGATGACATTAATTAGCTTATCACCCTTCACTTTGATGAGTAGCTCAACTAACTTATATTCAACCGTGTATTGGTAATTACTTTGGTTTTGAGCAACTGCGGCACCTGCAAGCGCACCCACTGCCGTCGCGACTTCTCTTCCCGTACCACCACCAAATTGATTACCGACTAAACCACCGATAGTGGCACCAAGTAGTGTCTTCCAACCGTTACTTTTCGATTGAACAACCTCTTGTTGAGTAATATAACGGACAGAGTCAATCTTCCCGTAAACTACTTCATTAACTGGCTTGGCAACATTTCTTTCATAGGCTGCGTTGGCGACAAGTGGTAAAAACAGTATGATCCCAAGCCATACTTTTACGATATTTCTTAACCAGGTCATCATAAACTCCTCTGACTCCAATGTTGGTAACGACTTCTTATGGCTATTTATTTAACTGAACTCGATGAAACGTTCAACTTTCCCTCACCCTATAAAGCACTCAGCGACCCCAATGGTTTGCTGGCTTTTGGTGGTGACTTAAACCCCATGAGAATCCTCAATGGTTACTATCAAGGCATTTTCCCTTGGTATGGTCCTGGTGAACCTATTTTATGGTGGAGCCCTTCTCCGCGCGCCGTGTTTGACCCATTACAGTTTAAGCCATCTAAAAGTCTCAAAAAATTTCAGCGTAAACATAACTATAAAGTAACACTCAATTTCGCGACAGAAGAAGTGATTAGACTATGTTCTTCAACACGCCCTGCAGAGGAAACATGGCTCAACGAGGAAATGCAAGCTTCCTACATTGAGTTAGCCAAACTTGGTCACTGTCACTCTGTAGAAGTATGGCATGACAACAACCTGATTGGCGGACTATATGGCATTTGCGTGGGCCAACTTTTTTGCGGAGAGTCGATGTTTAGTCTAAAAGATAACGCATCCAAAATTGCATTGTGGTACTTATGCAACCATTTGGCGTCAAAGCAAGGTCAATTAATCGATTGCCAAGTTATGAATTCTCACTTGGCATCACTTGGCGCATTTGAACTTGAGCGTGACGAATTTATGCAAAAACTACTATCTTTAAGAGAAAAGCAAACACTATTTGATGCCTATCAGCCCCAAGTTTTGCAGGATTCAGTATGAGTACGGATATACAACATATTCGAATAGGGTTGACGAATAATCACCCTTGTAGTTATTTGCCTGAACGGCAAGAGCGGGTTGCGGTGGCGCTTGATGAAAGGCTGCATACTGAAGAAAATTACCAGTTGCTCATGGCTAACGGTTTTCGTCGTAGCGGAGATACCATATATAAACCGCATTGCGAGCATTGCACCGCTTGCCAGCCAATTCGAGTCTCGATTCCAGACCTTAGACTATCAAAAAGTCAGAAGAGGCTGCTTAATAAAGCACAGTCTTTACGCTGGGAAATGAAACCTGAAATGGATGAGGAATGGTTTGAGCTTTACAGTCGGTACATCTGCAAACGGCATAAAAACGGCACTATGTACCCACCAAAGCGTGATGAGTTTGCTCGATTTGCTCAAACCAGCTGGCTGACAACGTCGTTTTTACACATTTACGATGAATCAGATCAATTGCTCGCCATTGCAGTGACAGATTTGATGCCACAATGCTCGAGTGCTTTTTATACTTTCTTTGACCCTGACTACGAGTTATCTCTTGGGACATTAGCGGTGCTTTATCAAATTAAATACTGCCAAGAAAACAAACAACAGTGGCTATATTTGGGATATCAGATTGATGAGTGCCCAGCAATGAGCTACAAAACACGCTTTCAACGCCACCAAAGGCTAGTAAATCAGCGTTGGCGAGGGTAGAATACGCCTCAACTTTACATAATTACTATTTAGCGGCAGAATATAGCCCGCTAATATTGCCTAATTTCTAAAGAGGATTAAATGGCTAAAGAAGACGTAATCGAGATGCAAGGCACAGTCCTTGACACTCTACCAAACACTATGTTCCGTGTTGAACTTGAAAACGGTCACGTTGTGACTGCTCACATCTCTGGCAAGATGCGTAAGAACTACATCCGTATCCTAACGGGTGACAAAGTAACTGTAGAGATGACTCCATACGACCTGTCAAAAGGCCGCATCGTCTTCCGCGCTCGTTAATCTCTGATTTTCGGATGCAATAAAAAACGGAGCAAGCTGCTCCGTTTTTTATTGCACAATTTTTTCCGATTTAGTTCAGATAAAAAAGCGCACGATCTTCTCGTGCGCTTTTGCGTTTGTTACCGACTAACGATTAATGCATCGCTGTCTCTTTCTCACTTAAGTATTCAAACTCAAGCGTATCGTTGACCAGCGTTACTTTCACTGTACCGCCGTCAACTAAAGATCCAAACAACAGTTCGTTAGCCAAAGGCTTCTTAAGCTGTTCTTGGATAACACGCCCCATTGGGCGAGCCCCCATAGCTTTGTCATAACCTTTATGTGCTAACCAATGGCGAGCGTCTTGCGATACTTCCATTGAAACGCCTCTCGCATCAAGTTGCACTTGCAGTTCAACAATGAACTTATCAACCACTTGATGGATAACGCTTTCATCAAGGCTGTTAAACCAGATGATGTTATCAAGACGGTTACGGAACTCAGGAGTAAACACCTTCTTAATTTCCGCCATTGCATCGTGACTGTTGTCTTGTTGAATCAAACCAATTGATTTCTTCTCGGTTTCCGCCACACCTGCGTTAGTTGTCATAACAAGAATGACATTACGGAAGTCTGCTTTGCGACCATTGTTGTCCGTTAGCGTACCGTTATCCATGACTTGCAACAACAGGTTAAAGATATCAGGGTGCGCTTTTTCAATCTCATCAAGTAATACGACTGAGTGTGGGTGCTTAATAACAGCATCGGTTAGCAAACCACCTTGGTCATAACCGACATAACCAGGAGGCGCACCAATTAAGCGACTTACGGAGTGACGCTCACCATACTCAGACATATCAAAACGAAGTAGCTCGATACCTAGAAGCTTAGATAACTGCACCGTCACCTCTGTTTTACCAACCCCTGTTGGGCCTGCAAACAAGAATGAACCAACAGGTTTGTTGTCTACACCTAAACCTGCACGTGTCAGCTTGATCGCCTCGGACAATGCATCAATCGCATTATCTTGACCGAATACCAACATCTTCATTTTGCTATCTAAGTTTTTCAAAATGTCTTTATCTGAAGAAGAAACCGACTTCTCTGGAATTCGCGCCATTTTGGCAACCATTGATTCGATATCAGCCACTCCGACCGTTTTTTTACGACGGCTTGCAGGAGCAAGACGACTACGCGCACCAGCTTCATCAATGACATCAATGGCCTTATCTGGTAGATGGCGTTCATTAATGTATTTAGCCGACAGTTCTACCGCGGCACGCAGTGCTTTATTGGTATAACGTACTTCATGGTGAGCTTCGTACTTCGGCTTCAAACCCATCAAGATTTTAGTTGTATCATCCAATGAAGGCTCTACAACGTCTATCTTTTGGAAACGGCGAGACAACGCACGCTCTTTCTCGAAAATGTTGCTGTATTCTTGGTATGTCGTCGAACCAATACAACGCAACTTACCGCTACTTAAAAGAGGCTTAATAAGATTTGCTGCATCGACTTGACCACCAGATGCCGCGCCTGCACCGATGATGGTATGTATTTCATCGATGAACAAAATGGCATCTTCTTCTTTTTCAAGTTGTTTCAAAATCGCCTTGAAGCGCTTTTCAAAATCACCGCGATATTTGGTACCAGCGAGCAAAGAGCCAATATCTAGTGAATAAATCACGCTGTTTTGAATGACCTCAGGGACCTGCCCTTCGACAATTCGCCATGCAAGACCTTCCGCAATGGCTGTTTTACCAACTCCTGCCTCACCCACTAGTAGTGGATTATTCTTGCGGCGTCGACAAAGTACCTGAATAGTGCGCTCTAACTCTTTATCACGTCCAATGAGTGGGTCGATGTTTCCATCTTTAGCGACTTGATTAAGATTCGTCGCAAAGCTTTCTAGGCGTTCTTCAGAATTAGGCTCTTCAACACTTTCTGAGCTAAACGAGTCTGATGATGAATCCTCACCTGCACCTGATGCTTTAGTAATACCGTGGGAGATGAAATTAACAATATCTAATCGGGAGATGTCATTTTTCTTCAGTAAGTAAGCGGCATGCGACTCTTGTTCACTGAAGATAGCAACAAGCACGTTGGCGCCTGTTACTTCATTACGACCAGACGACTGTACATGAAAGACGGCGCGTTGTAGTACACGTTGAAAACTCAAAGTCGGCTGCGTTTCACGCGTCTCATCACTATCTGGGATAAGAGGCGTAGTTTGATCGATGAAAATATCGAGTTCGTTGCGTAAAGCGTCAAGATCCGCCTTACAAGCTAGAAGGGCTTCCTTAGCTGCATCATTTTCCAACAATGCAAGTAGGAGGTGTTCGACAGTCATAAACTCGTGTCGTTTATCTCGCGCCCGAGCAAATGCACCGTTAAGGCTTGACTCTAGTTCTTTATTTAGCATAAGTACCTCCCGAAAAAACAACTGGGGTTGTTCGAGCAAGTCTTCTTTGTTTACGCTTGCTCCATAGTGCAAAGTAGCGGATGTTCATTTTCCCTTGCGTACATCGTAACTTGCGCTACTTTTGTTTCGGCAATTTCTGCGCTGTATGTGCCGCAAATTGCCTTTCCTTCATAGTGGACCTGAAGCATGATTTGAGTTGCTTTATCAATATCATGTGAGAAAAATCGCTCAAGCACCTCTATGACGAAATCCATAGGTGTATAGTCATCATTATTGAGTACGACATTGTACAGCTTAGGTGGCTGGACTCTCGTACTTTCTCGCTCCAGAAGATCAGAGTCCGGAGTGACCCATTCAAAATTTTTACTCATGGCAATCTAAAGATATCGTATCAAAGGGTTGATGTTTTCGACCTATAAAAACAATCTACCACATGCGTGCAGCGCGGTGTAGTGAGTTATGGCACCGAATTCGATCTTTGATCGATAAAAGTTGCTACCTAATATAGAGACTAATGCACGTCTTGATACGGCGCAAATAAAAGATGCTTGTCGATAAGTTACACATTTTTTCTTATAAAAGAACTTTCTATTTATTGCTTTCGGACTATTGCAAACCACCCCATCATCTTCTATCTGGATCACACTTCCTCATTGAGAATACGGTAATTATCACGAAAACTTCATTTTTTATTCAGTCAGAGGATTCTTCTCCCATAAGCAACACGGACAGTATGGCTTTTTCAGTATGAGCCACTTCATAGGCAAATTGACTAAACTTCTGCGTATATACGAAAAACTGTTTGCAAATTTGTTAATCTCAAAAGTGATTTGTTTTCAATTATGTTTCTGTTTGTTGCTCACTGCTATTGACTGTCGAAATTCATTGACTACAGTGGAAAGTGTCGATGCATAAATCATCATTTTGAAACCTCTCTTCTTTAAGTGGTTTGATGAATGTGACTTATCATTGATTTGACGTTTGTTGGCATTCGCTGACAATGGTAGTACCAAGTTAAAGGTATAACTTGGTTGCAGTAACAACATCAGTAAAAAATGCATGAGGGATGTAAAGCATGGCTACAGGTACAGTAAAGTGGTTTAACAATGCCAAAGGATTTGGGTTTATTTGTTCAGATGAAGAAGAGGGAGATATCTTTGCCCACTACTCAACTATCCAGATGGACGGTTATCGTACACTGAAAGCAGGCCAACAAGTCTCTTACGAGATTGAAAAAGGTCCCAAAGGCTGTCACGCGAGTAGCGTCGTGCCTCTTGAAGGCCAAGCCAAATAATTAGAGCGCTGTCGAAATATAAAAATATTGCTCTCGAAACGCCACGTTGATGTTTTGAAGAGAAAAATAAACCCGCCAAGATAGCGGGTTTCTTACTATTTAGAGCACGTGTTACAAAAGGAACACTTACAACGCACTTACAGGATAGGAAACACGCCGAAAACGACGTGTTTTTACACTAACTTACTTGTTAATGATTGCGTTAAAGGTTTCGCTTGGACGCATCAATTTAGAAACCAATGCATCGTCTAGTAAGTAGTAACCTCCTAGCTCACCTTTCACGCCTTGCGCATTATTTAGCTCAGCAACGATCGTTTCTTCCTGCTCTGACAGCGCTTTTGCAATTGGTGCAAATTCAGCAGCAAGATCCGCATCATCCGTTTGCTCTGAAAGCGCTTTCGCCCAGTAAAGTGCAAGATAGAAGTGGCTTCCACGGTTATCTAGCTCACCCACTTTACGTGACGGAGATTTGTTGGTGTCTAAAAACTCACCGGTCGCTTTATCTAGTGTATCTGCGAGAACCTGAGCCTTAGGATTGTTTGTCGCTACACTTAAATGCTCTAACGAAGCTGCAAGCGCTAGGAACTCGCCCAAAGAATCCCAACGAAGGTGATTCTCTTTTTCTACTTGTTGAACGTGCTTAGGAGCAGAACCACCAGCGCCTGTTTCAAATAGACCACCACCATTCATCAATGGAACAATAGATAGCATCTTAGCAGACGTACCTAACTCGAGAATTGGGAACAAGTCTGTTAGGTAGTCACGAAGAACATTACCTGTAACAGAGATAGTATCTAGGCCCGCTTTCATACGCTCTAGTGAGTACTTACAAGCTTCAACAGGAGATAGGATCTTAATCTCTAGACCGTCAGTATCGTGATCTGGTAGGTAGGTGTTTACTTTCTTGATGAGCTCAGCATCGTGCGCGCGGTTTTCATCTAGCCAGAATACAGCTGGAACACCTGTTGCACGTGCGCGAGTCACTGCTAGTTTAACCCAATCTTGGATTGGTGCGTCTTTAACCTGACACATACGGAAGATATCACCTTCTTCAACCGCTTGCTCTAACAGTACGTTACCTGAAGCATCAACAACGCGAACAGTACCCGCAGCGTCTAGAATGAATGTCTTGTCGTGAGAACCATACTCTTCAGCTTTCTGAGCCATTAGACCAACGTTAGGTACGCTACCCATAGTGGTTGGATCAAATGCGCCGTGCTCTTTACAGAAATCAATAACCGCTTGGTAAATACCTGCGTAGCTACGATCTGGAATCATCGCTTTGGTGTCTTTTTGTTTACCATCTGGTCCCCACATTTGACCCGAAGAGCGAAGCATTGCTGGCATAGAAGCATCTACAATAATGTCACTTGGTACATGTAAGTTTGTGATACCACGATCAGAGTCAACCATCGCAAGTTCTGGTTGAGTTTGGTAAACCGCTTGAATGGCCGCTTCAATTTCTGCTTTTTGCGCTTCAGGTAGAGACTCAATTTTTGAGTAAACATCACCGATGCCATTGTTTACATCAACACCTAGCTCTTCAAACAGCTTACCGTACTTATCGAAAACGTCTTTGTAGTAAACTTTTACTGCATGGCCGAAAATGACAGGGTCAGAAACTTTCATCATCGTCGCTTTCATATGAAGAGACAGCAGCACGTCTTGTGCTTTCGCTTCAGCAATCTCTTTCTCGAAAAATTCAACCAACGCCTTCTTCTTCATTACTGAAGTATCAATGACTTCTTTATCTAGTAATGGGAACGCAGACTTAAGCTCTTTAACTGTACCATCATTACCGACAAACTCGATTTTGACCTCTGTTGCACCAGAGATAGTTGTAGACTTTTCGCTACCAAAGAAGTCATTGTCTGACATGCTCGCAACATGGGACTTAGATTCTGCTGACCATGCACCCATTGAGTGTGGGTTTTTCTTCGCGTAGTTCTTAACCGAAGTCGGAGCACGACGGTCTGAGTTACCTTCACGAAGTACTGGGTTAACCGCACTACCTTTGATTTTGTCGTAAGCCGCTTTAATCGCTTTCTCTTCGTACGTGCTCGGCTCTTCTGGGTAGTTTGGTAAATCGTAACCTTTCGCCTGAAGCTCTTTAATCGCCGCTTTAAGCTGAGGAACTGAAGCTGAAATGTTAGGTAGCTTGATGATATTTGCTTCTGGAGTTTGAGCTAGTTCACCAAGCTCAGTCAACGCATCGCCAATGCGCTGTTCTTCTTTTAGATGCTCTGGGAAGTTAGCGATAATTCGACCTGCTAGTGAAATATCACGAGTATCTACATTGATGCCAGACGATGCTGTGAATGATTGAATGATTGGTAGTAATGAATAAGTTGCTAGCGCCGGCGCTTCATCAGTGATGGTGTAGATAATTGTAGGTTTTTCTGTAGGCATGAAATTTCCCTATTTTTTAATCAACTTGTTGGCTGATCAACTCAGCGTCTGAGTTGGTTTAATTGACGCATTGCTGCGCGTTAGCAGTACATGTATCCTCACTAACGCCACATGCGGTTCGCACTCTTTGTTGTAGTTTGAAGCTCTAAGCTCTGAATCCATGAGTGCACTGATATAATTAAACAAATAACACGAATTAGTCTATCATTCTGTGCGCGTTTGTTAGTTTTAGGCGCGCAAATCATATCCGATCATGAGAAAACTTAAAACTTTCAAACACAGTTCATTTACATTTTTGCAGGGTAGTTAACATGTCATCTCGCACAGGTCAGGAAAAAGGTCGCAGTCGTAACCAGTCTAAAACGGGCCATTTTAAACACTCAGGAGCTCGCAATGGCTCGAAGACTCGTACTCAGCAAGACCGCCGCCCTAATCGCCCAACAAAAAGCCAAAAGCCAAAAGTGGCCCCTAAAGATCGTAAAGTCATTATTTTCAATAAGCCTTACGATACGCTCAGTCAATTTACCGATGGCGATGGTCGCAAAACGTTAGCGGACTATATCCCAATCAAAAATGTCTATGCGGCTGGCCGATTGGACCGAGACAGCGAAGGTTTGATGGTACTCACTAACGATGGCATCTTGCAGGCGAAGCTAACGCAGCCAAAGTCAAAATCGCCGAAGACTTATTGGGTTCAAGTTGATGGCGCTCCTCAGGAGCAAGATCTTGAAAAATTGAGAAAGGGAGTAGAGCTAAAAGATGGTATGACTCTACCAGCCGAAGTTGAAGTTATTCCAGAACCACAAGTCTGGGACAGAACGCCTCCTGTTCGTTTTCGAGCAAATATCCCTACAACTTGGTTAGCCATTACCATTATTGAAGGAAGAAATCGTCAGGTGCGTCGCATGACTGCGCACATTGGCTTCCCTACCTTGCGCCTCATTCGTCATTCGATGGGTGATATCGTCCTTAACGACCTAATGCCTGGTGAATGGAGAGAAATCTCTCTCTAATAAGCAGAAAAGATAAAAGCAGGCTTAAAGCCTGCTTTTTAGATTCGTACTTTTTCAGTTAAGCCCTATCTAATGAACTAAGGGATTACTGCTCAGCAAGCCAGTTTTTAAAGGCCTCTTTTTCCGCCGGAGACGCTTTCTGGTACATCGTCTTTAATACATCAACCATTGGGCTGTCGTTCGATGCGGCTGTTGAACGGGTATCACTAGTCTCAACTCGAGGCTCGATATCACTTACTGATTGTTGATGCTGATTCACAGTTACATAGCTAACAGCAACACTCGCGATACCGCCAGCAATATTGTAGTTACGAGTTTCTTGAGGGTAATTACGACCAATTTGAACACCATCTGACTCTAATACATCTTCGACCAAAGCAATAGGTTGGCCTTTGGTATCCAGTAATTGCCAATCTAGAGGCGAGATGTTGTTTTGCGCTTGGCGAAGAGTTTTAAACTCTGGCAGTTCAAACGTTAGCTTTTCGTTTTCAGCATCAAATTTAGCAACGATTACATCACTGTAAACCGTCTTAAGGTTTTCGTTAATTTCGAATGTAGGTTGATATTTGAAGACAATTTGATTCGTTCCGTCAGGTAGTTCGATTGTCTTCTCACTAGAAAAAAGACCACCTTCTAGATCTGGCTTCTCCATGTTGACGGCCAATAACTTCACGTCTTCTGGAACCACTAAAGTCGTTGCAGCGTAGAGGTTTGTACTGGCAAAAATAGACAGTGCCATTGCCACTTTTAATGATAACTGCATAGAATTTTTCATCCTTATCTTCATAGTAAAAGACCCAGCATATAGCTGGGTCTTACAATATCAAACTGGGTATTGATTACCAGTAGAAACGAGCACCAACACCGAAGTTAGTTGCGTCGTCTGTGTCTTTGTTGTCGAAGTCAGTACCTTCGAAAGTGTAACCCGCTTCTGCGAATACACGTGCCCATTTAGAGAACTTGTATTCAACACCAGCGTAGAACCAAGAAGAGTCTGCGTCTACTTTACCTGCTTCGTCAGTAGACTGAGCTAGGTACTCGTAACCAGAGTATAGAGTTGTTTTAGGAGCAACAGCGAACATACCAGCTACAACGATGTAGTGTGAATCAACTGTTGATTTACCTAGCTTATCTTCGTTTTCGTTGTAGTAGTACGTAGCACCTAGAGTGTGCTCGTTTAGTGCGTACTCAGCAGTTACTTCAAAAGATAGGTTTTCGTTATCAGTACGCTCTGTGTGAGAAACTGTTTGCTCTACACCATTAAGAACTAGTTTTTTCTCTTTAGTTACGTTGATGTCGTTGTTCGCAGTAAGTACACCAGCGTGTAGAGATAGGTCGTTGAAAGATTTACCAACGAATACTTCTAGTACTTCTTCGTTAGAATCTTTTTCGCCTAGCGCGTAACCAGCTTTTAGCCAGAACGCGTCATTTTCGTAAGCGTATTTGATTTGAGAATCGTTGTTCCAAGCGTGACCGTATGCAGTTTCCGCTGCGTTACCACCGAAGAAGTAAGAGTAATCTGCGAAGTATACGTCATCAGCCCAAGTACCTTCTTTACCGAAGCGAAGAGTACCCATATCACCCATATCAAAACCGATGATGTGGCGACGTACGTATACAGAGTCATCTGTACGCTCGCTTGAATCAGCACCTGCGTCGTAGTTGTCACCTAGAGCAACACCGATTTCAACTTCACCCAGAACTTTTAGGCTTTCGTCAACAACGTAAACCGCGTTCACACCAGTACGAGAAGAGCTAGTGTTTAGCTCTGCTGTGTGATCAGTTTTTTCTGTGAATAGAAGAGTTGGACGTAGCTGACCGTAGAAATCTACAGAACCTTCTTCAGATTTGAATACTTCAGCTGCGTTCACTGAAGTTGCAGACGCAACTACAGCTAGTGCTAATAGAGTTTTTTTCATAATTAATCCACTGCCTTTTCTTAGTTCGGGATATCCTTGTCCGGTTCCCTTTTTTTATATGTTTGAGGTAGAGCGTTAACAAAACGTTATACAGCACCTCCTCAAAATCTGGAGCTAAGAGTGCAAAAGATTATTCTGGCTGTCAAATTTTCTAAATACCAATGTAAAAAAAAACAAAATACCATTATAAAACAATAACTTGATAAGTTTACCTTTATTTATTCGACGAACATCTAACCAATCTCCATTATTATTTGTAATTTACAAAATTATTAACAAATGGTTTTTTAATCCAATAAGTAAATTTAAAAAAACAAAAAAAAGAATAAAAACCCACAAATCAGACCAAGTTGGAGTTTTATATTTTTCATATAATGAAATTAATTTCATTAAGATAAGGTTCAATATTTTTTTGTGAAGGAGATCTACATTCCTTATAAAAGCATTCCGTTTTGTGAACTACTGTACAACTAGTGATGTGTGCTACTATTCGCCTCCAACGCATTTGAGGCCCGTATGCTGACCAGTAACATTCAAAAATCGATTCGTAATAGCTATCAAAACCTTCAAGATCAACTTGATAACTTTGTGCCTAGAAGAGCACAAAACTACCTTGTTGCAGAGATTGCAAAAACGCTGTGCGGTCAGTATCACAAATCTAACCGAATACTCGTTGCAGAAGCAGGGACTGGAATTGGTAAATCGCTCTCCTATCTAATGGCGACCATTCCCGTGGCTGTACATAACAATAGAAAAGTGGTTATCTCAACGGCGACCGTCGCTCTGCAAGAGCAGCTCATAAATAAAGACCTCCCTCTTTTTCGTCGGATTACCGACCGAGAGTTTTCTTTTATTTTGGCAAAAGGCCGTCAACGCTATTGTTGTGCAGAAAAGCTCGCTACTGCTAGCGGTGCTGATGGTGGCCAGTTAGCCATGTTTGAAACCAAACCTAAGCAAAAAGATATAGAGCTGTTAGAAACAATGCATCGCTCTCTTGCGCAAGGTAAATGGGACGGTGACCGTGATTCTTGGCCTAAACCCATCGACGATAAGCTTTGGCAACTGATTGTCAGTGATAAACACAGTTGCAATAACAGTTTACCAGGCCACCGCGGCTGCCCATTCCAAAAAGCGCGCTCAGAGTTGGATAAAAACGATGTCATCATTGCTAACCACTCTCTCGTCATGGCAGACGCAGATTTAGGTGGCGGCGTGATTTTACCTGAGCCAGAAAATACGATATACGTCTTCGACGAGGCACATCACTTACCTCACGTCGCTCGTGACCATGCTTCAGCATCTGCGAGTTTAAAAGGTGCGGCAGCATGGCTTGAGAAGTTAAATCAGTCGATTAGTAAGTTTTCATCACTCGCAGACGAGAAACGCGTAGCTCGATTTCGCAACGACCTTCAAGACGCGGTTCAGAACTTGATACCGGCACTGACTCAATTGCCCAAACAGTTCGACCCAGCTCAATTTGAAGAGGGTATCTACCGCTTCGAACACGGTGAACTACCTGAGTGGCTAGAGAACCAATCCAAAGAACTAAAACAGTTCAGTAAAAAAGCAAATCAGAGCGTGGCAAAAATTGCCGACCTTATTGCGGAAAGAGTAAAAGACGGGGAGCTTGCGACAAGGTTGGCTGAACCAGCGCTTGCAGAGCTCGGTTTCTACATTCAAAGGTTAGAAAACCTAGCGCAAGTATGGCATTTAATGGCTGAACCAACTCGTGAAAAAGGTGCGCCTTTAGCTCGCTGGTTAGAAACCCACCCCGATCGCGAGGGTGATTTCATTGTGAGTGTTTCGCCACTTGAAATTGGATGGCAACTCGACCAACAGATTTGGAGCAGATGTATTGGCGCCATTTTGGTTTCCGCAACGATGCGTGCATTAAACTCTTTCCATTACTTTTGCCATCAGGTTGGTATTGATGGAAAACCAGAATCAGGCACTCAGTTTTTAGCGCTTGCGTCACCATTCGATTACCAAAACCAGGCAGAATTGCTCATCCCTGCGATGAAATATGAACCACCAGCGCCTCAATTTACTGAATATCTTATCGAGATATTGCCTAAGTACTTGGAAGACAAGAAAGCCAACTTAGTATTATTCTCATCCTATTGGCAGATGAACCAAGTCGCGAAGGCACTCTCTTCGGAGTTCATAAAAAAAGGCTGGGCGTTGCAAGTTCAAGGTGAAAGCTCACGTCAAGAAATTCTAAAAAAACATAAAAAGTTAATAGAATCAAATAAAACCAGCGTCTTATTTGGTACTGGCAGTTTCTCTGAGGGGCTAGACTTACCTGGCGAATTACTTGAAAACTTGGTGATTACAAAAATTCCATTTGGCGTTCCAACCTCCCCTGTTGAGCAGGCTCATTCCGAATACATTGAGAAAAAAGGAGGAAACCCGTTTATGCAAATAACTGTACCAGACGCAAGCAAAAAGCTGATCCAGAGCGTAGGTCGCTTACTGCGTAAAGAGAGAGATTCTGGTAGAGTAACGATTCTTGATCGACGCCTAGTCACTAAGCGATACGGACAAGCCTTAATCGACTCACTACCTCCATTTAAACGTAAAATAGAATATTAGAAGAATCACCATTTATGGAAATGATTGAGCCAACCATGCTGTTGGTGTTGGCGCTTGTCGCTTTTGTCGCTGGATTTATTGATGCAGTTGCCGGTGGTGGTGGCATGCTTACCGTACCTGCTCTACTGTCGCTGGGCTTGCCGCCTCATATTGCACTAGGCACCAATAAACTTGCCGCTACCTTTGCTTCTTCTACTGCGGCATTTACGTACTACAAAAAACGTCTAATCAAGCCTCAATGCTGGAGGCGTGCATTCGTGGCGACACTCGTCGGAGCGACATTAGGTACGCTATTTGTAGATGCGATTAGTACGGATTGGCTGGAAAAAGGATTGCCGCTTGTTATTTTGGCGGCAGCGTTGTATACCGTTTTTCATAAAACGCCCCACTCTGCTCATCAAAGTCCAATACCCGAGCCTTGCCCCAAACTTCATAAAAAACAGTACATACAAGGCTTATCAATCGGATTCTACGACGGACTCGCTGGGCCTGGAACTGGGGCTTTTTGGACAGTAAGTTCAATGGCGCTGTACCGGCTGAATATCTTGCTCGCCTCTGGCTTAGCAAAAGCAATGAACTTTACCAGTAACTTTACCTCTTTGATCACTTTTGCATTCCTCGGACATATCAACTGGGTGCTAGGCTTAACAATGGGAGTATGTTTAATGGCTGGTGCTTTTGTTGGCGCGCACTCCGCTATTAGATTTGGTTCTAAATTCATTCGTCCTGTATTTGTTACTGTCGTCAGCATACTAGCCATTAAATTGGCTTATGACGCATGGTTTGTAGGTTTGTCATGAACATTTCTCAACTCCAGGAAAATCTAGAACAAATGGCGAAGCAAGCCGCTGTTCTTGACCGTCAAAGAGGCGAACATCATGTTCCGCTTTTTGATGAGCGTTTATTTGGTTGCCGCTCTCGCTTACTTACTCCTTGCGTAAAAGAAGCAAAAGCCACGCTGGATGCGATTGTGCGTGAGCAAAATGAAGGTAAGCTCACCGCTTTGCGTGCTGAGTACCTCACTGAACGGTTAGTGGCGCAAATCGGTGCGATTCAACGCGAGATTTCTACCACTAAAATTCGTAAGAATGAAATCAAACATAGCAGCTATTTCCGCAAGCCTATCAACGTGCTTTATCAGGAACTCGCTCAACACCAAGAGTGGGCAAGACGCTTGCGCGAGATGGTGTTATTAAAAGAACGTGCTGTCGAAAGCGCTCCGAGTTTTATGCGTGCCGACGCTCAAAAAGTATTACTAGCAACCGAGCAACGTTTAGCGCGTTGTGAAGCAGCACTTCTTAAGCTAGAGAACCAAATTACACATAGGGAAAAACATCAATAATGGCTGACCAACCAACCTCGCCTTTAGATGACGCACCTGAAGAGATCAAACTGGCTGTCGATTTAATCTATTTGCTTGAGAGCAATGAGATAGATCCAGAAGTTGCGCTTAACGCTTTAAAGATCGTGCAAAACGACTTAGAAAACAAATTAAAAGCAAAGTAGCTCAGAGCGTTTCACTCCTTTCACCGAGACTCATTTTCAGTGCTCTTACACAATGATACTATTCATAAAAAGTACGCCCCAAAAGGATAAATAATGAAAGTAATCAGCTTTAACATCAATGGACTACGTGCGCGACTGCACCAACTCCAAGCGCTAATCGACAAACACCAACCTGATGTGATTGGTCTTCAGGAAATTAAAGTTCACGATGAAGCATTCCCGATTGAAGCTGTCGAAGCCATGGGCTACAAAGTGTATTTTCATGGTCAAAAAGCACATTACGGCGTAGCAATGCTTTGTAAGCAAGAGCCTCTACACGTACAAAAAGGGTTCCCGACGGATAATGAGGAACATCAAAAGCGCATGATCATGGCAACGTTTTTAAATGAAAACGGCGAAAAGGTCACTGTGCTAAACGGCTATTTCCCTCAAGGGGATAACATCAGCCACGAAACCAAATTCCCATACAAGCGCCAATTCTATAAAGATCTGATGACCTACCTAAACGATCATCACAATAACGACGAGCAATTGATTGTTATGGGTGACATCAACATCAGCCCTATTGATGCAGATATCGGTATCGGCGAGCCAAACCGTAAACGTTGGCTAAAAACAGGTAAATGTTCATTCCAACCTGAAGAGCGCGAATGGTTGAAAACCTTACTAGACTGGGGCTTTGTGGACACCTTCCGTAAGCTATACCCAGAGGTGAACGATCAATTTTCGTGGTTTGACTACCGTTCTCGCGGTTTTGATGATAACCGTGGCCTACGAATTGATGTCATTTTGGCAACCCCTTCTCTAGCGGAAAAGTGTATTGAATCTGGTATCGACTATGAGCTTCGTGGTATCGAGAAGCCTTCAGATCACGCACCAATCTGGTCAACATTTAAGTAATATATTGCAAAGCTATAAGCGAGACTCAACGCTAAGCTTAGTCCAATAAAAAGGGAGACTCAGTCTCCCTTTTTCATACAAATTACCATTTAATCACTGATTCAGCGGCCAAACCGTTTGACCATCAATAGTTATCGGTGTTTGAGCAAATTCGTTCAGACAGTAGCCTGTATTACTACTTGCAAAGTAAGTGAGCGGCATCGGCGGTAGATTCAGCTCCACAACCTGCTGTTTCGCTTTTTCTGTGAACGAGAACCCCCACATATCGAGATAGCTAGTCATATCTCGCTGAGAGATGTAGCTCAGAGCAATAAGCAACCAGTCGCTGTTCGAGATGCTATTTGCTTCTTCCCGAGAGTAGTTGGCAAAACCAATGCTCAATCGTCTCTCATCCCAAAGCGCGTCATCCGATTTTAAGCGGTTAAACTCACGTTCAATCAGGTGCAAGCGCGCCAATAAATGCCAACCACTTTTAAGCACACCTTCATGCTGCGCCGCCATCATCATTTGAATGTAAACACGAGCGCCCCAACTCCAACTGGTTTGATTTTGCGCAGCCATGTATGCGTTTGGATCCGCTTGAGTTCGGCTAGCTTGCAATAATTCAAACTGGCCTTTGAAATCCAAGCTTTGGCAAGTTGAAACTTTTCCCGTATTCTGGAAGAAACGAGACTTACTGTAATACGAGTAGTAATTGGTCGTTGAATGCCCTTCCCAGCCTGAAAATCGGAATCGACCTTTTTCTAAACCATGACCAAGCTCATGTAAATCACCGTGACCGAGTGGGCTGAATGACCAGTAAGCATCGTAAGGGTTACCCGAACAACCATAACCACACGTCGCTTGGTCAGCGTTCATGTGCTTCACTATATCAATATTGGCGATTTCCCAACCTTGGTTTTGGGCGTATTGAATAATTTCAGGCACTTCATCTATGCCCGGCCCTTGGAAACCTGCCAGCACATGCGGGTAGTTGTGAACATATTCTTCTGTTGCAAGCGCCATTTCCGAAGGGGTAGACCACATTTCATCGTTGACCGACTCCAACATTTTGTCGCGCTTTGAGTGTACTTCAAACCCAGGAGTGATCAGCTCAGCCCAATCGAATAAATTGGCTTCTAACTGTTGAATAAAAGCGTCGTTGTCCTTCTCACTTCTCCAAACTGGATGCTGTGCCACATGATTAAATTTCAGTTCAACCGGAACATCATTTTTGTCAAAGTGAACCTGTACTGGACCACCATAAGGAGAAGTCAGCGTGATGGTTTCACCCGGCTTCACTTCATAGCCGAATGAAGTCAGCAGTTTTGGTCGCGTGTATCCATCTTTGCTGAACTCATGAGTTGCACCACTTCTTAAAGTGTTGATGACAATCTTAGTCGCCACATCATTGCTGTCATTACGTTTAACCGTAAAGGTTTCCCCAGGAAGCGCATACACACCAGCCGAACGGAAGTTACGCTTTGATTCCATATTAATCGTTGCACTGATTCTCTTTATGTCAGGGCTAAACTCACTACGGCTGAAGTTCCCCATATTTGGTTGTTTTGGGTTTACGCTTCGGCTGTTGTATTGCACGTAATCGGCAAAGTACGACTTTAGGAATTCGGTCATTTGGGTTGATTGTTTGTCCATCGGGAAGACAACCGTTTGACGATAATGATCAGCCAGCAATACCATGAGTTTTTCGTATTGGTAGCCGTTTTGATTAAACAAATCTACTTTTTGTTCATCAAGCTTTTGCAACCAATGGCGAATGCTGTTTGCCCCTGCATAAAATTGACTGTCCATATTCGCAGTGTCAGGGCAGGATTTGTCATCACACTTTGACAAGTCAACGTTGAAATTTTGAGATTCAAAACGAGACAACAGCGCTTGTTGTGTGATGACAGAGTCCGGCACAACGTTCATCAACGATGAAGGTTCCCAGTCGACCAAGCCTAACTTACGCCAATAGTTATCTCCCACATAATCAACATGGAATTTTTCCAAAATGTCTTGGCCAAGATCAGTTAGTCCTCCATCCCAATGCAGGTATAGAACAGGAATTTGGGCTTGCTCAGCGTATTCCAAAGCTTCGAGTACTGGTTTGTTGGTATCTCCAGATTGCAGATGCTGTGACAAGATCAATAAGTTTGGAGTATTGGTTTGCAAGCAGCTAAGTAGCTTCGAACCATCGCATAGGTTGGCCTCGTTAAACGCCAGCTCTTGTGAAACATTGTCTTTCAGCCAATTCCGAGTCGCTTGCTCATCCGGAAAGTAATAAGACTGATCCATTTGCGCGATGACGACGTTTGAAGTAACTCCACCCGACAACCAAGTGACCAGGTTACTTAACCATTGCGTCATCGCCGCGTTGGAAGAGTCGGGAAAACGTTGTGCCGTTCTAAATGGGTTACTACCTAATAGTGCGTAACGTTGACCATTAGACTTTTCCCCGGCAACGCCAATTGACAGAGCTTGATCTTTGTAACCGCTTGCCATGGCCTTATTGGTCATCAAGATGGTGTCGTTGAAGCCATACTGAGGTGCCAAGATCGCGGCATCATGGGTTGGATCCCAATAAAGACCTGAAAGGCTTTTCGCAATTGCAGATTTGATCGTATTCGACTGCATCTTGTGAGCTTCTACAACCTGACGACTTTTACGAATGAATTCGCTCGGGTCAGAAACGAGCAGTGCATTACCAGTTTCAAGAGCTTGTTGAACTGGAGCTGGCGTTGGTTTTACTTGAGCATTAGGTTGTGATTCTCCCTCTCCCCCACCACATCCTGTGGCTAAGGCGGCAATGCCCAACGATAGAATTGTTTTTTTCATTTTTACTTACTAAACAATGAGTTTACCGAATGTTAATGTAAGTTGATGAATAATAAGAAAGAGTCTTTTACATCGACTGGAAAAATAGGAATGAAGATAACAAAATTATCAAAAGCAATAGCACCCACTCCGATGCTATTGCCTCTATTGATAATTAGCTTAAAGGACGCAGATAAGCTAAGAAACGCTTCTCTGCCACTTTGAAACACCACAAGATCATAAACGTCAGTGCCATGTAGAACAGCCCCGCCGTCAGGAAAGACTCAAATGGTGCATAGTAGCGCGAGTTAACTAGACGCGCAGCACCAGTTAAATCCATGATGGTAACGATGCCCGCGACTGCACTTCCGTGCAGCATAAATATGACCTCGTTTGAATAAGCTGGTAATGCTCGACGCAATGCACTCGGCAAGATAATACGTCTGTATGTCATAAACTTACTCATGCCATACGCTTTCGCAGCTTCCACCTCACCTTTCGGCAAACCATTAATCGCACCACGAATAATTTCTGCGGTGTAAGCCGATGTATTCAGAATAAAAGCGACCAAAGCACAGAACCAAGCGTTCTCCCATAAGGTATCTTTCACAGGGAAAAACTGATCCATGCCGTAGTAAATCAAATACAGCTGAACCAATAGCGGCGTTCCACGGAAAAAGTAAATGAATCCCCAAGAAGGTAAGCTTAGAGCGTAATTGGTACTATTGCGTGCCACGGCTAATGGGATAGAGACACACAAGCCAATAACCAACGCTAATCCCACTAACCAAACTGTTGTCCAAAGTCCCTGAAGATAAGTTGGAAAGCTTTCAATAATCAAAGAAAAGTCCATAACTTACCTCGCATGAATACTGAACTTACGCTCAACAAGCTTGAGTAGCCCGGTCGAAACGCTGGTAAAAAATAGAAAGATGAGCGCGACAGCCATGTAAAAGGTGAACGGCATTTTGGTCGTACCTGCTGCCAATGAGCTCATTCTCACCATGTCATCCAGACCAATAATGGAAACTAACGCAGTGGTCTTAAGTAACACTAACCAGTTATTACCAAATCCAGGTAATGCATGACGAATCATCTGAGGAAGCAAGATTCTTCTAAACGATAAAGCAGAGCTCATCCCATAAGCTTTCGCCGCTTCTAATTCACCCTTGTCCACCGCCATGATCGCTCCACGAAAAGTCTCCGCCATGTAGGCGCCAAAGATAAAACCAATCGTGAGTACACCAGCAATAAATGGGCTGACATCAATATAATCAGGTAAGTAAGACGTCCATTCATGGTTTGGATCACTCGAGGCAAACCACTCGTTGAGCGTTTCGTTAATGGAGTAAAGGCTGTTATTTAAAAGTATTTGTCCACCAAAGAAAATCAGCATCATCAGAACCAAATCTGGAATACCGCGAATGACGGTGGTGTAAAGAGTGGCAATCGCCCTTGCCCATTTGTAAGGTGCTAACTTAGCTAATGCGCCAAGCATGCCTAAGACCATGGCGAGAATGAGTGAAAGCACTGCAACTTCTATTGTTACTAAAGCTCCTTTCAAAATCGAAGCTTCGTATCCTTGTAAATCTAGCATAGGTGAGTTCCTAATCCCTAAACTCAAAAAATCGACCGTTGACTACTTCTAGGAACAAGCCAACGGTCGCTTAATTACGGTTTATTCACCGTACACATCGTAGTTAAAGTATTTACCAGCAATTTCTTGGTAAACACCTTTCTCACGTAGTGAAATAATTGCTGCGTCGAGTTTCTTCGTCAGATCTTTGTCTTGTTTACGAACAGCGATACCCATACCTTCACCAAACCATTTTGGATCGGTTAACGACGGTCCAACAAACTCATAAGCTTCGCCACCTGCTTTGTTGATCACACCCTCTTCTAGAGCAGACGCATCACCTAAAACGGCAGCAATTCGACCATTTTCTAGATCAAGATACGCTTCATCAAAAGAGCCATAACGCACAATTTCAACATCATCGCCGTAGTTGTCAGTTAAGTACTTGTCATGTGTCGTCGCACGTTGCACGCCAATTTTGACATCTTTAAGATTATCAAAATCTAGACCCGCACCTTTCTTAGCGATAAATTTATTTGGAATTTGTGCGTACTTGCCAGTGAAATCGACTTTTTTCTTGCGCTCTTCAGTGATAGACATTGCTGCGATGATGGCATCGTACTTACGTGCAAGCAGAGAAGGAATAATACCATCCCAATCTTGAGCGACGATTTTGCACTTCACTTGCATCTCTTCACAGAGTGCATTTGCCATGTCTACGTCAAAGCCTTTTATTGAGCCATCAGTTTCTGTCCAGCTAAACGGAGGGTAAGCACCTTCGATACCAAAGCGAACTGTTTTCCATTCTTTCGCTTGGGCAACACCTGATACTGCCGTTGCAGCAATCGTTGCTGCTAATAACCACTTTTTCATTTCCATACTCCTGTGATTGCTATTTTATTTCGTTTTGTTTGTTGTGTTGGCTTAGGAGGCAATAGTCTGCCGCCTAACAAATATTAGTAAATGGATGAGATAAACTGCTGTAATCGTTCTGAATCCGGGTTTGTAAATAGCTTAGCTGGATTTCCCTGTTCTTCCACTAAGCCTTGATGTAAAAACATCACATGGTTTGATACGTCACGTGCAAACGCCATTTCGTGCGTGACCACCAGCATAGTTCGCCCTTCATCTGCCAAATCTCTCATTACCCCCAGAACTTCTCCTACAAGTTCTGGGTCAAGCGCAGAAGTTGGCTCGTCAAACAACATCACCTCTGGGTCAACTGCTAGCGCACGGGCAATAGCTGCACGTTGCTGCTGGCCGCCAGATAAGTGCCCAGGGTAATAATCTTTACGCTCATACAAGCCTACCTTCTTAAGCAAGACTTCTGCGTTTTCAATCGCTTGAGCTTTTGGCACGCCTAAGACATGAACAGGCGCCTCAATCACGTTTTCTAGTACGGTTAGGTGAGACCAGAGGTTGAAACCTTGGAAAACCATTGCCAGGCGTGAACGAATACGTTGGACTTGCTTTTCATTAGCAGGAACAGATTCACCTGCTCTGTTGTTCTTCATTTGGATTAATTCACCATTTACCCAAATTTCGCCCGCGGTAGGCGTTTCTAGCAAGTTGATACATCTGAGAAAGGTACTCTTACCTGAGCCGGAAGAGCCAATGATGGAGATAACATCTCCTTTGTGCGCGGCAAGTGAAATGCCTTTTAAAACTTCATTTTGTCCAAATGTTTTGTGCAGGTCTTTTATATCTAGCGCTGGTACATCATTCATGCGCCCTACTCCCTGTGTTTTTGTCACTGCAATTAAGGGACTCCGCCCTCTCTAATTCGGAACAAATTAGCACCGCCCCTTGAAACTTGCAACAAATTATTAACCTGAACAATTCGAATAGAAAGATACGATAGACAAATTAATATGCAATATATAGCAACATATTCTTCAAAAGTTGAATATTAAATATAAAAAAGCCCCTTTCAAAGGGGCTTAATAAATTTACAAAAGTGTTAATTGAAACCTATTCGAGGTCGCAATGAATTAATTAAAACGACTGACTACCAACGAGTTTGAAGTACGTAATGTCACTTCATTTTCTAAGCCTTCTTTTTCAGAAGTAATGATGCCATCTAGGTCTTCATCTAGTTCAGGCTCTGACGCTTCACCATTGGAGAAGAAGCTCATGAAAACTTTAGAATCAATATTACTATCTTCATTCACTACTAAAGCAGTGCGATTAAAATCGTCCGAAGCTGAAACCTTCAAACCGTTAACGGCCGATGTTGGGAAGTTGTAGTAATGCAATTCAGGAACAACAACAGAATCACTATCACTTGTTGTGAAAATGCGATGTGTGACTCTGTAGTCGCCTGAAGTTGCAAAGTAAGCGACACGAGTAAAGCCTTCAGTAGACGATGTTAAGCCCATGTCCAGATCAATCACGGACTCTGCACTTCCTTGCGTTGATACACTTGGTTTTGTGTTCGGCAGGTTATCAATATTTAAGTAAGCACTCGGATCAACGTCAATATCCCATCCGTCAGAGATCGTTTCGTTAAGTAGAGACTCCCAACCATTAACTTGATTCTCTGAGAACGCCATGTATACCCAAGTTTCTTTATTCGTTGCACTAGGGCGATTATATTCAACGGCCGTTTTATCCAGCTTCAACGCGTCATATGCAAAGCCGTTAGTAACAAAGCCAATGTTAAGCGAGTCGTAAGTATAGTCAGAAGACGAATAAATGTTTGACGTATTATCCGCTCTAACTAAGGCTATCTCACCAGTTCCCCACGAACCAATACCATATTGGTAAAGCGCTTTGTCGCTTGAACCTGATTCATACTGAAACAATGCCGTTGGTTCACCTTTAAGCCCCATCAGTTCATCAGTAGGCAACATATCAGGGTTCGGAGACGTGAAAATATCGGTTTGCGAGACAAAGTTGTAATCTCCGCCACCTGATTCAGCATTTCGGTAATCTAAGTTAGTAAACTTATTGCTTGCTAAGTTACCGCCAGTAAAGCATTTGTTCAAAGAGTCTCGGTTTAGTGCAAAAGTAGCATTACGTAGTTTCTTATCTTCCAAGAACTCTTTTGAAAACGTGTTTACGCGAGCTTCTTTGCCGTTAAATTCTATTGCTTGAAACGTTATAAAGCCGCCGTCAGGGATATCTTCAAGATAAAACTTAAAGTTATCAGTGGTAGGTTTGATAATGTCTCCGGATCTTTTGCCATCTGCATCAGAGTAGTAACCGATAACATAGTTGGTCACTTGCTCTTTTGACGCTGCACTGTAGGTTAAAACCGTTTTATCGCCGTTCAGCTCAGTTTTGTGGTCATATACAGTACAACCTTTCGTAGTTGCTTCACTTTCAGTCATTGTTGCTGGTATAGCAAAATCAAAAGTAAACGCAGTTTTCGGCGCTGCACCACCGCCACCGCCGCCACCGCCGCCGCAACCGACCATTAACCCTGAGATGATTGCCACTAGTGGCAGTACTTTAAGCTGTTTCATGTCTTTTTCCTAAACTGAGCGGCAATGATTAGCCAAAAAATTGTCTTTGCTCTGTCCAAAGCAAGAATAAAGCCAGCTTTATATAATCATCGTGAATATTGACATTTAATCTGCATCTCGTGCAAAAGGACAAAAAGTTCTAATTTTATGCAACTTGTGTAATGAAATTACACAAGATCTCCGCATCTCATTCGCATGCCAGAAACTTTCTGTAGTTTTATTTCACAACCATTCTTAAAGTGATCTAAATCAATCACCCTAAATGGCTATCTTGCTAGACTCCTGCCAAAAGATGAGGCTTTTTTTTGTGCCTCAACACAATAAGTTATTAGCTATGCTTAGGCACAGTGTCGACGTGTAACAAATCTAACAATAGCTAGCATAAGCGTGCCGCAGGATGCGGATTAACACAATTGAATGAAGAATTCATAACTTTTAAATATATGAGGAATCTATGTCAGACGCAGTTAACAAAACGCACTCTGATTCAGATATCGAGACCAAGAGCTACCGTGAGCTTCATCGTCCAGCATCTGAGTTCGCAAGCCGTTCAGACTACCTAGACCACGAACTACAAATCATGAAGCCACGTCGTTTTGGCTTGAACTTGCCAGGTCGTGACTTCCGCTTTGAGCTTGAAGACCTTGTTCCAGCACTTGCTGGTACTATCGGTATTATCGCAATGTACTCTGCGGTAATGATGTCTTGGGCTGAAGGTCTTACTGCAGCATGGGACCACGTAAACTTAGGCAAGGACTTTGCTATCGAAGTTGCGCGTGTAGAAATGCTCATCCCTGCACTTCTTTTCTGTGTACTTGCCTCTGGTTTTATTAACCCTAAAGCCAACCTAGCAGGCAACCACGGCCCAATGATCCCTCTTATTGGTACCATCGCTCTTGCTGGTGCTCATCCTCTTGCATTAGCAATTCTCATTGGTGTGTTTGGTTTGATTTTGAGCCTCTTAAAAGGTGGGTCAAAACTGGTTAACCTCACCTCTGAAGGTACGGCTGGTGGCCTTCTTATTTTCCTAGGTTTAACCGGAACCATGAGCCAAATTAACTCTATTCAAGCTTGGGCTGTTGGTTTGCAATCCGATACGGTTGCCGCTGGTAGCATGGGTTACATCGGTCTAATTGTTCTTGCGGTTACCATTGGCTTATACGCGTTCCTTGCTAAAGTGAACAAACGCTGGCTAGCGATCCCTGTTTGTGCCTTCACTGGGCTTGCAATCGCACTTGCTCTTGGCGCAGGCTTCGATATTAAATTCGTAACCGAGACAGGCCTTCCAAACCTAAATCCAATCTACTGGTGGGGTTCAACAGAAGAAGGTTGGATGCTTGGTCTTCCTAATATGGAACACTTCATCGCTTCACTACCATTCGCCATTCTTGCGGTAGCAATGTGGTCACCTGACTTCTTGGGTCACCGTATCTTCCAAGAGATGAACTACCCACGTAAGAGTGAGAAAGTGCTGATGGACGTTGATGACACAATGACAATGTGTTCCGTTCGCCAAATGGTCGGTACTGCAGTGGGTGGTGGTAACATCACATCATCTTGGGGGACTTACATGATCCCTGCTGCAATCGCGAAACGCCCTATTCCTGCTGGTGCCATCTTACTAGGCTCTCTATGTATTATTGTTGCAATCCTTGGTTTTCCTATGGACGTTGCAGTATGGCCTCCAGTTATGCGCGTTGCTCTTCTCGTTGGTGTATCTCTACCACTGCTTGAAGCTGGCATGCAGATGGTGAAGGACTCGAAAGACTCACAAGCAGCAGGTATCTGTATCTTTGGTTCTGCCGTTGTTAACCCAGTTCTAGCTTGGGCACTAACTATGCTTTTAGATAACAACGGTTTAATTGGAGATAAAGAGCGCGCGTCTCGCCTATCATTTGTAGACAAGATTGTGATCCCAGTAAGCGTACTTGTTATCTGTTTAGTTGCTATGCTTGCAGTTGGTATGCTTGAAGGCCAGTATGGCATCCAAGCTTGGCTATAAGCTAGCAGTCCAGAAATTTGTGGGTAGCGCTCGTCGCTACCCCATTTTTATCGAGATTTTTGAGGATTTATTGATTTAGTTTAAGGTTTGCAAAAAAATTTTAGTTTAACCTCTAACTGTTGCTTAAAAAGAGAAACGTTAAAACTAGTGACAATATTTATAGTTTTGTAAATCGAATACGTAAATTTAAGACTATAAATATTGTTATTCATAAGAGTGTACTGTTCCCCTCTTTTATCTGGGGATAGCTGGCTCAACGGCGAAGCAGTACGTATTTTTTTCTACTAAAAAGGTAGGTATGTCATGGCAGAGCAATTTGCTAAAGCTTGGGAAGGTTTTGCTGCAGGCGACTGGCAAAACGAAGTAAACGTTCGTGATTTCATTCAGAAGAACTACACTCCGTACGAAGGCGACGAATCTTTCCTAGTTTCTGAAGGTACTGAAGCGACTAACAAGCTTTGGGCTAAGGTAATGGAAGGCATCAAACAAGAGAACGCGACTCACGCTCCTGTTGATTTTGATACTTCAGTTATCTCTACCATCACTGCTCACGATGCAGGCTACATCGAAAAAGACCTAGAAACTATCGTAGGTCTTCAAACTGACGCTCCTCTAAAACGTGCGATCATCCCTAACGGTGGTATCCGCATGGTTGAAGGTTCATGCAAAGCCTACGACCGCGAGCTAGACCCACAAGTTAAAAAAATCTACACAGAATACCGTAAAACTCACAACCAAGGCGTTTTCGATATCTACACTCCTCAAATCATGGCGTGTCGTAAATCTGGCGTACTGACTGGTCTTCCAGATGCATACGGTCGTGGTCGTATCATCGGTGACTACCGTCGTGTTGCTCTATACGGTATTGACTTCCTAATGAAGGATAAATTCGCGCAGTTCTCTTCTCTACAAGAGCGTTTTGAGAACGGCGAAGACCTACAAATGACAATGCAGCTTCGTGAAGAGATCGCAGAGCAACACCGTGCTCTAGGTCAAATCAAAGAAATGGCTGCAAAATACGGTTGTGATATTTCTCGTCCTGCTGAAACTGCGCAAGAAGCTATTCAGTGGACTTACTTCGGTTACCTAGCTGCTGTTAAATCTCAAAACGGTGCGGCTATGTCTCTAGGTCGTACTTCTACGTTCCTAGACATCTTCATCGAACGTGATATCGCGGCTGGTAAGCTAACTGAAGAACAAGCTCAGGAAATGATCGACCACTTCGTAATGAAACTACGTATGGTTCGTTTCCTACGTACTCCTGAGTACGATGATCTATTCTCTGGCGACCCTATCTGGGCAACTGAGTCTATGGGTGGTATGGGTCTTGACGGTCGTACGCTAGTTACTCGTACAAACTTCCGTTTCCTAAACTCACTATACACTATGGGTCCTTCTCCAGAGCCAAACATCACTGTTCTTTGGTCTGAGCAACTACCTGAAGGCTTCAAGAAGTTCTGTGCGAAAGTATCTATCGATACTTCTTCTATTCAGTACGAAAATGACGACTTAATGCGTCCAGACATGAACTCTGACGACTACGCGATCGCATGTTGTGTATCTCCAATGGTTGTTGGTAAGCAAATGCAGTTCTTCGGTGCTCGTGCGAACCTTGCGAAAACAATGCTTTACACCATCAACGGTGGTGTGGATGAGAAGCTAAAAATCCAAGTTGGCCCGCAAATGCCTAAGATCGAAGGCGATGTTCTTAACTACGATGAACTGTGGGAGAAAATGGACCACTTCATGGATTGGCTAGCGAAACAATATGTGACTGCACTAAACGCTATCCACTTCATGCACGATAAGTACAGCTACGAAGCGGCACTAATGGCTCTACACGACCGTGACGTTAAACGTACTATGGCTTGTGGTATTGCTGGTCTATCTGTTGCGGCTGACTCACTATCTGCAATTAAATACGCAAAAGTTAAGCCAATTCGTGACGAAGACGGTCTAGCAATCGACTTCGAAATCGAAGGCGATTACCCTAAATTCGGTAACAACGACCCACGCGTTGATGACATTGCATGTGAACTTGTTTCTGTATTTATGGGCAAAATCCGTAAGCTTAAGACTTACCGTGATGCAATCCCTACTCAGTCAATTCTTACTATCACTTCAAACGTGGTTTACGGTAAGAAAACTGGTAACACGCCTGACGGTCGTCGTGCTGGTGCTCCATTTGCTCCAGGTGCAAACCCAATGCACGGTCGTGACGAGAAAGGTGCTGTAGCATCACTAACTTCAGTTGCTAAACTGCCGTTTGCTGACGCACAAGATGGTATCTCTTACACATTCTCTATCGTACCTAACGCACTAGGTAAAGATGAGGGTTCACAACGCGCTAACCTTGCTGGTCTTATGGATGGTTACTTCCACCACGAAGCGGGTATCGAAGGTGGTCAACACCTAAACGTGAACGTTCTTAACCGTGAAACTCTAGAAGACGCAGTTAAGCACCCAGAGAAATACCCTCAGCTAACAATCCGTGTATCTGGTTACGCTGTTCGCTTCAACTCTCTAACTGCAGAGCAACAAGCTGACGTAATCGCGCGTACATTCACTGAGTCTCTATAAGACTATAGCGAAATAACGTTCTAGTAATACAACAAAGGCTGATGCTAAGTAGCATCAGCCTTTTTTTATTTCTTGAATGAAAGTTGTGATATCGCGAAAGACTTTTGCCCGCATTCTTACGTATGATGCGAAAAAAGTTAGCAAATAAAGTCTATGAGATTTAGTAAATTAATTATTCTTACCCTTCTTTCTCCAGTTGCAATAGCATCCACTAAGTCTACGGTTTCTTTTACCATCGACAACGATGGTATTTTTGGCGTCGATCAAGACTATACGAATGGTGTTTTCCTTTCTTACGCGACAGACCAACTGACACAAGAAAGCCAATGGAAATGGCTGAGTCTAGCTAACTCAGAGCACGCCAATATCGATAAAATAGAGTTGGTTCTTGGCCACAAGATGTGGACTCCAAGCGACATTGAAGCCGATTATCCACTAATCAATGATCGCCCATATGCCGGTTACCTACACACCGAAATCAACTACCTTTCCCTAACGAGTGACAAAGCTGTACGGTACAATTTCACCATAGGAGCTACGGGTGAAAGTTCGCTATCAGAAAAGGCGCAAGAAATCGTTCACGGCATAACAGGATCGACGGACCCTCAAGGTTGGGATTACCAGATTGAAGATAAAGTTGCGTTCAGCCTTGGTTACCGCGTATTTAACAAATTGATGCGCAGCGAAGAACAAAAAACACAATGGGAGATCACCAACATTAACGACATCAATGCGGGTAACTTCCGTAGTGATGTCTCTCAAGGCGTCATGTTTCGTTGGGGTACAAACCTAGCAAATAGCATCGGAGCCGCCAATATCAGTGTCGAAAGCCCTTTCTCAGCAAGTATGATCGCTCAGAACACGTCGAGTTGGTTCTTGTTCACCGGGTTTGAAGGTCGTTACCGCTTTAATGACATGACTATCGAAGGAGATCGTCCTGGCATTCCTGAACCGTCAGCGCCATACGACGTCACACTGCAAAATTGGCAAGCAAGTGCCGTCGCGGGAGTATCTTGGTACAACCAAAATTACGGTGCAAGCATCACCTTTACAATTAAAACACCGGATTATGAAGAAGCCCAAACCGATGTTTATGGGACAGGCTCGTTCTCCGTGTTCGCCTTTTTCTAAAAACTGGATTATCCCAGCATCGAAGTCAATCTAGATACACGGCAAGTTCTCGGGGTAGGTATTAACCACCTCGTGTTCAAGCGTTTATGCAGATTGGCTCCATCTATTTTCTTTCTTCAAATAACCTTGCCTTTAGTACCGACAAAGCTGTTTTAACCCTGCTTTTTGTAATAAAATAACAGCTAGAATTTACTAGTAATGAGAGCAAAAGATGTCAACAGCTGGTCGTATTCACTCATTTGAGTCATGTGGTACCGTAGACGGACCTGGTATTCGATTTATCGTCTTCTTGCAAGGTTGTTTAATGCGCTGTAAGTATTGCCATAACCGCGATACTTGGGACACGCATGATGGCAAAGAAGTCACGGTTGAAGAAATCATTTCCGAAGCGAAAAGTTACCGCCACTTCATGAATGCATCAGGTGGTGGCGTTACTTGTTCTGGCGGCGAAGCGATGCTTCAACCGGAATTCGTACGTGATTTTTTCCGCGCAGCTAAAACCGAAGGCATTCATACATGTCTAGATACTAACGGTTATGTTCGTAAGCACACTGATGTTATCGATGAAGTACTGGATGCAACAGACTTAGTCATGCTTGACATCAAACACATGAAAGACGAAGTGCACCAAGATCTCATCGGTGTATCCAACCGACGCACATTGGACTTTGCTCGTTACTTGCAAAAAATCGGAAAGAAAACATGGATTCGCTATGTCGTCGTGCCTGGTTACACAGATGACCCAGAAGCAGCACACATGCTTGGTGAATTTATTAAAGACATGGATAACATCGAAAAGGTCGAGTTACTTCCTTACCACAAATTAGGGGCTCATAAGTGGGAAGCGTTAGGCTTAGAATACCCACTCGAAGGCGTAAACCCGCCACCGAAAGAAACCATGGATGAAATTCAATCCATTCTTGCTCAATACAACGATAACGTAAAATACTAAGTGAACCGCAAGACTAACCTCTTTAAAATACCAGCTTATTGCTGGTATTTTTTTGATTATATCTAAGCCTTATCAGTGAGTTTCTCTGCGGTCATTTAGGTATAAAAAGAACGATAGAAATGATTGCGTCATGTTCGCATAGGAAGGAAGTAACATGGATTTGTTTAACTTAGGCTCTCTTGTTGTCTCAATTTGGATAGTAGTAGTCTACTGCCTACCAGATTGGAAAAAAGTCGTTTGGCCCAAACTGGAAAAAGAAAAAGGATTTCAGCACCTCGTTTTTGCAACGCTCTTCTTTTTCAGTATTTTATGGGCCGCTCAAGCAGGTGTAAAAGAAGGATTACAGATTCATTTTCTTGCACTAACAACGCTGACGATGATGTATGGTTGGCGCATGGCATTTATACTCAGCATTCCCGCTATGTTGGTCAACCACCTACTACATGATGTGTCCTTGCTACTCTTACCCACGTCGTTAGTTCTATCTGCCCTAATTCCGATTTTCATTAGTTACTTAGTGTTTCTTCTGAGTTACCACTACTTGCCACGAAACATTTTTGTTTTCATCTTCGTTGCTGGATTTTTCAATGGCGCGATAACAGGAAGTCTGCACCTCATCATTAACTCTTTTTATCACCTATCAGTTGGTCACTACGATTGGGAAACCATTCAACATAACTACTTTGTTTTTGTGCCGTTGCTCGCCTTTCCAGAAGGTCTATTAAATGGTTTGGCACTGGCGGTTTTAACCGTATTCAAGCCAGAGTGGCTGAGAGTATTTTCAGACCGAGACTACATATACAATCATTACCATAAATAAGTGTTTTCAAACTGGTCAAAAGTGACAGTTCTTGCCATTTTTTAGTATTAAATATGTGTTGAGATCATGTTTCACTCATGTCTTAAGCGTTAACCTAAGCACATTAAAAATGTATTAGATATCTAGTGAGGTCACCATGGAAATGTCAAACGCTCAACGTTTGATTCTATCAAACCAATACAACCTTATGTCTCAACTTGATCCAAGTAATGCGGCCAAATACAAACGCTTACAAACGATCGTTGAACGTGGTTATGAACTACAAATGCGAGAGTTGAACAAAGATTTCGGCTGCCTCTCAGAAGCAGAATGTCGTGAGATCATCGACGTTATGGAGATGTATCATGCGATGCAAGAATCTTACAACATGCTAGACGATGAAGACCGCAGCAACGTAGATCAGCGCCGCTTGAAGTTCTTGGGATTTGATATCGCTTCAGAAGCGCAACAAGTACATTACGTACGTTTTCTCATCGATTCTGAAGGTTTGTACCCTCAGTTTGACAAGGCAGATCATCACTTTAACAGCCAAATGCCGATGCTAGATAAATACCGCCGTATGCTGCAAACTTGGCGTAACTGCCCTCGTCAGTATCATTTATGTGAAAACGAACTAGCGCAAATCTTCAGCGCATAAAATGGTCGTCTAAGAATGAGGAGAGCGCCCGCTCTCCTTGTTATTTACCCTGTCACAAACTTATCTAAGACTTTGCTCTCTTCCTACCTCTTTCACTTACCTTGCTCAATGTAGAACAACGAATCACTGAGACTCTTCTGTCTTTGCCAAATATTTGATTTCTATTGCACCTATTCACGACATAAATTCGTCCTTAATAAAAGAGTGATTCAAATGTCACTTTTACAATAAATTCATAATTGTTAAGCAAAATTGCAAATCCCCGACTAGGCTTAAGTAGAGAAAGGCTGTGATTGAAAAATTCATATCCACCGCTCACCGTTGTAACGAAAAAACCGTCCATAAAGCAAAGTCTTTGGTGTCGCCAATCTTACATTCTGTACGAACCAAATGTGATAACAGGACGTATATTCAAACAACAACGAGCATAACTGTTGGTGGAAAGCCTGAATCAACGTTCGTCGGTAGACTGACTATTAAAGGGGAAAGCGACATGAGTATTTTCGACCACTATCAATCAAGATATGAAGCTGCAAAAGATGAAGAGATGTCGTTACAGGAGTTTTTAGCCCTGTGTAAAGATGACAAAAGCGCTTATGCTAATGCAGCAGAACGCCTACTGATGGCGATTGGTGAACCAGAGATAATCGATACGGCAAAGGATCCGAGACTAAGCCGAATCTTCTCGAATCGTGTTATCTCTCGTTATGAAACCTTTAAAGACTTTTATGGCATGGAAGATGCCATAGAACAAATTGTGTCTTACCTAAAACATGCGGCGCAAGGCCTAGAAGAGCGTAAGCAGATTCTTTACTTACTCGGCCCTGTAGGTGGCGGTAAGTCTTCGCTTGCAGAAAAGCTTAAGGCTCTGATGGAACAGATGCCTATTTATGTTCTTACTGCTAACGGCGAACGCAGCCCAGTGAATGACCATCCATTCTGCCTATTCAAAGCCACAGAAGATGGCGATATTTTGAAAAAAGAATATGGCATCGAGCACCGTTATCTTCGCTCGATCATGTCTCCTTGGGCCGCTAAACGTCTTCACGAGTTTGGTGGTGATATCACCAAATTTAAAGTAGTGAAAGTACGCCCTTCTATCCTTGACCAAATCGGTATTGCCAAAACTGAACCAGGCGATGAAAACAACCAAGATATCTCATCATTGGTTGGTAAAGTCGATATTCGTAAGCTTGAACACTATTCGCAAGACGATCCAGACGCTTACAGCTACTCCGGTGCGCTGTGTAAAGCAAACCAAGGTTTAATGGAATTCGTTGAGATGTTCAAAGCACCAATCAAAGTGCTTCACCCGCTGTTAACAGCAACGCAAGAAGGCAACTTCAACGGTACAGAAGGCCTTTCTGCGATTCCATTCGACGGTATGATTCTGGCTCACTCAAACGAATCTGAGTGGCAGACCTTCCGTAACAACAAGAACAATGAAGCGTTCTTGGACCGTGTTTATATTGTGAAAGTACCTTACTGTCTACGTGTTTCAGAAGAAGTCAAAATCTACCAAAAACTTCTCGAAAACAGTGAGTTGTCTCAAGCCCCTTGTTCACCAAGCACGCTCGAGACTCTGGCACAATTCAGTATTCTTTCTCGACTTAAAGAGCCTGAAAACTCGTCCATCTTCTCTAAGATGCGCGTATACGACGGTGAAACGCTGAAAGATACGGATCCAAAGGCAAAAAGCTATCAAGAGTATCGTGATTATGCTGGTGTCGATGAAGGCATGAACGGTCTCTCAACACGTTTTGCCTTTAAGATTTTGTCACGCGTATTTAACTTCGACCAAACCGAAGTGGCAGCCAACCCTGTACATCTATTCTATGTGATTGAACAACAGGTTGAGCGCGAACAGTTCCCTGCTGAAACAGCAGAGAAATATCTCGAGTTCTTGAAAGGCTACCTAGTACCTCGATACGTTGAATTTATCGGTAAAGAGATTCAGACCGCTTATCTTGAGTCTTACTCTGAATACGGCCAAAACATCTTCGACCGATATGTCACCTATGCAGACTTCTGGATTCAAGACCAAGAGTACCGAGATCCAGAAACTGGTCAGCTATTTGATCGCTCTTCACTGAATGCTGAGCTAGAGAAGATCGAAAAAACAGCTGGTATTTCTAACCCGAAAGATTTCCGAAACGAAATCGTTAACTTTGTGCTTCGTGCGAAAGCGAATAACAATGGTCAAAACCCGGTTTGGACCAGCTACGAAAAACTGCGCACAGTAATCGAGAAGAAAATGTTCTCCAATACCGAAGAGCTACTTCCGGTTATCTCATTTAATGCGAAAACCTCTTCTGAAGATCAGAAGAAGCATGACGACTTTGTCGCTCGCATGATGGAAAAAGGCTATACCGAGAAACAGGTTCGCCTACTTTCTGAGTGGTACCTACGAGTACGTAAGTCATCCTAACCCAGTATTGAGTTAGGTCGCTTGTGAAACATGAAGAGGGCTATTTCATGGCGCAATTTATAGACCGAAGGCTCAATGGCAAGAACAAGAGCGCTGTTAATCGACAGCGCTTCTTGAAGCGCCACAAAGAGCAAATAAAAGAGTCGGTAGCAGACGCAGTGAATCGACGCTCGATTACGAATACGGAAACGGGCGAAGACGTCTCTATCCCTCACAAAGACATCAATGAGCCTATATTTCATCAAGGCAAAGGTGGTGTTCGAGAACGAGTTCATCCCGGTAACGACCAATTCATTACTGGTGATAAAATTGAGCGTCCCAAAGGTGGCGGTCAAGGTAGCGGCTCTGGAGAAGGGAACGCCAGTCCAGATGGAGAAGGCCAAGACGAATTTGTATTCCAAATATCAAAAGATGAGTACCTCGATATTTTGTTCGAAGATCTCGAGCTGCCTAATCTAGAAAAAAACCAAATTGCCAAAATCACAGAATGGAAAACGCACCGTGCAGGCTTTCAAACTGCCGGTATCCCTTCCAATATCGCCGTAGTACGCTCTCTGCAACAATCTCTTGCGCGCCGTACTGCAATGACTGCTGGTAAGAAACGACTTCTTAAAGAGTTAGAAGACGAACTTGCTCGCATCAAAAATATTGAACCTGCTCAGCAGTTTGAAGAGAACCGCTTGAAGGCTGAAATTGAAGAACTGCGCAAGAAAATCGAAAACGTGCCGTTCATCGATACCTTCGACTTACGCTTCAAGAACTATGAGAAACGCCCGGTACCATCGAGCCAAGCGGTAATGTTCTGTCTAATGGACGTATCCGGTTCGATGGACCAGGCAACGAAAGACATCGCAAAACGCTTCTATGTTCTTTTGTACTTGTTCTTAACTCGTACCTACGAGAATGTCGAAGTCGTCTTTATCCGCCACCATACCCAAGCGAAGGAAGTGGACGAGCACGAATTTTTCTACTCACAAGAAACCGGGGGTACCATTGTATCTAGCGCGCTCAAGTTAATGGATGAAATAGTAAAAGAGCGATACCCGATTGGTCAGTGGAACATATATGCAGCTCAAGCATCCGACGGTGACAACTGGGCAGATGATTCGCCAAGATGCCGGGATCTGTTAGTGAACAAATTACTTCCAAACTGTCAGTATTACTCTTACATAGAGATCACGCGGCGATCGCACCAAACTCTATGGCATGAGTACGAAAAACTCACTGAAGAGTTTCCTAATTTCGCAATGAAAAACATTCGCTCTGTGGAGGATATTTTCCCAGTCTTTCGTGAACTATTCCAAAAAGAAACGGCGTAAGGAGGCTAGCGATGAATACCGCAACGAGAAACCTCTCAGGAGAGGCGCCTAAAAAGCGTAACAGTAAAGTGTTGCCAGATGGACCAGATTGGACATTTGAGCTGTTAGAGCGATACCACAAAGAAATTAAGCGTGTCGCGGAGCATTATCGCCTAGACACTTACCCTAACCAAATAGAAGTGATTACTTCAGAACAGATGATGGATGCCTACTCAAGTATCGGCATGCCAATCAATTACAACCACTGGTCATTTGGTAAAAAATTCATTCAAACAGAGCAGAACTATAAACATGGTCAAATGGGGTTAGCCTACGAGATTGTGATTAACTCCGACCCTTGTATTGCTTATTTGATGGAAGAAAATACGGTAACAATGCAAGCACTCGTTATAGCGCACGCGTGTTACGGCCATAACTCTTTTTTCAAAGGTAATTACCTATTCCAAACGTGGACTGACGCCAGCTCTATTATCGACTATCTGCTGTTCGCCAAAAAGTATTTAGCCGAGTGTGAAGAACGATATGGCGTAAAAGAAGTGGAAAAACTGCTCGACTCTTGTCACGCGTTAATGAACTTTGGTGTAGACCGCTACAAGCGTCCAGAGAAAATCTCAATTACAGAGGAAAAAGCAAGACAAGAAGAACGCGAAGCATACCTACAATCTCAAGTTAATGAGCTTTGGCGCACGGTACCAACAGCCAAGACGAAAGAGGAAGACATTAAAGAGCGATTCCCAAGCGAGCCTCAGGAAAATTTGCTCTACTTCTTCGAAAAACATGCTCCGTTGTTAGAGCCATGGCAACGTGAAGTTGTTCGGATCGTCCGTAAGATCAGTCAGTATTTTTATCCGCAAAAACAAACGCAAGTCATGAATGAGGGCTGGGCAACGTTCTGGCACTACACCATACTCAACCATCTTTATGATGAGGGCTTGGTGTCTGAAAAGTTCATTCTAGAGTTCTTGCATAGCCACACCAGTGTCGTGGCTCAGCCGCCTTATAACAGTCCTTACTTTAATGGCATTAACCCCTACGCGTTAGGCTTTGCCATGTTCCGAGATATTAAGCGTATCTGTGAAGAACCAACTGATGAGGACAAGGAGTGGTTTCCAGACTTGGCAGGAACCGACTGGTTAGATGCAGTGCATTTCGCGATGCATAATTTCAAAGATGAAAGCTTTATTAGCCAATACCTTTCTCCGAAATTAATGCGTGATTTCAAGCTGTTTGCGATCAACGATGATGACCATAAGAACTTTATTGAAGTCGCTGCTATACACGATGAGATGGGTTATAAACGCATTAGAGAAACCTTAGCCGCTCAGTATAACTTATCTAATCTTGAACCAAACATTCAGGTGTTTAATGTCGATGTCCGTGGTGATCGATCGCTTACGTTGCAGTACGTTCCTCACAACCGCATCCCACTTGATGATAGTTACGAAGAAGTTCTAAAGCACGTGTACCGATTATGGGGCTTTGATGTCATTCTCCAAGAAGTGAAAGACACCGGTCACCGAGAGGTGTTAGCGACCTGCCCTAAACGGAACCAATACGACACTAACATTTAACTAATACCGCGATACGAGTAAAACAAAAAAGGCTCCTAATTCAGGAGCCTTGTTTATTCTTAAATCTATATGAGCATTTGTTACGCTTGCTTTGCAACAATCGCGCGCACGGCTTCTAGGTCTTCGGGCGTATCAACCCCTGCCGCTGGTGCTTCTTTCGCTACCGCCACATGAATTTTTTCACCGTACCAAAGCACTCGCAGTTGCTCAAGACACTCAATCTGCTCTAATGCACTTGGTGCCCAGTTGATATACGTATTAATGAAACCAGCTCGATAAGCATAAATACCAATATGACGCATTAATGGGTTGGCAATAGTTTTGTCTTGTTTAGCAAAGTTATCGCGATCCCAAGGGATGGTTGCTCGACTAAAGTACAACGCATAGCCTTGCTCATCTGCGACAACTTTAACAGCGTTCGGGTTGAACACTTCCTCTTCCGAGTCTATTTCTACAGCTAACGTCGCCATCGGGGCTTCACACCCAGATAAGTTATCAGCAACCTGACGAATGATGGACGGCGGAATCAAAGGCTCATCCCCTTGCACATTAACAATAATGTGGTCTGACGGAATAGCCATCTTTTCAACAACTTCGGCAAGACGCTCCGTACCTGATTCGTGGTGGGGAGAGGTCATACAAACTTTACCACCAAATGACGAAACCGCTTTCGCAACACGCTCGTCATCAGTTGCAACGATGACATCTTCCGCACCCGCTTGTAGCGCTTGTTCATAAACCCACTGAACCATAGGCTTACCACCAATATCCGCTAGCGGTTTACCAGGCAAACGGCTCGATGCGTAGCGCGAAGGGATGACAACCGTAAAAGACATTAGCGTCCCTCATCCATGCTCATAGTGCGAGCTTCAGGCTCTAGCAGAACTGGAATACCCTCTTTGATCGGGTAAGCAAGGCGATCCAATTTGCAGATCAACTCTTGATTATCTTTATCGTACGTCAGCTTACCTTTGCAAACAGGGCAAGCTACAATCTCAAGTAGACGGTGATCCATAAGCCGCTTTAACCTCTTTTATTCTATTTAAAATTTGCTCTGCATCGTTTGATTCAAACTGGGCAGATACAGGCAGATACCACCAATTATCTTGCGCATAATGGCTGCACTTGACGGCATCTTTCTCGGTCATAATCACATTGGTCCCTTGTTGAGCCAATGCTTCTAATTCTTGTTGATCAAAGTCTTGATGGTCAGCAAAACCTTTTGTGACTTTAACATCTGCGTTCATCGAGTTTAGTGTATGAAAAAAACGCGGAGGATGCCCAATGCCCGCAAATGCGACGAGATCTTTCAACTCCGAGACATCCACATGTTGCTTAGTCTTAAGATTAATAGCTTTAGAGGGTGCTAAAGCCATTGCGATTTCGCCCGTATGCGCTTGACCGCCATTGGTGATGATAAAGTCGACTTCTTTAAGTCGCTCAATACCTTCACGTAAAGGACCTAATGGAATCAGGCTTTCATTTCCAAACCGGCGATTCCCATCCACAATCACTAACTCAATATCACGGCCTAACGCATAATGTTGTAATCCATCATCCGTAATTATGATATCCACATCCAAATCTAGCAGTGCTTTCACTGCATTTGAACGCACAGGATCTACCGCAACAGGTGCTCCTGTACGGCGATGAATCAACTTAGGTTCATCGCCACAATGCTTCGCTGGCGTATCTTCTTTTAGCACTAACGGATAGGCAGGAGCCTTTGCCCCATAACCACGAGAAACAACCCCCGGCTTAAAGCCCATTTGCTGTAGTTGCTCAACAAGCCACACAACAACTGGTGTTTTACCATTGCCACCAGCAGTGATATTGCCAACCACAACAACAGGTATAGGCGCATTATAAGCTTGCTTGCGGCCAGTTTGGTATTGCTTTCGCTTTGACTTGCTTATCGCTCCAAATAATAAACTCAGTGGCCACAAAAGCGGCCACAAGAGATATTTTATTGGATGGCTTTCAAACCAGATTTTTTCAATCACCGCGCTTATTCACCAAACTGAATACGGTGCAATTGTGCATACGCACCATTTTTCTCAATAAGCTCAGCGTGGTTGCCACGTTCAATGATGGCACCATCATCAACCACAAGAATTTCATCGGCTTTCTCGATTGTGGATAAGCGGTGCGCTATTACAAGTACCGTTTTGTCTTTTTGCAGCTCATCAAGTGCAGCTTGAATAGCTCGCTCGGATTCGGTATCCAAAGCCGAAGTTGCCTCATCAAGAATCAGCACTGGAGCATCACGCAATAGAGCTCGCGCAATCGCAACACGTTGGCGTTGACCACCAGACAAGCTAGCACCATTTTCACCAATCATGGTATCAAGTCCATCATCCATTTTGCCGATGAACTCCATCGCATGCGCGAGTGTTGCCGCTTTCTCGATATCACTGCGCTCGTATTGGCCATCCGTTGCGTACGCAATATTGTTTGCTATCGTGTCATTAAACAAATGAACATTTTGCGATACTAGTGCAAATTGCTGACGTAAATTCTTTAGCTCGTAATCACGAATATCATGCCCATCTAATGTGATAGATCCACTGTCAACATCATAGAAGCGGTTGAACAAGTTCGCGATGGTACTTTTACCTGAGCCAGAACGGCCAACTAGCGCCACCGTTTTTCCTCTTGGAATATCGAAGCTGACATTTTCCAATGCTGGTTTTTCTGCACCAGTGTAAGTAAAGCTTACGTTTTTAACTGAAACATCGCCATTTGCGCGTTCAACTGTCAACTTACCTTCGTTTTTCTCAGGCTCGAGGTCAATTAACGCGAAGAGCGTTTGGCTCGCGGCCATACCACGTTGGAACTGAGAAGTAACGTTAGTCAGCGCTTTAAGTGGGCGCATCAGACCAAACATTGCAGAGAACACAACAGTAAATGTACCTGGAGTCAGTTGCTCTTTAATCGAATCAATACTTGCTAAATAAAGAACGGCAACAATTGCAAGTGATGCAATCATTTGGATGATAGGGTTAGCCGCCGCTTGAGCCGTCACCAACTTCATGCTTTGTTGACGCATTTGGTTGCTGACTTTTTCAAATCGTTTACGTTCGATGTCTTGGCCGCCATAGCTCAACACAACTTTATGGCCTTTCAGCATCTGCTCTGCTGATGCAGTTACGTTACCCATCATGGTCTGCATATTTTTGGATATTTTTCTAAAACGTTTAGAAACAACACCAATACCCCATGCCACAACGGGAGCAACAGCAAACAGCACTAGCGACAATTGCCAGCTGTTGTAAAACATCAAGACTAACAGACCAATGATACTTGCGCCTTCACGCACAATGCTCACCAACGCTTGGCTAGTTGCCGCTGATACTTGCTCTGAGTCGTAGGTTATACGCGACAATAAGTTGCCCGTCTTTTCCTTATCAAAGTAAGACACTGGCATATGCATAAAGTGATTGAACACCATGCGACGGACTTGCATAACTACGTTGCCAGATACCCAGCTCAAACAGTAGGTGGAGACAAATCCACTTATGCCACGGATGAACATCATGGCAAAAATAATCAATGGAAGCGTGCGTAAAAAATCAGATTCAGCGTTCCCAAAACCTTCATCGAGTAGTGGTTTTAGCAGGGAAATCATATAGGTATCTGATATAGCATTAATAACTAATGCAATGACTGCAACGACAAGACCTGACTTATAAAGGCGAATAAATTGCCATAGACGCTTAAACGTCTGCCAAGTCGTTTCATCAGTATTTATCGACATAGAAGTGCTTTATTTTCTTACATTAAGACTCTCATTCTACTCCCTTACGCAGCATCTGCCTATACCAAGGCTCAAATGTATCGCTACGTTTGGTTTCTGAGCGCCAATTATCACGGTGAATAAAGAAGCTTACCTGACCACCCTCACCAGTATCAAGCCAAGTAACGCCAAGCTTTCGGTATGAAGCAACGACATTTTCCGCTGGCATTCCCCATCGATTGTTTTTTGCTAAAGAAGCAACCGCCACACTCGGGCTCACCGCCTCGATAAATCGAGGATTCGATGAACTTTTACTCCCGTGGTGAGGGACTAGCATCACATCGCTTTGTAACTTTCCGGGTTCTCTAAGCAAAATCCACTCGCTAATGGCCTCAATATCACCAGTAAAAAGCATACTAAAGTTAGAAATAGGGTCAGTAAGTCGTAATACACAGGAGTGCGGATTATACGCACGTTGAACAAGTGCAGGAGGCCAGAGCACTTCCATGTTTAATCCTTGCCATTTCCATTGGTCGCCTCTAGTGCAAGGCTCATATTCGATAAAGAATTGACTACTAAGTTTACGCTGTGGAGAAAAGGCATCTTCAATGAAAAAGCGGCCGCCTGCGTGATCATTATCGGAATGGCTTAGAATCAGTGTATCTATGCTTTCATAACCTCGTTGATGCAAAACCGGAGTGACGACCTGCTCTGCGATACTGCCGCTTTGCCATGCTTTACCAGTGTCATACAGCAACACCTTGTCGTCTTTTTCTACAACCACTGCAAGGCCATGACCTACATCTAATACATCGATACGCCAGTGCGGTTCATACTCCGCTGCAAACTTGATACTAATAACGATGCCGAGTAACAAATACCACGCGTACTGAGACATGAACCGTTGAAATATTAAGCAAACCACTATCACCATAACCAGCATTGTCATTTCCATGCTAATGGGTTGCCAAGAACCTACTGCGTACTGTATTGACGTGCTCAATGGCTGTAATGACCAGTCCACCAAATGCCACAGAGGCTTCGCTATCATTTCAAGAAACAAAGATGAGAACAGGGCTAGAAACATCAAAGGTACAACGATAAATCCGAACCAAGGAATAAATACCAAGTTGTAGGCTATTGAGGACAAACTAAAACCGGAGAAGAAATGGCCACTAACAGGTACGATTAAAGCGCTCAACATCAATTGAGTAAGCAATAACGCTTTTAATCGCGCTTTCCAACCTCCCCTTTGATGTCGAATCAAATTAATTGCGAACAATACCGCACAAACGGAGAGGTACGATAACCAAAAGCTCATACTGTAGGATGCAAAAGGTTGGACAAGCAGTTGTAGAGATACTGCAAGCAAAAGAACTCGCCAAGAAGTCCAGTGCACCAGAGTATACTTCAGGAGAACGTAAACAACGCATACCGACACTGCTCGCGTAGTAGGCAGAGAGAAATCCGCTAACCAAGCGTAGGCAACAGCGAAGATCAGCCCATATAAGCTAGGTAACAACTGGTATTGGGGTAATAGATAACGAACGGTACCGCCCACGACTAGCCCAAAAGTAAACGCCATACCAATATGTAAACCAGAAATGGAGACCAAATGCAGTAAACCACTGTCCCTGAGCGCTTGCCAATCTTCCTTAGACAACCAAGAACGGTCAGCAAAAACTAACGCACTTATTAACGAGAAATGATGAAGGGAAGACACATCATCAGCGACATCGGCAATAATGGATTGACGCAGAGATACATTAGAACGAACAATCCACTTAGCATCTTTGTTAACAACCGCTCGGGCGATAATATTTTTACCCATCGCGTGCTTTTCAGCATCAAAGCCAGCTTCGTTGCGTAGACCTGTAATCGGCTTTAACGAGATGGATGTCGTAAACTCACTGTTAACATCGAGTGGAAAAGGCGTAATAAGACGGATTTTAGGTTTAAGAAAAGGTAACAGAGTTTGAGAATTTACCGCTTCTATAGCGACAATACCTTCATAACCGTGACTTATTTGCGTAAAAGGGCTGTCAACTTTACCAATTATGGTAATATTCTCCCCTGCTTGAAAAAGGGCTTGTCTCTGAGACTCCAATACATTGCCGTGGACGATGACAACCATAAAGCCCGCAATTGCGCCTATGCTAATTAAGCCACGACGTAATTTGATTATTGAGCCAGTGGTTATTATTCCCAGCAGCAACCAACGCCAATCTGGTATTGTCGGCCACCAAGCTGACGAGATTACGCTCGCTACAAATAACGCCAAGGTCCAACTTTTTTCTGAGAGAGTCATGCTGTCCTATGCCTAGAAAGCTGATAAAACGCTTCATGCCAGATCATGAATTGATCAAACGCCAAAAAGCATTGAAGGTCTTCGGCAATGTGTTGTACAACCCAAACTTGTGGTGCTTAAACCGCCGCTCGGCATCAGGGGCTTTTGCTGTCGGGTTATTTATGGCTTTTGTTCCGCTGCCGAGCCAAATGATCATGGCCGCTGGTTTGGCCATTATGTTGGGTGTCAATCTGCCCCTCTCCGTTGCTTTGGTATGGATCAGCAATCCTATCACTATGCCTGTGCTATTTTACTTTGCGTACAAGCTAGGTGCTCTAGTGATGCGTCTTCCCCCGCAACCTTTTCACTTTGAACTATCGTGGGAATTCATCATGCAGCAAATGAGCACCATTGGACCTCCATTTCTATTGGGCTGCGCAATTTGTGGGGTTGTATCCGCGATTATTGGCTACTTCGGAATTCGAGGGCTTTGGCGCTACTCGGTGGTACGGAGCTGGCAAAAACGCAAAATAAGATAAGACCTTACTGCGTAAAAATCAGCATTTGAGCTATCAGTTGAGGGGCATCTAACAGTTAGAATGAAACGCGATGTTACTCAAGTCGGATAAATACAAAAAAGGACCGAATTCGGTCCTTTTTGTTTTTCGCATATTGTAAAATAATCAGCTATTTAGTACTCAGTACAGCCGCCGGATTCAACCTTGCGGCACGAGAAGCAGGATACCACGTCGCAAGTAAACTAAGCACTATCGCCGTCACTGACACCAATGCGACATCTGGCCAGTGTAGTTGTGATGGTAAGAAGTCAACAAAGTAAATATCACCCGATAAAAACTGATGACCGATTAAGCTCTCTAGCCCTTTAATTAACGGAGTCAGGTTTAACGCTACTAAGACACCGATAACACTGCCGACGAGACTACCAAATACACCAGAGAATACACCTTGCCAAACAAAGATCCGTTTGATTAGGCTATCTTTTGCTCCCATTGTTCGCAAAATTGCAATTTCCGCCGCTCGGTCTTTCACTGCCATCATCAACGTAGACACAATATTAAAACATGCCACGCCAATCACCAGTACCATCACCAAGTACATAATGGTGCGCACGAGCTGAATATCGCGATACAAAAAACCAAACTTTTGCTGCCAGCTTTTCAAATACACGTAAACATCAACCATGCTACCAACCTCGCGAACAATAGAAGGCGCATTGAGAACATCGTCCGTTTTTAGTGAGATGCCAGTGACCCCTTCCCCTAACCTCGCGTATTGCTGAGCATCCGCTAATGGTACTAACGCTAGAGAGTGGTCGATTTGGCCATTCAACGTTAAGAACCCTGACACTTTCACGCGCACACGCTTAGGAGCCTGCACTTTATTTGCGCCGCCTGTTTGCGGAATCATCAACGTAACGTAATCCCCCACGGCGACATTTAGCTCGTTTGCTACACCTCGGCCTAAGATCACTTGCTGCTGACCAGCATAAAAGTTTTGCCAAGCAGCTTGGTCAATAAAATTCGACAAGCTCGACACCGCTTGCTCGAAAGTAGGCTCTACACCACGAACTTCTATCGCTTTTAGCTTACTGCCTTTTTCTGCCAAACCCGTAAAACGAACATACGGTGCTGCCGCAACAACATGTTCATGTTTTAGAGCTTGATTCATCGTTTTGGTGTAGTCCTGAAGTGGTCCATTAACACCTTCTAACTCGCCGTGTGGGATCACAGACAACACACGCGATTGCAGCTCGCGCTCAAAGCCATTCATTGCAGACAAACCGATAATGATCACAGCAACGCCAACCGCAATACCAATAGTCGAAGAAAGCGATATGAAAGACACCATCTTGTTGCGCTTTTTCGCTCGACTGAAGCGACCACCAATCATCAAAGCTAAAGAGGTAAACAAAACTAGCCCTCCGCAGATGCTGTATCAGTCACAAAACGATCTACGAGCAAACCATCTTGCATGTGCATTTGACGATCCATTTTTGCTGCCAGCTCTTTGTCATGCGTGACAACCAAAAATGCAATGTTTGACTCTTTATTGAGCTCGCGCATCAAATCATAGATAGACAGTGCCGTATTGTGATCTAAGTTCCCCGTAGGTTCATCAGCCAAGACCAGATCAGGTTTATTCACCAATGCACGCGCAATCGCAACACGCTGACGCTCACCGCCCGATAACTCGGAGGGTCTATGTTGCATCCGATGACTCAAACCAACTTTATCTAACAGCGCTTTAGCCGCCTGTTTTGCATCCGCTACTTTAGCACCGCCAATCATCAGTGGCATCGCCACATTTTCAAGCGCAGTAAAGTCAGCCAACAAGTGATGAAACTGGTATACAAAACCAAGGTGCTTGTTGCGTAATGCCGCCTGTTTGTTCGAGCTCAAAGCTGATAGGTTTTGCCCTAGAAAATCAACTTCACCATGAGTTGCGTCATCTAACGCACCTAAAATATGCAATAAGGTACTTTTTCCCGAACCAGAAGAGCCAACAATAGAAACCAACTCCCCTTTGTCGATATCGAAACTTACGCCTTTCAACACTTCCGTATCTAACGAACCCTCTCGGTAGACTTTACGAATATCACGACATTCTAATAGCTTATTCATAGCGAAGTGCCTCAGCAGGTTTAACAGAAGATGCTCGATAAGAAGGATAAAGCGTAGCAGCAAGGCTAAGAGCAATCGCCAATACCACCACTAAAAGAATTTGCAGTGAATCAATCAAGATGGGTAGATGACCACCAAAGCTGAATAGCGCCACACCAGCAGATTCAAGAATCGCATTTAGATTAAGTGACAAGATCACGCCCGCAGCGCCACCAACAATCGCGCCAATTACACCACTGCTTGCACCTTGCACCATGAAAATGGTCATCACTTGAGATTGAGTCATGCCTTGAGTTTTCAATATTGCAACTTCTGATTGCTTCTCCATTACCACCATGATTAAAGCGGAGATAATATTGAATGCAGCGACACCCACAATTAGACCTAGCATAAGTCCCATCATGTTCTTTTCCATTTTCACCGCTTGGAAAAGCTCACCACGCTGTTCGCGCCAATCACTCCATTCCCATCCATCAGGCATGGGTTGGTCAGCAAAATCCGTTACCATAAATGGGTCAGAGAAAAAGACACGCCAACCAGAAACCGTGTCTTTAGGGAAACGCATCAGCTTAGATGCATCCGTCATGTTCACAATCATTAATTGACCATCAACGTCCGATCCCGTATTGAAAATGCCTGAGACAGTAAAGTTTCGCTGGCTAGGAATACGGCCAAGTGGGGTAAACTGCGTTGCGTTGGTCACCATCAAGCGCACTTTATCCCCGATTGAGACCTTTAGTGAACGCGCCAAACTGTGACCCAAAAATACATTGTAGTCACCTGCTTGAAGTGACGATAATCGTCCGGCAATCAAATGGTTGCTAATCGGATCGCCTTTCTTAGGTTCAATACCGATGAGGTAACCAGCCGTCAGCTGTGCAGAACTCTGAATAACAGCCTCTCCTCTAACGATAGGCTCCGGCTGAGATTCACTCGACATCGCTTGAACAAATGGAGGGGCAGACTCGGTCATAGGCGTTTTTCCATCGTGTTGCGAAACAACGGCATGAGGTAGCACACCTAAAATGCGTTCTTTTAACTGCGATTCAAACCCGTTCATCACAGAAAGAACCGTCACCAACGCCATTACACCGATCGTAATACCCGCCGTCGACATATAAGAAACAAATCGGCTGAACCTATCTCCAGAGCGTCCCCGAAGATACCTTAAGCCAATAAACAATGAGATAGGATGATACATATAAGACAAACCAACTGGTTGTTTTGATATAAAGCTTTAGCGGATTATCTTACCTTACTCTTCTCATTAAGAAGACAAGAGAATCGCTAAATTTGTCAACGACATGCAATAAGTCTGTATTTAGGGCAAAAAGTTCAAGGACAAATCAGCTAAACTTGATAACTTCATTCAGTTAGCGATAATCAGTGCCCTATTTCTCTTTGTTTGTTGAGTGAACAGGGGGCGCTCACTGGCAAAAGGATCGACTATATGACAGAGCAAGAATACTTTACCGTCCATCATAACCTCACCATCAACGTCGAAACGTTGAGTGCGGACTTTGCTTTGCCAGATGAAGAAACATTTGCCTCCGAAATTCCAGCACCATTTATTGTCGCCAGTGAATTTAGTCACTTAGATATGTTGGCAGACAACGCGCGTCTAGAGCTGAAAAACAAAGAGTTAAAGCATGTGATCAACTTGCTTGATACGCAAAACGCGAAACTTAACCTCTTGTTGAGCTTTATGCTTTCACAACAAGATGACGCCTCCATTCGATATCAAACGACGCAGTTTGGTGCTAGTCAACTCAGTTTCCGCTCAGATACAGCGTTAACTACTCAACAACTCGTTCGTGTTAAACTGTTCCTCGATCACCCTGCTGCGGCGATTTACTGTTACGCTCAAGTAGAAGAATGTGATGCTTCAGAGCAAGATTTCATTATCACGCTTAGATACAAGATGCTCCGAGAATCTGATCAAGATTTACTGATAAAGGCGGCACTGTATCAACAACAAAAACTTTTACGTCAGCGCTCGATGGAGCGAGATAAAAAATAATTCCTATGACAAAAGCAACGATTCTTTCCGTCACCAACCCTTCAGAGCGTGGCGACAAAAAACAGCTAGGTAATTTGCCGGGCGCAGCTCTACCTCTAGCCATTGCAGAGCTAGCCAAGCAGCATTCGAGTCACTCGCTACTCGTTGTGCCTGACCCGCAAATCGCTTTAAAGCTTCAGGCAGAGATTGAGCAATTCACCGACCAAACGGTAAGCCTGTTCCCCGACTGGGAAACGCTGCCTTACGATAACTTTTCTCCGCATCAAGAAATCATCTCTGAACGTATCGCTCGCCTATACCAACTGCCAAGTCAACGTGATGGCATAACCATCGTCCCGGTCAGTACAGTATTGCAACGCCAATCGCCACGTGATTTTCTGTTGCAACACACTTTAATGGTGAAAACTGGTGATCGGCTCTCGCTAGAGAAGTTACGTGTACAACTTGAAAATTCTGGCTACCGCCATGTAGATCAAGTATTTGGACCAGGTGAATATGCAAGTCGTGGGTCTATTCTGGATCTCTTTCCTATGGGCAGCAATGACCCGTACCGCATCGACTTCTTTGATGATGAAATAGATACCATTCGCACGTTTGATCCAGAGAACCAACGCTCTATCGACGATATTCAGCAAATCCAATTGCTGCCTGCACATGAGTTCCCAACCACTAAAGAAGCGATTGAAGATTTCCGTACACGTTGGCGCACCCAGTTCGACGCACGCCGCGAGCCTGAATCAATCTACATGCAAGTGACCAAAGGCACGTGGCCCGCTGGTATTGAGTATTGGCAGCCGCTGTTTTTTGACCATACCGAGACTTTATTTGAATATTTGCCAGAAGACTCTCAAGTCATCACATATGGTGATATCGAATCTGCGGTCGATACTTTCTTAACCGATGTCGAATATCGATACGACCAGAAAAAAGTTGATCCGCTGCGTCCTCTTTTGACTCCTGAACAGCTTTGGTTGAAAAAAGACGAACTTTTCAGTCAACTAAAACAGCTCCCTATCGCTCAATTGAGCCTAGATAAAGTGGTTAAGCGTGCCGGTCGTCAAAACCTACCAGTACAATCGTTAGCCGAGCTTGGCGTTCAACAACAAAATAAAGAGCCGCTCTCGCGCCTTCGTCAGTTTAGTGAGCAATTCAGCGGCAAAATCGTTTTCTCGGTAGAGTCAGAAGGTCGTCGTGAAGCACTAACGGAGCTGTTGCAAGGCATCAAAGTTCGGCCAGTCGTACATGGCTCACTTTACCAAGCTCTAGACTCGGGTGATCGATTCAGCTTGGTCTTAGGCGCAGCAGAGCATGGTTTCATTCACGAAGAGCTGAACTTCGCTCTGATCTGTGAAAGTGATCTACTCGGTGACCGTGTTATCCAGCGACGCCGCAAAGATAAAAAAGCCGTCAACAGTGACACCGTTATTCGCCACCTTGCCGAACTAAAACCCGGCCAACCTGTGGTTCATATTGATCACGGTATTGGCCGCTACATCGGTTTACAAACACTTGAAGCCGGTGGTATGAAAACGGAATACGTCACCCTTGAGTATCAAAACGATGCCAAGCTCTACGTGCCAGTTTCATCACTGAATCTTATCAGCCGTTATTCTGGCGGCGCTGAAGAGAGTGCGCCACTGCATAAATTAGGTGGTGAAGCGTGGGCAAAAGCACGTCGTAAAGCGGCAGAAAAAGTGCGTGATGTCGCGGCAGAATTGCTGGATGTGTATGCAAAACGAGAATTAAAACCGGGCTTCAAATTTGAGCTAGATCGTGGGCAATACGCAACATTTAAAGCAACATTCCCGTTTGAAGAAACAGATGACCAAGCGATGGCCATCAATGCCGTATTGTCAGACATGTGCCAGGCAAAAGCAATGGATCGCTTAGTATGTGGTGACGTGGGCTTTGGTAAAACGGAAGTCGCTATGCGCGCAGCATTTGTCGCAACGGATAATAGTAAACAGGTCGCCGTACTCGTACCAACAACCTTACTTGCTCAGCAGCATTTCGAAAACTTCCGTGACCGTTTTGCCAACTTACCAATCCGAGTTGAAGTACTGTCTCGTTTTAAATCTGCCAAAGAACAAAAAGTCATTCTGCAAGACGTTGCCGATGGTAAAGTCGATATTGTCGTTGGTACGCATAAGCTGCTTTCGAGCGACATTAAATTCAAAGATTTAGGTTTGTTGATCGTTGATGAGGAACACCGCTTTGGGGTTCGTCAAAAAGAAAAAGTCAAAGCAATGCGTGCGGATGTGGACATTCTTACCCTCACCGCAACACCAATTCCACGCACACTGAATATGGCAATGAGTGGCATGCGAGACCTGTCGATCATCGCGACACCTCCTGCACGCCGTTTAGCCATTAAAACCTTTGTTCGACAAAAAGAAGAGCCAGTGGTCCGTGAAGCGGTACTGCGTGAAATTATGCGTGGTGGTCAGGTTTACTTCCTGCACAATCAGGTTGAAAGCATTGAAAAAACGGCAGAAGACTTACAGAAACTCATCCCAGAGGCACGCATTACCGTGGCTCATGGTCAAATGCGCGAGCGCGAACTTGAGCGAATCATGAATGACTTCTACCATCAGCGCTTTAATGTGTTGGTGTGTACAACCATCATCGAAACCGGTATCGACGTACCAACGGCGAATACCATAATCATGGATCGTGCGGACAATCTTGGCTTGGCGCAGTTGCATCAATTACGTGGCCGTGTTGGACGTTCACACCATCAGGCCTATGCTTACTTATTAACGCCACATCCAAAAGCCATGACCAAAGATGCCATCAAGCGTCTTGATGCGATTGCTTCACTGGAAGACTTAGGTGCTGGCTTTACGTTAGCAACCCACGATTTAGAAATCCGTGGTGCTGGTGAGCTGCTTGGTGATGAGCAAAGTGGGCAAATTCAATCCGTTGGTTTTACACTTTATATGGAAATGCTGGAACAAGCAGTGCAAGCATTAAAAGAAGGCAAGGAGCCATCTTTGGATGAGCTGCTTCGTGAGCAAACTGAAGTGGAAATGCGAATCCCAGCGCTCTTACCAGATGATTACATTCCGGATGTAAACACACGACTGTCGATGTACAAACGCATTGCGAGTGTCACAAGCAGTGATGAACTATCAGAGCTAAAAGTGGAACTGATTGATCGCTTTGGTCTGCTTCCAGACGCAACAAAGAACTTACTTGCCGTCTCAGAATTGAAAATTTCGGCTGGTAGTTTAAAAGCGAAAAAGATAGAAGCCCATGATAAAGGTGGATTTATCGAGTTTTACCCTGATGCTGACATAAATCCAGCGTATTTAGTTAAACTGCTGCAATCACAGCCGCAAAAATTTGCAATGGAAGGTCCAACTAAGTTCAAGTTTAGCGTACCATTGGTGGACCGACGTAAACGCATTCAGTTTGTTCAAGACTTACTGAATGATTTTAAACAGAATTTATTACCAACGAGCTAATAGTCGAATGAGAATACTGATCCCGTTATTGCTTCTATGTGTCTCAATGCCCTCTTGGGCACAGCGCCAATTTGATATTGAAGTGATCATTTTCAAGCGAGCAGTCGACGCTGAAAGCACAACAGAATCTTGGCCGAATCAACTGCCAAAAATCGATATGGAAAATGTCGGTAGCCTAGAGAGTGAATCCTACCGCCGCTCTAAAGGCGTGACACTTTTGCCAAGTTCTTCTTTCCGTCTCAACGCGCAAGAAGCGGCACTAAATAATCATGCCGGCTTTAAAGTGCTTAAACACGTAGCCTGGCGTCAAGGTGACCGAGGTAAATCTAGCGCCCCAATTTTCCGCATCGTTGGCGGGCGAGATTTCTCTGATTCTTATCAAGCAGATGGCCGCCCAATCAATGGCAATCAAACATTTTCCAGCGACGGTTACAGTGAAGAGACGGTCAATGGTCCTTTATATGAACTAGATGGTCGATTCCAAATATACGTACAGCATTACCTCTTCGCCGAAACAACACTAGATCTGCGCGAACCAAGTGTTAGAGAGGTGCGTTTTGAACCAACCTCAACTGAGCAATTGGCGGATGACTTAGGTGAAGTAGATGGTAACGTCCAAGTCGGTAACTTGGCAGAAATATCGCCGACAGTAACCGAAGAGAAATTCCTGAAGAGTTATCGAATGGATCAAAAACGTCGTATGCGTAGCAGCGAGACTCATTACCTAGATAACCCGTTGATGGGTATGATCATTCAAGTTCGTCGGGTTCGATAAGCACGAGCGGTTCGACAAAGCGCAGCAAAGCTGCGCTTTGTTTTTATCTGCTATACCTCAGTTATTCCTAACCAACGCAGAGCAAGGAAAATAGCTGCGTTCACGTATAAATAGACAGCTTTCAATTTACTTACACTCAACATGGAAGTCGTATTAGTTCATGAGTCCAGACTTTGAAATCATTGCGCCCCGCTTAGCGCTCAAGCTCATCCCTGCTGAAGAAGCACATTCACTACAACGATTACTTGCAGAATCCCCTTCGCTGCACCAATGGCTTGACTGGTGTGATAAAAACGTCACATTGAAAACCGCGCAGGACTTTCTGTTGGCAACCCGTCTTAACTGGGTCAAAACTGAGGCTTTTGGTTTCGGTATCTATGAGCGGCAAAGTAACACTTTGGTTGGAATGGCAGCGGTTAATGAGTTATATCATACGTTTAATATGGCGAGTATTGGTTACTGGGTTGCCGACCGCTATCAACGGCAAGGCTATGCCCAAGAAGCCGTTAAAGCCTTAGCAGAATTCTGCTTCGCAAAGCTAAGTTTAACTCGACTAGAGATTGTTTGTGACCCCGACAACGAAGCTAGCCAAGCCTTAATTGAGTCCGTCGGTGCACAAAAAGAAGCCATCGCCAGAAACCGGTTTATTTTTCATGGTAAGCCTAAAGATGGCGTTGTGTACTCACTTTTACCGACAGATCTAACATAAACAAAAAGCCACCGACTTGCGGTGGCTTCTGCATTTTTTAAGATACAACACATCCACACAGAGTGGATTTAAAACCTTAGTGCAGCTTAAGGTTTGGACGCAGCACGCGATTAATGCGGCCGACGAGCATCATCAGACCGGTTTTGAATACACCGTGCAACGCCATTAGGTGCATGCGATACAATGAGATGTAAACGACACGAGCAATACGGCCTTCTACCATCATCGACCCTTTAGTTAGGTTCCCCATCAGACTACCAACGGTTGAGAAGCGACTTAGAGACACTAATGAACCGTGATCTTTATATACGTAGTCTTTCAACTCGCGCCCGTTGATCTTCGCGACGATGTTACTAAATGCCTGGCTTGCCATTTGGTGTGCAGCTTGAGCGCGTGGCGGCACGAACGAACCGTCAGACTGGGTGCATTGTGCTAAGTCACCAATAACAAAGATGTCATCATCTCGTGTTGTCTGTAGTGTGTTTTTCACTACAAGCTGATTGATACGGTTCGTTTCTAAGCCAGCGATATCTTTAATAAAGTCTGGAGCTTTGATACCCGCAGCCCAAACCATGATTTGAGCTGGGATCTTCTCACCATCTTTTGTAGTAAGGCCATCTTTTTCAGCTTTAGTCACCATAGTGGCGGTGCGCACGTTTACGCCCAACTTCACCAACTCTTGATGAGCAGCAGAAGAAATACGTGGAGGTAACGCTGGTAAAATACGCTCACCTGCTTCAATCAGATTGACGTTCAACTTGCTAGAGTCAAGATCACCGAAGCCATAAGTGCGCAGCTCTTTAACAGCATTATGTAACTCAGCTGATAGTTCAACGCCAGTTGCACCAGCACCAACAATCGCAATATCGACCGTACCGTTACCGTTTTTCGCGTGCAGCTTTAGGAACTCGTTGTTCATTTCTGTACGGAAACGGTGTGCTTGCTCAGGGCTGTCTAGGAAAATACAGTTTTCACGAACGCCAGGCGTGTTGAAGTCGTTTGATGTCGAGCCAATCGCCATCACTAGAATGTCGTATTCTAGCTCACGGCTTGGCATAAGAAGTTCACCGTGTTCGTCTTTAAGCTCACTTAAGATGATCACTTTACGTTCACGGTCGATGTCTTGAAGACTACCCATTTGGAAGTCGAAGCTGTGGTTTTTTGCATGAGCTCGATAGCTCAGTGCATCTACTCCTTCGTCCAAAGAACCTGTAGCAACCTCATGCAATAATGGCTTCCACAAGTGGCTCGCTTTTCGATCGACTAGCGTAATTCGCGCACGGTTTTTGCGACCTAGAGTTCGACCAAGCTTAGTTGCCAACTCAAGACCACCTGCACCGCCGCCTACAACGATAATGCGTGTCACAATGATTTTCCTCTACAAAAATGAATATATGGGGTTCAGCTCGATGCATGACTCACAAACATTTGTGGCATCCATCCAACCGATGAATTCTTGGTTCTTAGAGGTGTCTCAATTACTTGGATTAAAAAACTACCACCCACTTTGATTCTTTATCTATCAATGACTTGTCAGGGTTTGGCATGTTTATCTGGTACGCATACGACGCCAGAAGTTTTTGGGCAAGTTTATTACTCGCTCTCAATTTTTTTTGATATTTATCAAATTATTTTAGTCCGGTTCATTATATAGAGACCAACTTTGAAGGCAACCAAAATCCGTGTAACGAGTACGGATTGACTACTTTTCGACTACTCTACAACAAGGTGTTCGTGCTACATAGGAGGGAAGTAAGAAAACGGTAAGGAGAACACAATATTCAAAGCGTTAAACCAAGAAAATGTGCCTTTCAAAGAGACAGTGGCTCGGCATACTCAAGAGAAGGAATCGCAGCAAAGCAGCCGATAAAAACGCCGCTTTACTGTCTACACTCAACATTAATAAGTATTTTTAAATGCCTTTATCGCTTGTAAATGATGAGAGATTTTTTTGAACTTATGAGACTGAGTTTCATCCCAAATGATTTGATAGTGTTTTTCTAACTCAGCTGCCGTTTTCGAATTGTCATGCACTTCATCATCTTTAGAGAGAATCACTAAGCAGTGCGCTTGATTTTTCGCTCGGAACTGATCAACACATTTTGTTGCGATATCTTCGTACTCTTCTGGGCGATCGATTCGACCAGCCATCGTTTTTTCTGGGTGCAAGTTCGGGTTGAACATCACTTGCTTGATACCGCATAGAAAACCAATTCGCTCAGACCAGTAACCACCTAAACCTACCCCACAGATTAACGGGTTTGGGTCATCAGATTGATCGATAACTTTAGACACTTCTTTTAACAAGTGTTGCATGTCGTGCTTTGGGTGAAGGGTGCTGTAATTGATAAAACGAACGTCGTCGTCGATAAATTGCAGTTGAAGAACTTTTTCGTGGTTACCCGGGCTTGTACTGTCAAAGCCGTGTAAGTAAATAATCATGTGTACCTCTCCCTGTGTGTATCTGGTACTTTTATTAAAACTACCACTATTTCCTTACTGTTAAAGGGGAAAATATCACGAGTTCTCAAAACAGTGATCTTCCATACACAATGAGCCTTTCAACTCATACGCACTGTTTAAGTATTGTTCATCTCCCCACAATTTATAGGCAAGTAGATACCAGAGCATCGCCATCACCAAGGTTCTTGGTTGCCAAGCGTGTACACCTCTCAGCCAAAGAGACACATCTTCGATACCTCGAATTTGGCAATACTGCTTTACCGCTTCTTCCACAGGCGCATTCGCGACCTGAATAGTTAAGGTCAAATCTAGCCTAGGGTCAGCAATCCCGGCATACTCCCAATCAATGACTTTCACCCCACTCTCCCCTCGCACTAGGTTGTAACACCCCAGATCGAAGTGACATAGGGCAAGCGGAACAGGTGCAACGTTCGGTTCCGTGCGCCACTTCATGTACAAAGCCTCAAACTCCGTACCCACATACTGACCATCAAGCTCAAGCCAATAATGATCGATGCGAGAAATATATGAAAATGGAACCAAAGGAATTGCGCTTATCGGATATTGATGAATCTTCGCCGCAATGGATAATAAATCGCTTAGTGCTAAGCCTGACTCCGTCAGTGCCTCTCCTTCTATCCATTCCACCAGCAACCCTTGCTCATGAATAAAAACTGGCTTGGGGCCAATTTCCAATGAAGAGACTGCATTCAGCACTTGATATTCACTGTGACGAGAAATTGAAAAAGCCTTGCAGACATGACTGGTCGGTCGCCAGATGTATGCAAGGCCTTGAGAAGATTCCAACCGCCAACAGCGGTTGGTTAGCCCCCCGGTAACAGTTTGTACTTTTACCGGAGGCTCCGTAAAGAAGCCATCGAGAGCATTAAGACTCGGATCTAACTGTTTTGCTTGTTGCCAAGAAAACCATGCCATTGATGACTTCTCCACCCTGTTCGATTAAAGACCGAATAGGCTCTTAGATTGCGCTTTACGAATTTCAGTTTCATCCGCCCACTCAATCAAACCTGTTTCTAGGTCCATTAGGCGCATGGTCATCTTGTAGTATACATCTTTATCGCTACCTGCATTTTTCACAATGCTAGATAGGTTGCCGTAAAGCATGTATTGAGCACCAACCATTTTACCAAATTGGATCGCTGTGCTTTGGTTAACAAGCTCATCCGTGTTTTGGAAGTTAAGTTGTTCACGCACAGACTCAACACGATCCATATCAACAAAGCGGAACTTACCTGAGTTCAACATCTTAGTAGAGATCGTGTCAGTAATGGATTCAGTGTCAATATGTTCACTGGTTTTGTTCTTAATTCGCTCAACAAAAACGATAGGACGTTGGTCACGAGTAATTGCTGCTACAGAGCCCGACATCATCATGCTATCCACCATTTCAGCCGCGATTTTTTGTAAATCTGTTGAGCCAAAATCGATAGTCGTGGTTTCTGTTGCTTGCGCATCGCCGTAAGAGACTTTGTTAGAACAGCCACCTAAAATGACGGCAAGACCTAAAAGAGCAATAATACTTTTTTTCATGAGAGTTCCTTAGTTTTTCAATACCAGCGCATCGTTAGCGCGGCAGCTTCGGCAGAGCCGTTAAGATTAATCGTCTTGTGCTTCTCTAATTTGCACACGGAATTTTGTGCCATTTGGATTCACAGTAACTTCAGATAACGTGACTTGCTCAAATCCTCGCACAATCATTTTTCGCCACGGACCAGGTTTGGTATTCACTTCTAAACCATTGTTGTCATACCAATAAAATCGGTAAAGAATGTGCTGATCACCTTTGTAATTGCTACTCAACTGCACGACTCCTCGTGGGCGATCATCAACGTAAGTGGTGGTGATGTTGTCAACTAATAAGCGACTACCTAAAACGTTATCATTAAAGAATACTTTTTGCGTTTGGCCATCAATTCGAATACCAGCCGTGTTTTCGGCGCATCCAACTAAACCAATAGCCATTGCTAAACAAACAAGCCATGCTTTCATTACAGTCTCCCTAGCTGTTTATGCCACACGGTTGAGTGTGCTCCCTGACGAGATACCCATACCAATGTAGTCTGCTGTGCAGGCACTTCAAACTGATAGGTTTGATCACCCAAGTTTAAACTTTGTGTTCCCGGTTTCACGATTTTTGAAGCCGTTTTCACTTGCGCTGGCAATGTTTGCCAACTTCTTGTATCTGGCTGTTCGGTCAATGTGTTCCATACATTGAAAAGTATGTTGCCCACATCATCGCCTTTTTTCGCCGCCTCTTTTCGGATTCGATCTTTTGCCCAAACACGAAGAGCTTGACGGATCACTATTGTAGTAAGACGTTCATTAAGATCGTTTTGCGCCATCGCATTAACATCAGTCAGCGTACTGGAAGGCAATACCTGACCATTTAAAACAACATCGCTAAAACGTTGAGCACCTCGGTTCTGATAATAAGGAAGCGCCAACGAATAAATCGCGCCATTATCGCGACTGTCGTAAATCGGTAAATCAATACGCCACCCTTTCATCGCCTCAACAACACCCTGCTCATCAATAACGATGACTCGCCCTTGTGACTGAGTTAATCCAGAAGGTGCTTCGCCATACCGCTTCTCTAGCATGCGCAAGTCTTCACGCATGCCCAGCTTCTTAGCAGCGTATAAGGTGCTTTCCACAACTTGCTTGTTGTCTGGCATTACAGCGAGTGCTCGTCGGTAATCAACATAAGCACTGTTTAAGTCTCGCGACGCTTCATATAACAAGCCAGAAAGATAGAACAGATAACCATTTTGTACCGCGCTTAGTTTTTTACCAGCATCAGGGTAGTTCGCTAACACACTGCCTAAATTGGCAGACATGCCTTGCTTGTTAAGGTCTTTCTCTGCTGCTTTTAGCTCTTTTTCACGCGCCTTTCTTGCTGCTTCCTGAACTTGATTAGCTCGACGCACTTCAACTAGTGCCCCTTCTAAATCGTTTTTCTGTAAGTAATTTAGTCCTAGATACAGGTGCAAAAAGCCAAGTTCGTAATCGGCGGGATGATAGTCTTGGAGATTGTCGTTCACTGCGAGAGAGCCGACGCTCGTTGCCGTGTCTGACACAGATACCGTCGCTCGATCTTGTTGAACACGTACAGCACGATCGCTGCTTTCTAGCGCATTTAAACTTGTTGGGTAATCTTCAGCAAGAAAAGAGATGCGACCTTTTTCAAAATTGCCAAGTATCTCGCCACCCACTTCACTTGATTGAAGTTGTTTTGCTTTGGCATATTCCCCTGCAACAACGGCTTGATAAACTTCTTGATTCTGGTTGCTGTAATGGCTAAACAGATTGCCCGCAGATAAATTCGCGCAGCCAGAGGCCATTAAAGCCCAGCTCATCAGCCCTAACAGCTTTACACCTAGTTTCACATTTATCTCCACAAATGTGTCATTCGACAGGAAAAAGAAGTGGGTGAATCGCCACCCACTTTTAAAAGCTTAGCTCAATACCATTGGACCTAGAGGGCGGCCGCCTAGTAGGTGCATGTGAATATGGTAAACCTCTTGGCCACCATGTGGATTACAATTAACGATTAGGCGATAGCCGTCTTCAGCAATACCTTCTTCTTTCGCTAACTTTCTAGCAACAGTGAACAAACGCCCCATCATTGCTTCATCTTCAGCTTCTACATCATTCGTTGTTGGGATCAGTTTATTCGGAATAATGAGAATATGGCTTGGTGTGCGAGGGTTAATGTCGCGAAACGCAGTCACCAAATCATCTTGATAAAGGATATCGGCAGGGATTTCCTTGCGAATAATTTTACTAAAGATCGTTTCTTCCGCCATGAGGACTCCATTTTATAAACGTAATTAGACCCCAATTAGTATGCGCCAACCAAAAGCGGAGCTCAATAAAAACAGTGTTCACTTAACATTATTAATCAAATGCTAATTAACGAAGCTTTTTTTGTCGTGTGCGTCATAAAATGCGCGTCACAAACTGAATACAATCCAATGAATTTTGTTACTTTTTTAAGACAATTATTATTTTTATACCCAAGTAAACTCAAAATGCTTGGGTAGCTTGTCTATTTTTGGGAGAGGAAGCTCACTTATGCGAGGTTCAGTTATTAAAAGGATGTATGCCGGCTTTGCACTGATCATCATCCTATTTGCCGTCACAATTGCCATTATGATGGGAGGAATGAGTGATATTCACGGAAAATTTGGCACGGTTTCTAAATCATCCCTACCGTTGGTATCGTTATCTAATCAAACCAGTGTTGAGCTGCTTTCTGCCGACAAATCATTTAAAGACTTCCTGACGACAGAGAATAAACAACGCATGGATGAAATGCGTCAGGAATTTGCTAGATCTCAACAGCGCTTCGAATCCACATTGGCTCAACTGAAAACCGCAAGCCAAACCTACCCTTCTCTTGCCGAACCGTTTTCACAGTTAAAAACGTTAGAGCAGAGCTATTTTACAGAAGCTCTAGAGGCCATGGACAACTACGAAGCAATGTTCGCGGCTCAAGAAGAAGTGCAAAAATCCTCACGCCGCTTCCAAAAACTGAATACCGAACTGTCGGTTGGTCTTAAAGAATATGTGGCAGATCAAACCAGCATTTCTGTCAAAGTCATGGCAAAGAGCTACTTTATCAAGTTAAAAGATGCCGAAGTGATTACTTCTGATGCCCTCGCCAGTTCCAACCCTGAGTTTGTTACGCAAGCCGTGGCTAAAAACCGCAAAGCAGTAACGCACTTGAATTACGCATTCCGCGGGTTGGTGACTCAGCTTCCTGAGCTAGAAAAAGCATTTGGCGAATCTGTAGAGCAATTTACTCGTGACGTCGGTATGCGTGGCGGTGTGCTAGACCAACATAATAATTACCTCAATGCTCGCGCCGCTTTGTATAACAATATCGCCAACCTAGCAAATAAAGTGGATTCAACCATGGCGATTCTTGAGCAATTTACGACAACCGCAACAGATAAGCTCAATGAATCATTGGCAGATGCAGGTGACATATATTCGGCGGGTGTAACGAAAGCCATCATCATTGGCGTTATTGTCGTTTTACTCGCGACAGCGATTGGCTACCACATCGCACAAAGCGTTCGCGAGCCGTTGACTCGTATTCTAAAAGTGTTAGAAGGCCTGACTGAAGGTGATATGACACAGCGTATCGATATTCGCTATAACAACGAATTCAGCCGTGTGAGTGGACACATTAACTCACTCGCCGACAACCTTCACGAGATCTTGGTGAAACTCAACGAAGCGTCAGAAAACCTATCGTCAACCGCGACAACCAACGAACGCACCTCTTCGCAAGCACAAATCAAATTGAGCTCTCAACGCGAACAAACAGCAAACGTCGCTACCGCGATGACAGAAATGTCTCATTCAGTGCAGGAAGTCGCGCAAAGTGCGCAAGGCTCGCTAGAAATGGTGCAACGCGTCGAATCTGCCTCTGAAGAAGGCAGAAATGTTATGAGCAGTAATATCTCAACCATTAATCAACTAGAAACACGTTTGAACGAATCGGTCTCCGCAGTTTCTGAGCTACAAAAGATGAGTGGTCAAATTGGGTCTATCCTTGATGTGATCCGCAACATTGCGGAGCAAACCAACCTACTGGCATTGAACGCGGCAATTGAAGCGGCTCGCGCTGGTGAACAAGGTCGCGGCTTCGCGGTAGTGGCAGATGAAGTACGAGTACTCGCATCAAGAACGACTCAATCAACCACTGAAATTGAATCCATGATCAGTAATCTGCAATCTAGCTCGCAATCGGCGAACCAAGTCATACAAAGCTGTATGAGCGATATGGAGATGTCGGTTGAGCAAGCATCAAAAGCGAACAGCTCAATGGAAGAGATCCAAGCGCTAATCATCGAAATCAGCCAAATGAGTACGCACATTTCACAAGCAGCAGCAGAGCAAAGTGAAACATCAACAGACATTGCTCGCAGCATCGAAGATATCAACAGCATCGCCGATGAAAGTTTCCAAGCCATGTCGAATATCGCACAAACCAGTGAATCACTGACCCACTTGGCTCATCAGCAAAATGAATTGGTCCACCGATTTAAGTTATAAATACTTTATAATTAAGAGCATTAATTAGTGCAATCAACTGTATAAGGGCGACTTTTTGTTAAGTCGCCCTTGTTTTTTGTCGGCCATGTCTACATATGATTAATAAGGCCAGCTCATCCCCTTGAACAACTCTTTTCGAGCGGCCTCATAAAAAGGAAAATCTATGGCTGTTCATGTTGGTATTATCGACCAAGACCCAGTGAGATTGGTCACTCCTCTATTAGATAATCGTACGCTAAGCACACATATCGTCTTCATCGGAGACAAGAGCCAGTTAGATATATTTGACCGACTGAGTGCCGTTTTAGATCAACGAGAAATTACTTCTGAATTTTTTGAAATTCCATCCGCTGTTAATACATCTCTGATCAAACAAGCAATTCAAAAACTGGCAAAAGACCTCCATGAACGCGGCGAAGATGTAAAATTGAACGCGAGCTGTGGTCTTCGTCATCGCTTGTTGTCGGTGTACGAAGTTTTCCGTACCTATCGCTGGCCAATTTTTGTGGTTGAGCCTAGTAGCGATAAGCTTTGTTGGTTATACCCTGATGGCAAAGAAGATACCCAAGTAGAAGATCACATTACGATTGCAGATTACCTCACTATCTTTGGTGCACGCGGCGAGTTTCACCACGTTGATTTACCACCTCTTCTTGATAAAAAATTGTATGAACTTGGTGAACGATGGGCCTCAAATGCGCTTGAACTTGGGCCAGGTCTAGCAACACTTAACTACCTTGCAACCACATGCCGCAAAGAACAAAAGCTTGATGTCGAGCTCTCCGAAAAACAGCAGGGCTACCGTGAGCTCAACATGTTGCTTTCAGATTTAGTAGAAGCAGAAATCGCCACCTATGAAAATGGCGTTTTAACGTTTGCAGATGAAGATGCTCGACGCTTTTCAAACGGTGAGTGGTTAGAAACTTTGGTTCACAGCACCGTGAAGCAAATCCAAGACACTATGCCGACGATTCAAGATCGATCGTTAAATGTTCAGGTTTATCGTAAACTTGGTGAAAGTGAAGTACGCAATGAGTTAGATGTCGCAACAGTTGTAAACAACAAGCTGCACATCATCGAGTGCAAAACCAAAGGCATGAGAGATGACGGCGACGATACTTTATATAAGTTAGAATCGCTTCGCGATCTATTAGGTGGCTTACAAGCGCGCGCAATGTTGGTGAGCTTCCGTCCTCTTCGTCACAATGACATTACTCGTGCTGAAGACTTAGGGCTAGCCCTGATTGGCCCTGATGAGCTTAAAGATTTAAGAACGCACTTAACGGCTTGGTTTAAAGACGCGGGCGGTTCAGACGAGATATAGTGCCATTAAGAAAAGCTAAAATTCACAACGATAAAAAGCAGCATTAATGCTGCTTTTTTTATACCTAAATTTTAGCTGTACGCATTTCTATAAGTAGAAAAAAACCAGAGGTTAGCCTCTGGTTTTTTCTGTTTGTTTAAATGCCAACTATAGAGGCTTAAAGCATTTTACGCGCTGCTTCTACAACCACTTTAATTGAACGCGCTTCCGTTTCTTTCAGAGTTGAATGATCTGGAATCTCTTTTTGTGTACGGTTGATGATAACACCAGCCACACAACCCGCTTTTAAACCAGAGCTCGCACACATTGTTAGCAGTGTTGCAGACTCCATCTCGAAGTTAAGTACGCCCATGTCTTGCCATTCTTGCATAGAGCCTTGGAAACGCTTAACAACACGACCAGAGAACGTATCGTAACGTTCTTGACCAGGGTAGAACGTGTCGCTTGATGCAGTCACACCCATGTGAACTGTAGCGCCAGACTCTTCTACCGCTGCTTTCATTGCGGTTGCTACTTCAAAGTCAGCAACTGCTGGGAATTCCATAGGAGCAAAGTGTAGGCTCGCACCGTCAAGACGAACTGACCCCGTCGTTACGATCATGTCACCCACGTTTACATGCGGTTGAATTGCACCCGTTGTACCAACACGTAGGAAAGTGCGAACACCAAGCTGTGCCAATTCCTCAACTGCGATAGAGGTAGAAGGACCACCAATACCTGTAGAACAAACCACAACAGGTTTACCGTCTAGCTCTGCACGGTATAGCGTGTATTCACGATGGCTTGCTAGAAATACTGGATTTTCCATTTGTTCTGCGATTTTTTGAACACGCGCTGGGTCACCAGGAATGATCGCTAGAGTCGCACCATTAAGATCAGCTTCAGTAACACCTAAATGGAATACAGCTTGAGACATAAGTCGCTCCTTATTGTGGCTTATTTTATGAACAATAAGCTCATTAATCAGTTATTGGGTACAGATGCACTGTAGCGAACCTTTCACCAACATAGAGTGATCACAATCACAATGATAAGATGTAATGAAAATGAAATTTCAAACAAAACTGGTATTGATCACACTTTAAGGGGCATTAGATCATTTTGTTGCATAGCAATGCGTGATTTCAAGGACGAGAAAAACGTCTGATCGCATCAGGTGAATACGGTTAAAAAAAGCCCGATACACGAATGCCTCGGGCTATTAATGAGTGGGATCATTGGTTAGGTCAGTTATTTGATCTGTTTGGACTCAAAACGAAGTAATCTCAACGCATTCAATGTCACCAGTGCTGTTGCACCACTGTCAGCTAATACTGCAACCCACAACCCAGTAACCCCAAGTAAACTTGTCACTAAGAATACACCTTTCAAACCTAGCGCTAACGCGACATTCTGACGAATGTTACTTAGCGTCGCACGCGACAGTTCTATCATGGCAGGTAGCTCAATCAAACGGTTGTGTGTTAACGCCGCATCAGCAGTCTCGAGCGCAACATCCGTACCGCCTCCCATCGCAATACCAATGCTCGAAGCTTTCATGGCTGGAGCATCATTGATACCGTCTCCCACCATCGCAACGGTATGTTGTTGTGATAGTTTCTCGACGTAATGCACCTTGTCTGCAGGTAACAAACTCGCTTTATAATCCAAGCCTATTCTATTTGCCATTGCTTCTGCACTTCTCGGGTTGTCACCCGTTAGCATCACCGACGTGACCCCAAGTTCCTTCAACATTGCGATGGCTTGCTTGGCATCTGAGCGCAATGTATCTTGCCATGCGATCACGCCAATGACCTCGTCATCGTAACGAACAATGACAACCGTTTTACCTTGTTGTTCCAACGTAACCACTTGCTCTTTGGCTTCTTGAGAAAGTGGAAAGTCTGCCTTTGAAGGCGTGACCACTTGGACCATTTTTCCATCGACGTAACCAGTGACACCAGAGCCTACTTGCGCGGTTTTATCCAACGCTTCAGGAATAGTAAGCCCCTGCTCTTGCACTTTGGTAACTAAAGAAACCGCTAGAGGATGACTTGAACCAACCTCGATTGACGCAGTTAGGCTAAGTAACTTGTCTTCATCCATATCAAAAGCAAAGACGTCGGTCACTTCTGGTTTACCTTGCGTCAGTGTCCCAGTTTTATCAAATGCGACAGACTCAACCTTGCCAAGCAACTCAAGCGCCGCTCCACCTTTGATCAATGCGCCCCGCTTAGCCGCTGCCGCCAAGCCAGAAGTGATCGCCGCAGGCGTTGAAATGACTAATGCACATGGACAAGCAATCAACAGCAGGGCGAGTCCTCGATAGATCCACGTTTCCCACGGTTGGGCAAATAGTAATGGCGGCGTAACGATAACCATCAGAGACACCAACATCATTAGTGGCGTATACCAACGGCTAAATTTATCAAGAAAGCGTTCTAATGGTGCCTTACGGGATTCTGCTTCTTCAATCAAATGAAGAATTCGATCTATCGCATTCTCGCCCTGACGGGAAGTCACCTGTAAACGAACCACTTTATCGACAACCACAGCCCCGGCCATCACTTTGCCACCGGTTTGATGTTCAACGGGAACAGATTCTCCCGTTAACGCACTTTCGTCAAAACTCGCAAGCGCATCTTGCAAAACACCGTCGGCAGGCAAACGACCTCCGGGTGCGACTTCTATGATATCCCCTGGTTTAAGCTGCGCAGCTGGTACTTCTTTGCGTTCACCATCAATAATTAAAATTGAATTTTCTGGGACTAAGTCCATTAACGCCTGGACACCGCTTCGCGCGCGAGATGATGCATATGCTTCTAACTTTTCACCAATAAGGAAAAGCAATAACACCATTGCGGCTTCGGCGGTTTCACCTAAATATAAAGCGCCGAGCGCCGCTACACTCATTAACGTTTCAATCGCAAAAGGCGTACCGCTACGCGCCAACTTAAATGCTTTGAGCGCGATTGGGTATAAACCAAGTAAACACGTCAAAGTGAATAACCAAGCGCTTATTTGAGGGTCGATCTTAGAAATTACTGCCGCAGTAGCCATTGCACCAGCAATCGAGAGAATTTGGATGTTGTCTCTTATGACGCCAAGCCAGCCTTTCTTTGTAGTGCTTGGTTTTGGAGCATCAAGTGAAGAGAGCGGGAAACCCGTTTTTTGGGCTGTCTGCTCTATCGTAGCTATCAGCTCTAGACCATCAAAATCGACGACCAGTTTTTCTGTTGCAAACAAAACCTTGGCTTGGCTGACGCCTTGTAAAGACGTAATGGCTTTCTCAAGCTTTTGCGCACAAGATGGGCAATCCATACCTGACACAAGCCAAGCGTTCCGAACGGAGGAATTACTCTCCCTTGTGGGATCGTCTTCCTCGCCTGTGTCAACGCTGCAGCCTCCTCCACTACAGCAAGAGCTTTCAGAAACATCAACACTGGCCTGAGAGATATTGAGCGAAGATTTTACTGGCGCACAGCATGACTCGCTTGCACCAAGCGGCACCGCAGTTTTGATTTTGCTAGATTGGCAACCTTGATGTTTTGTACACATAATTTTTTCCTTATTGGTATCGGTGATTTACCTATTGCTAAGGATAAACCTTAGAGTAAGCTCCAAGGTCAAGATAAATTTGTACAGTTCGGCGATAGAAAATAAAAAAGACGCCGAAGCGTCTTTCCAAACCAGTTTAAAAGCAATATTCCGTAAAGTTTAAACAGAGAGGTTAAACGGGATGCTTAAAACACTCATTTAATGTCATTCCTATGGCACGCAGCACGTCTCTTCTTGTGATAACACCAACCAACTTACCTTTGCCATCCACCACTGGATACATTTTCGGCTTTCCAACTTTCATCATGTCAGCCAGTTCAATTACTGACATTTCTGGAGAAACAGATAAGACATCATCATGCATACACTCTTGTACCGTATGTGTATCTTGGCAGTGATAACTTGCTTTCACCAACTTATCTAATAAGTCTTGCTCCGATAAAAACCCAACCACTTTTTCATTTTCATCAATGACAGGGCCACCTAGTGTGACACTTTGCATTACTTTGTTTAAAGCTGCCGAAAGTGACATATCTTTCGTGAAAGTCACCGCTTGCAACGTCATGTAATCTTTTACTTTTAATGAATGCATTCTTATCTCCTTAAGGGCATTTTATTGCGGCCTTTAGATAAGTGTCGCCTAATTTCCTGATTTTACTAAATGGAAAGGAGTAATTTTATTTATAGGCACAGCCTATTGAACTAAAACAAAATTAACTCACCGAACAACATTCACTGTATTTCGTTAAACGCAAGATTCAGCCAGGCTGATTTTTCTAGGCAAAATACAACAAAGCCAGTCAAATAGACTGGCTTTGTTATTAAGTAATTGTTGCATTAGCTATGTTGGCGGCGCATGTTGTCTAAAATAATGCCAGTCGCCATCGCGACATTCAGTGATTCGGCACCGCCAAACGCCGGAATCGTGATCTTATCTGTCACGAATTTTGCTGCGGCTTCACGCACACCATGAGATTCGCTGCCCATCAACAAAATACCTTCAGCAGCGAAATCCGTTTTATGAACGCTCTCTCCTTCCAAAAACGCGCCATATACTGGCAATTTGGCGTGTTCCAAGTAACTTGGCAAATCCACCAAACTCACTTGTACGCGGCCAAAGCTGCCCATGGTCGCACTGATCGTTTTAGGATTATAAGGATCAGCACAATCTGTACTCGCAATAATGTGCTTGATGCCATACCAGTCTGCAACACGAATAATCGTACCTAGATTACCAGGGTCGGATACACCATCTAGCGCAATCATCAAGCCTTTCGCTTGAGGCTCTTTTACACTCGGAATTTCAACCACAGCAATGGCCGCATTATTGCTCACAAGCGTGCTCGCTTTGGTCAATTCATCAAGCGATGCTTCAACACAATCAAAACGATTTAGCGTACCAGCATTTTGTTCGAGAAATGCCGCTGTTGCAAAAACCTGCTTCACCTTCAATGAACTACTTGCTAGCTCTAGTACGTTCTTTTCACCCTGAACTAGGAATAAGCCATGCGCTTTACGCTGTTTCTTTTGACCTAAAGCACGAAGCAGTTTTAATTGGTTTTTTGAAATCATTAAAGTATCCCAGGTGAAAATGGTTATTCGGCGAGCGTACCCTAAACAATCTTCACGACAGTTCGGTATCAAGCGGATGAGATTATAAATTATACCTAAATAACCTCAAGAAGCTTGATCATCAGAAGACGTTGAACACCAAGCGTAGCCAAAATAAAAGAAGGCTCAAAAACGAAAAAAGCCCTGCGATAACGCAGGGCTTTCAAAAGGGTGGGACCCCAGCCACATCCCGGCACACAAGTCACACGCTGCGGCTGCTTCCTTCCGGACCTGACCGAGTTCACGAGCTATTGTTGCGAGAGGACCAGAGCCCCATAATTCTTTTCGAGAGGTCTTGCCTCAATCGATGGGGCGATTATTCAGTATCAGCTCTCATAATGCAAGAGCAAAAACCTTGAATTTCATCATTTCATTACCGTTTGGACAAAACTCGATCAATTCATTCCTTTATGATGAAACCGTACAGTCACGATAAGAGGAGTCGTGCCGTGAGGACTGCTTACTCATGTACATGTCTTCATCAGCCAAATGCATCGCTTGCTCTAAGCTCATGTGCCGTTCCCTTTTTGCAGAGAAACCAATAGAGATACTTATAGACTCCAAATCACTACATAATTTGCCTTTCACGTCGATTCTACTGAGCTCTCTCATTGCTCTAGTTAACTCGGCTTGCGTTGGATAACCCAGCAATATGAACTCATCCCCTCCAATTCGATAACATCTTCCCGACCAGACATAATGAATTTTTAGTGCCAGTAGTTGTAAAACTTCGTCCCCAGCGCGATGCCCATAAGTGTCATTGATTCGTTTGAAATGATTAATGTCTAAGTAAAGTATGGATAGATCTTTGTTTACTCCTTTTCGATACTTTACTTGCAACGCACGACGATTCCTTAACCCTGTTAAGTTGTCAGTGTTCGATTGACGGTAAAGATAAAGCGAAACACAAATAGCAAACAATAATACAAAGATAAACACAGCTTGTGTTTGCGTCGCTAATCGAATCTCATATTCAAGTGCGGTACGCCAATCTGGGCGTACATCGTACTGAGCAATGATCTTATCAACTTCTAACATCGCTATCGCTCGACTGAAGAAAGGCGCAAGCATGGCTCCTTTTTCATTCGCGACCAATCCAACAGAGAGTTGTGACTCATAAAACTCGCCAATAGCGGTATCCTGCTCTATCGGAACCAGTTCACTGAGACGTAAAAAATGATTGAGCATCGCCGTATCCATCGGAATGTAATCGACTTCTTCATTTAATAGCCCCTGAATGAGCTCTTGTTGAGTACGATAACGTTTGAGTTCTTTTAGCGGTAACAGTTGCGTCATCATTTGATCGAAAAAGTCATCCTTAACCACGCCAATCCGCTCAGATATCAACTGTGAAACATGAGAGTATGTGCTCGGCTTGTAACCTAAACGCTTGACCATCACCGATGCTGGCGCGTAATGGGGCTTTGGAAAGTAGCTAAATGCGCGCCGCTCACGGCTGACCGTTAACGGCGCCAAAATTTCGAAATTACCTTGGATAAACTCATGGTACATAGAACCCCAGCTTTCACCAGGCTCACTAATGATCAAGCAGTTTAAAGCCAAGATCTCACAGCTTCTCAGGACTACATCAGCCGTCATCCCTTCGACACTACCATCTGCGTTGTATACAACATATGGAAAGATAGATTCGAGCTTAATCCGTATTGGTTCATTAAAATCAAGGGGTAATAAACGAATAGAATCACGCAACGCTGCTCGCCTTAATTCAAATTGATACTGGGAAATTTCTTCGCGAAGCTGCTTTTGCACCGCTTCCCCGTGAATAAACGTAGCGAACGTGTCCAACTCTTCAAGATGATGATCTTTTTTACTGATGATGGATACGGGCTTTATCGAAATCTGATCATTGAGCATCTTGGCGTCAAACCCCTCCATCAGCATCGGCTTGAGCTGGTTAATGGCATCGACAACGCCATCCACAGCACCTGAACGTAGCAGTGTTACTGCTTGTTCGTGACCTTGATAAGAGATCTGTTCTAGCTCAGGGTAGTGTTGTTTAAGTAATTGGGCATAAACTGTATCTTTGGGGACGCCAACACGCGAAATGTCACTCAACGTCGAATCTTTTAAACCAAAGAGGTAGGTATATTCGATATTTGTTGGGCGGGAATAACTAAAACGTTGAGCACGTTCTTGTGTGTAAGTGATATTCGCAGCAAAGTCCGCTTCCCCATTCGCTACTGAATTTAGAATGGCATCAAAGCTGGAGTAGTTCACGTATTGAACGGTAAAGCCAAACTCCTTTGAAGCAGCATTGAAAAGAACACGAGTGACGACATCATCCGCTTCAGTCGCGACTTTATAATGAGCAATTAAAGGGGCTTCGGCTTTTACATTCAAACTCAAGAGGCAACATGCAAAAAGCAACAGTGTTCGAGCAAAAGTTGTCATGACAAACTTATCTTAAATCAACCACTTATATTGTGGTTATTATTATTGGAAGTGTAGTAAATATGAAATGAAGAACATATACTAATCTCCATTTTGTTCCACAACCAATTCGATACTCTGCCGCACATGTCACTTTTTACCTGACTAAAAACTCATAATTCAGCCTGTTCATCGCTACTACGTAAAATATAGTCAGTCATCCAAGCCGTCCCTAACAAACAGATCCAAACCACGAAAACAGGGTTTGGCACATCCGTGGTCGGGCTGACGACTAAAGCGGCAAAACCCACAGTCGGCAATGTCCAACATAATAATTTGCTCCAGCGAATGGTATGTTGAAGCTTCGCAAGTGCTTCCATTGACGCTAACATTCCCGTCAAACTTAACGCCATAAGAACGGCGTATGGTAGGCCTGCAATCCACAATGGGAGCAACAAAAACAACGGCCACCAGCTGTGTTTATTGGATGGCGTCCAATGCGCAGCCGACCACCACATCGCCATAACCGCAATGGTTTGAACCACTGTAACCCAAGCAGACCCATCCAGCTTACCGCCTTGCTGTGTGACCATAAGACCAACTTGCAGTGTAAGTACAATAAGACCAGCGGTGAGCAACACGCCTAAAGAGCTTCTACGAGAAAACACCACCATTAAAAGTGGGAAAAGGATCAAAACACCAACCGACAAAGCAATTGGCTGCATTGAGAGTGTCGCACCAAAAGCCATCATCGCGCCCAGCAATACTAAGCCAGCGAACCCACCTTGTGGCAGAACCCACAGCGCGGGGATCATAAGTGCAAGAACGGGAATGTCACCCTCGCTCAAACTCATCGCCCGAACGCAGACAACAGCGAGTAAGGTCGTAACGAAAAATTGAAGTGTCGATAAAATCATAGCGCCTCCTGGCTTCCCCACCTACTTGGTAACTCAACGGCAAAAACTGGGATTGAAAGTCGTTGAGAGGGTCTAGATTCAAGCTTAGCTTGCGTTTGCTTCATGCTGTTTAAGGCTCATCAACCAACGACACTAAAGAACAGAAAATGTAATTCTTCAAAGTGAGTCGCTGGCAACACAAGGGTTAAGAACCGTTAGCAATATACAAGTCCAATGGTTTACCATTCCTTAGTAATCCAAAATAGACACTTTTGAGTATGGACCAATTTTTAGCGCAAATCTTTGCTGTAATTCACCAAATTCCAAAAGGAAAAGTCTCCACCTATGGGGAAATTGCAAAAATGGCCGGTTATCCGGGCTATGCGAGACATGTTGGTAAAGCACTGGGTAACCTACCAGAAGGCAGCAAACTCCCCTGGTTTAGAGTGGTAAATAGCCAAGGAAAAATATCTTTAAAAGGCAGAGACTTAGAGCGACAAAAAAAGAAATTAGAAGCAGAAGGGATTGAAGTATCGGAAGTTGGCAAAACTTCACTTAAAAAATACAAATGGCAGCCTTAAGCTGCCATTTTTTGTTCTCAGTACGTCGTATTAACGTGTTCCAACTAGACGAATATCTAATTGGTGAGTTTGTGCTTCATCTGTAATAACACCGTTATGTGTGTCGCTGATAAAACGCAGCTTTCCATCTACCTCAATGCGAGCACGAACGCTGTAACGATGGTTTGGTTTGATTTCATTGCTGTCGTAACTCAACTCAAAAGAAAGAGGAACTTGCTTACCTTCTGTTTCGAATGTCTGTTTCGCCAACACTTTTGCTGGCGCATCCGCCAAGGACACATCTTCTAACGCAATAGTAACCACTGCGTTTGGTGGCAAGGCAATCCGCTCGCGATAAGCCACTGTACCTGTAATCGTCTTCATTGACGCTTCTGTAGATTCCATTTCTGTATTTTGAGAAGTTTGGCAACCCACTAACGCAGCCCCAAAGAGTAGGGAAGTAACAAGTAGTAGTGTTTTTTTCATATATTCCTCGAAGAGAGCATTAAACCGAGGCAATTATAGGTGTGGAATATAAAACTGTCTGCTTCCTATCACTTTATTTGACAATAGTTTGACTGAGTTAGAATTTATCAAACAATTGATTTTGTTTCATAATTGGAACAATACTATTTCTAAGTTACTCAATAGTTCTTAACTATACCACTTCACAAGAGTGAGGCTGTTGAGGTAACTTGGAATGAAAGACAACGGTGAGGAGACACAATGAGTAAACCACTACGAGAATTGCTCAGCCTACTACAACTCGAAAAATTAGAAGAAGGCTTGTTTCGTGGCCAAAGTGAAAACCTAGGTTTGCCTCAAGTTTATGGCGGTCAAGTAATTGGGCAAGCGCTTTCTGCTGCGCGCTACACCGTTGAAGAAACACGCACGGTACACTCCTTCCATAGCTATTTTTTGTACCCTGGCGATCCAGAAAAACCTATTATTTATGATGTAGAAAATCTGAGAGATGGCCGTAGCTTTAGCACTAGACGCGTAAAAGCAATTCAAAATGGACGCCCTATTTTTTACCTAACCGCATCCTACCATGGCGATCAACCTGGGTTTGATCATCAAAAAGAAATGCCAGATATCCCTGGTCCAGAAAACTTTGCCTCAGAGAGTGAGCTCGCAAGCCATATTGCAGAATTTCTACCCAAACGCTTACGCAAAACATTTTGCGGGGAAAAGCCAATCGAAACTCGCCCCGTTACGGTTATCAACCCTTTGAAGCCCAAAAAAGCAGAACCCAAACAGTACCTTTGGATTCGTGCTAATGGTGAAATGCCAGAGAATCAGCTAATTCACCAGTACCTTCTGGCCTACGCATCCGATTGGGGATTCCTTGTGACAGCAATGCATCCACATGAAGTCTCATTAATGACGCCTAACTTTCAAGTGGCCACCATTGACCACTCTATCTGGTTCCATCGTCCGTTTAAGATGGATGAATGGCTTCTATATGCGATAGAGAGCCCAACGGCGAGCAATACTCGTGGGTTGGTCCGTGGCGAAATATACAACCAGCAAGGTCACTTAGTGGCGACCGCCGTGCAAGAAGGGGTGATGCGCTACACGAAATAGCTCGTGTTCGCCAGACGAAAAAAGGAGTGCTGTTCCGCACTCCTTTTTTAATGGGTATCAAACGATGATTAATTTGGTTGATACTTCATGTTAACAACCGACCATTCGTAAAGTGATTTCGGGTAACCATATTCGCCTTTCCCGTAAATGACATTTGGGTCGGCATAGAATCCACCTTTATTCGTTGCTAAAAATTCACGAACCCCACGACGGTAAGTAATCACAGGTGCTACTAACTCATACTCTACCTTTTCCATCTTCGAGTCATCAATTATTAAGAACCGAGTCATACGAATCGTGCTGCCGCTGGTGCAGTACCCTGGGTCATCATAGTCAATTGCTTCAAAAGGCTTGAGATCATCTTCGAACAGCTCTGATGTACATCCATCAAATCGAGCTAAGTGTACCCACGCTCCTTTTATTAGAGTTTGGTCATCGTTACCCACCGGCTTGAATGCAAGTAGTGCAATCTTACCTTTGCCGTATAATTTCAATTCTTCGTCCGTTGGCTCACGCACTGAACGAACGTTCATCAAACCAAACTCACTTTCTTCTAAGTTAGAAAACTCACGTGCATTTAGCGTGCTAAACAATACTGTTTGTTCAGTTTCAAGCAATGTATATTGATCCGCAACACCTTCATCTGCAAAGCTTAGATACAGCTGGACTTTCTTACTTTCCAACGCTTTGTAATCTCGAGATTCTCCTTCCGAAACGTCGAGAGAAATCCAACGTCTTTTTACTGGTGGGAGGTCAAGTAACGTCAGCTCTTCCTTATCAACATCTAATGAAGCGACTCCTTTAATTGTTGAGCTGGATATTTGATAGCTGCGGTTTCCTATTGGTGTACCAAAGTCTAGCTTAACCTTTTTAAATGGTTCAAATTCCACCTTCATTGTAGAAGCACTTAAACCAGGGTGATTCGCTTTGTTAATAGTGCCATTTACGACGATTGTTTTAGCTTTGTAGTTGCGCCCATCAAGGGTAACCTCTAATTGGTACGTGCCTGCATGCAGGATTTTCAAACGCCCTATATCAGGAGAAACTAGCTCGACCACAGGGTCTTTTTGGTTAATAAGACGGTAACTTGCCTTCGCAATCCCACCACTCATCACTGGTGAGATAACACTACCAGCGGAGAATTCTACCGTTGGGTAAGTAACCGATACAGGGTTTGTGCCTTGTTTAATCGTGACCGAGAAACTACTTTCACCCGGATCCACTTTGTCGTCCCCCGCATCCGAAACAATTATTTTTGTGCTACCCGCGTTAAGAATTTGCATGGCACCCGTTTGGCTGTTTAAGGAAACCACATCTGTTGCAGCGTTGTCTGCAAATCGGTACGTAACTTCTCCAACCGTACCAGAGATTTTCGGCGCAACAAATGTTTGGCCAACCTTCCAAATCTCTTCCACATCGGATTGAACTTCAATTCGGCTCGGCGCACTCAAAATTGTCACATAGACTTTTTGATCAGGACCAACAGTATAATTCGCGCTCTCTTTTCTGCGCACAGTTAGCGTCGCTTTACCCGCTTTATACACATGGAGACGTCCTTCACTAAAACCACCGACAACATCTGGTGCGGTGTTATCTACAATCTCAATTTGCTCGTCAGCACTCAAACCAAAATCACGGTGAAGATCAAAACTGTATTTGTTGCTGTATACAACGTCATAATCGTGCGTTGCCATGGGTTGGCCTTCAGCCTTTGCAACTTTAATGACGACATTAAATTGAATAGGTTGGTAGAACTCCCCACCATCGTCTTCAAACTTAAGGTCGTACTCACCCGCAGTCACTACCTCCAACTTGCCGTCAGTCATTCGTAAGCCATTAGGTAAGCTGCTAACTAGATTTACGTTACCTTTTTGCCCTTTAAACGCCAGAGGGATTGAAAGATTTGGTTGATAGGTAAGCGGCATTTCAATGTCTTTTATAACGGGATGAGGCGCGCGATTAACTTCAAGATCAAAGCGAGTTTTGCTTGCAGGATAATTACGCATATCATGCTCGTAAATTTCCACTTCAGCAGCACCAACACCTTTGATCAGTAATGCTTCACCATTTTCAGTTTTAGCAACAACGTCTTCACCACGAATGATTCTCAGCTCATAGTCACCGCAGGCGTTCGTCACCTTAGGGAAAATTCGTCCACCTTCCTCATAAGTTGTGACGATATCCGCTGCGCTGATTTCTTGACGCTTGCCTTGTTTTATATCCACAAAAAATTGCGCTGTTTGCTGTTTATCCAGAAACGCGTCGCTGTAAGTTGCAGTCGCTTCAACCGTTAATCGACCAACATTATGAACAAGAAGCAAACCCGTTTCAGGATCTAGCAACTCGGCCACCTTGCTGTCTGGTACGCTATTTATAATTTTGTAAGAAATACGTTGCGTTTGAGCTTTATCTAGACACACTGGTTCTAACGTCAACCCTTCTCGATACTCGTCTTCAAGCAAAGCGAACTGTAATTGCCCCGGAGCTACTGCATGCAGTTTAACCGTAGCGCGAACTTGTTTCGGCAAGTAAAAGTCGTTACCTGAATCGGTAATCAGCACCGATGCCTGACCAACTGAACCTAATGAATATACCGAACCGTTCTCATCAACACGAATCAAGTTATGACCACTTTCTACCTCATAACTCAGTTCGCCTTTTTGGCCACGAACGATCAACGCTTTTCCTTCTGACTCAATCGCATTGAAATTCAGATCACTCACTGAAAGTTCAGTATTGATGCCTCGCTCTACAGTGACAGAAAATCTTGCTTCAGAAGATTCATAAGCAGAGCTACTATCTGTAGCAAGAATAGTCGCCGTTCCTGGGCGCAGAATTTGTAGTATTCCTGAGTCATTAATTTTCACGACATTTGGCGGATTAGAGTCAATGACTTGGTAAGATACCGACCCGTGTACATTGCTCAGTTTTGCTTCAGTAACCGTTCCCACTCCTTCAAACTTCAACACCGTGTCTTCCACTTTTAATTGCGGACGGTTCTGCTTTGTTACCGTAGTTGGTGTCTTCGTATTGTTCGGCTTAGAGTCTCCCCCACCGCCACAGCCAGCGAGTAAAGCTGCGAGAAAAAGCAAATAGTAATTTCTGTTCATTTTTAGTAATACTTTGTTACATACAAGATGGGGCGATAATAATACGATGTTTTATTAATCACTATCCCCATTTTTGAGTACTTTATTACTTAAGTAATTGCTACTGTATTCATCCTAAAAACAAATACTCAAAAATAGCGACCAAATTACATGAAAACACAAAAAGCAAACGTTTAAATCAAACTCTTCCATTAATTTAGTAAAAATTAATATTCAATAAAATAAAACATGAAAAAGAAAGAGAAAAAATTGCGTTATTTTTTCTTTCATTATGATGTATAGGACTAATGGACTGTAAAAACAAATGGTTAATGAAAAATAGAAGAGAGAATAAATATCGTTTATATTTATAAAAATCTGGTAGGAAATAGTTTTAAAAGCATAATCAAACTACCTTTTAACATTTAAAATACTAAAAGGTAGAATTAACATTAGATAGAATTCTTATAGGGCGAGTTATTTTAGGATTGGTAACTCTGTTGTGTATTTAATGGACTCCATAGCAAATGTTGAAGTCACATTAGATAGCCCTTTTACACTATTAACTAACCGCTTATAGAATTCGTCAAAACACTTCATATCTTTGACTAGTACTTTCATCATGTAGTCATACTCGCCAGCCATACGATAAAACTCCATTACCTCAGGAAAGTCACTCACAGTTGTAACAAAATGGTGATACCAACCTTCGGAATGATCAATCGTTTTTAACTGAACAAATGCAATGAAAGATAGCTCGAGCTTTTCTGCACTTAACAACGCCACGCGTTTTTCGATGTAGCCCTCTTCTTCCAACCTTTTCAAGCGCTTCCAGCATGGTGTTGTAGTAAGATTGACTCGCTCAGCCACGTCATTTAATGACAAGGTGCTGTCGGTTTGTAACAACGCAAGCAGCTGTTTATCGACCCGATCCAAACTCATCCTATAAAACCCACGAAGTGTAGAAAACTTTTCTATCAAAATAGTCATTACCGGCAACTATAGCAAAGTTTTTCTCTCGTATTATAGGTAAATTATTCCCATCTAATGCTTATCTATCGATTTCCAAGGAGAGACGCCATGTGTACTGACCACAACTGGATCAACAATGCAGTGCGTAAAATTGAAGCAGACTTTCAACGTTCTGCTGATACTCATTTATTTAAACTTGAACTGCCTTCTCTTGATGGTATCGATATCTACCTAAAAGATGAGAGCACGCATCCAACAGGCTCTCTTAAGCATCGATTGGCGCGCTCATTGTTTCTTTATGCTATTTGTAATGGATGGATTGGACCTGAAACCACTGTAATCGAGGCGTCCTCAGGCAGCACTGCCGTTTCGGAAGCGTATTTTGCGCGTTTACTTGGCTTACCGTTCATTGCCGTCATGCCGAAAACCACTGCACGTAAAAAGATCGAACAAATTGAATTTTACGGTGGTAAAGCGCACCTTGTTGAACGATCAGATCAGATTTATGACGAGTCTCGACGCTTGGCTCAAGAACTAAATGGTCACTACATGGACCAGTTTACTTATGCTGAACGCGCTACTGACTGGCGCGGTAACAACAACATCGCGAACTCTATCTTTAGCCAAATGGAGTTAGAAGATCACCCGATTCCTAGCTGGGTAGTGATGAGTCCTGGAACAGGCGGCACATCAGCAACCATTGGCCGTTTTATTCGTTACCAAAAATACGACACTAAGCTTTGCGTGGTAGACCCTGAAAACTCAGTGTTTTACGATGCTTTCCAGTCAGGAAATCACTCATTGAAAGGCGATACTGGCAGCAAAATTGAAGGTATCGGGCGACCACGTGTCGAACCAAGTTTTATTGCTGGTGTCATTGATGAAATGCGCAAAATTCCAGACGCAGCCAGTGTGGCAACCGCCCATTGGGTATCTCAGCTGATTGGGCGTAAAGTCGGCGCATCAACAGGCACCAATCTTTACGGTGTGCTGCAATTGGCTTGTGAGATGAAACAACGCGGTGAGAAGGGTTCTATCGTGACGCTTCTATGTGATTCTGGAGAGCGTTACCTAGATACGTATTATGACTTAACATGGGTAAAAGAGAACATCGGCGATATTCAACCTTACTTAGCTCAACTCGAAGTCATTCAAGCAAAAGGTTGCGTTGAGCCAGCTTGTTGCGGCTCAACTAACGCTTAACGTGCAAACTGGACTTTAAAAAACAGCCCAACTTCATGTGGGCTGTTTTTATCGCTGGGTTTTACTTTTTCTGGCGCGCTTCAAACGCAGCCAATTGTTCTGGCGTTGCCGCTGGTTGATGATTTTGTTTCCATTCATCGTAAGTCATGCCGTAAACACGTTCGCGAGCGTCATCAATATCTAAATCCAAACCGAGATTTTCAGCCTCAGATTTATACCATTTGCTAAAGCAGTTGCGACAGAAGCCCGCAAGGATCATCAGGTCGATGTTTTGTACGTCTTTGTTAGCATCTAAATGCGCCAATAAACGGCGAAATGTCGCCGCGTCTAACTTATCTTGTTCTTCTTGAGTCAAGTTTTTGTATTTGAATTCAGCCACTTTCCTTTCCTTCTCTCTTATTTAGCTAGCTTTCGTCACCATATCTAGTTAGTCGGTAGTCATGAGTAAGAAGTATGCTTTAGCGCAACAATTCCCATTCTAAAATCACTACCTTTGATAAAAGCTGATATGATAATTACCATCCATCCTATTGATTAAATTAACATTTAAACAAATCATTACAACGGTCTTTTACCAAGGTTATCGTCTAGTTATGAAAAACGCCATTCTATTATTGTCTGCCTTGACCATTAGCGTGCCAACTTTAGCTGCTCAAGAACAAGCTCATCAATCTTATTTTTATCTGGGTACTGGTAACGTTGGTTTTGATACACCGTATTTCGGCTCGGATAGAGACAATGAGTGGTCAACACCACATATCACAGTTGGCTGGGGTTACCATATAAACCAATACCTCGCGTTTGAAGGGGTTCTGCGCTATTCACAAAATGAACTTAAGAACGATGCTCTAAAAACTGACTTAGATCTTCACTATTACCAAGCAGGTATGTCTGCTGTTGTAACAAGTGATAACTTAGGCGATACGCCGCTGTCACTGTTTGGTCGCGTAACTGCGCTTGGCACTCAAGCTGAAATGTATGTTCCAAACGAACAAAAAGTCACAGATGATTCAGGCGCGCTATTCAACATCGGTGCTGGTGTCCATTGGGATATGAGCAAAGATATCTGGTTACGCGCAGAGTACATTTATAATGTCGCGGATATGGGTTTTGAAGATTTTTACGACAGCTACGAAGGTGTACAAATCAGCCTAGGGAAACGCTTCTAATCGAACGCTTCCGAGCTAACTTTAAACCGATAAAGAGAAGCCGAGGTTATTACCTCGGCTTTTATGTTTTAACGTTTGATTTAAGGGTGCGCTATACGGCCCTTCGTATCATGGCTAATTGCTTTGTTTAACTCTGCTTCTACATGACCTGGTGCTTGTGTTTTCGCCGAAATCAATCGGTACATTGCCGGGATAACAAACAAGGTCACCAATGTCGCAAACCCCATCCCGAAAAAGATTACCGTACCCACGGCAATACGGCTCTCATAACCCGCCCCTGTAGATACTATCAACGGAATTGCGCCAGCAAGTGTGGTAAACGCAGTCATCAAGATTGGACGTAGACGTCGCGCAGCTGCATCAATGATCGCTTTTTCAAACTCAACGCCACGATCACGTAGCTGATTGGCAAATTCTACGATCAAAATACCGTTTTTCGTCACCATACCAATCAACATGATCATGCCGATCTGACTATAAATGTTCATACCTTGGCCCATAATAACCAAACCAAGAAAGCCACCAAATACACCCATCGGCACCGTAAACATGACCACTAACGGGTTTACGAAGCTTTCAAACTGAGCCGCCAACACGAGATACGCCACTAGCAGTGCCAATGCAAACACAACAGCAACACTCGCTTGGTTCTCTTTAAAGTCTTTCGACTCCCCCGAATAACTCACCGAAATGTCACCCGGTAAGTTGTCGATGGCTTCCTGGTCTAGGTAATTCAGCGCATCTCCTAATGTAAAACCTTCCGACAGGTTGGCAGTAATAGTGATGGACTTCTGTTTGTTGTAGTGAGAAAGACGAATAGAGGCCGCCACTTCTTCAATTTTTGTGACCGCATCTAACGTCACTAGCTGACCGCTATTCGTGCGCAGATAAATCTGACTTAAATCTGCAGCATTATTAAAGCTATTTTCATCACCGCGAAGATACACATCGTACTCTTCGCCACGCTCAACATAAGTCGTTTCGCTTTTACCACCGAGCATGATTTCTAGGGTGTCAGAAATGTCTTTAACACTGACTCCTAGCTCTGCGGCACGCTGTCGGTCAACTGTAACCAATAACTCAGGCGTTTTTTCCGAGTAATCTATCTCTGCTCCTTCCATCATTGGTGATTCTTCTGCTTTGTTCTTTAGCATTTCAGCCCAAACAACGAGCTCATCGTAATCAGAGCCGCCTAATACGAACTGAACTGGCTCACTCGAACCACCTTGGAAACCTGGCATAAATGGGAACACTCGAACATCTGGGATACCTGCCAATTCTTTCCGTACTTTGTTAAGGGCTTGCTGAGCCGTGATATCACGTTCGTTCCAATCTTCTAGAATCATGATCACAAAGCCTGTCTGGTCTCCTGCCTGGCCACCAAACGCTGGCGTTTGGATGCTGAATGACTTCAGATAACCTTGCCCTAGTAATGGCATCAATCGGTCTTCGACAATATCCATATTGGCTGACATACGATTGTATGACGTAGCATCTGCACCGCGCACAAACGCGAATATCACACCGCGATCTTCTTGTGGGGTCAGCTGGGCCGGTACCTGATTCATCAAGAAATAGCTACCGCCCAAACAAGCTAGAATCACCAGCGGAGCAGCCCAACGTACTTTTAATGCGCCTTTCAATAATGCGCGATAGCCACTCTCAAGCTTGCTAAACAAGCGATCAACCGCTTCATTGAATCGATTTGGTTTTACATTCGCTTTCAAAATCTGACTACCTAATACAGGAGTCAGCGTCAGGGCAATCAAAGAGGAGAATATGACCGACATAGCCAGCAATACAGAAAACTCTGTAAATAGTAGACCTACCATGCCATCCATAAAGGAGATCGGTAAGAACACCATCACCAGCACTAATGTTGTTGCTATAACAGCAAAACCAACCTCTCTTGTGCCTTTATATGCGGCGAGTAATGGCGATTCACCGCGTTCAATATGGTGGAAGATATTCTCTACAACCACAATTGCGTCATCAACCACCAAACCAATCGATAATATCAACGCCATCAAGGTGATCAAGTTGATAGAAAACCCAAAGTAGTACGCGGCAATGAACGACGAAATCAGAGAAACAGGTACAGTAACCGCAGGAATTAAGGTTGCACGAGCTTGGCCGATGAAAATGTACAATACCAAAATCACCAAGCCGCCCGTGATAAATAGCGTGCTGTACACCTCTTCGATTGAACGCTCGATAAACACTGTCGCGTCGTAATCTATCGCAAGACGTGTACCTTCTGGTAAGAACTTCTGGATGTTATCGACTTCAGACCTAACCAGCTTCGCTACTTCTAACGGGTTTGCGTCTGACTGCGGTACCACACCAAGACTGATGTTTACTACACCATCACTTTTGAAGGTTGAGTTTTCGTTTTCTGCACCAATGAAGACATCTGCTACATCTTTTAAATAGATAGGTGTATTGTCGCTTGCGCGTTTAATGACAAGATATTGAAAATCTTTAGGCGTGTTATAAGTACGAGCCGTACGCACGGACATTACTGTTGAGTCGTTGCGAACTTCACCACCTGGGCTTTCTAGGTTCTCACTTCGTAAAGCTGATGTAATGTCCGAAGCTGTAACTGAACGTCCAGCCATTAGTTCTGGCTTAAGCTTCACGTACATGACCTTGTACAAACCACCGGAGAGATCAATGGAGCTAACCCCAGAGATCAGGCTAAAGCGGTCCATCAATACACGTTCGGCATAATCGGTTAATTGAGTACGGTCCATCTCTGCAGAACTGAGATTGATGTAGAGCGACGCCTCTCCCGAGCCATTGTTCTTATAAACAATAGGGTCATCCGCTTCATCAGGTAGCGAGCGCTGAGCACGAGCTACGGCATCACGCACGTCGCTCACACCTGTGTTGAGATCGTAACCTAACTCAAACGTGATCGTGATACGCGACATGCTGTTACGAGTAGTGGAGCTAATTTCATCAACCCCACTGATCCCAGAAAGCTGGTCTTCCAAAACGGAGGTAATTTGGCTTTCAATAATAGTCGCCGATGCACCCTCATAACGCGTACTGATAGAAACGACTGGGCTTTCTATATCAGGCATTTCACGAACGGCTAATTTGGTGAATGACACAAAGCCAAACACACACAACAGCATGCTCAGAACCAACGCCACGACAGGGCGTTTAACTGAAACGTCGGACAGTAACATTAGTTTTCTTCCTCATCCGATTCACTGTCATTGCGTGTCACATCCGTGGTGTTCGCTTTTAGTGGCGCGACAATTTCTTTCACTTCGACACCATCACGCATGTTAACAATGCCTTGAACCACAATCTTGTCACCAATCTCAACACCAGATTCGATCACCACCTCGTTACCAACACGAGCACCTAGCGACACTTCTTGACGAGTAGCTTTGTTATTTTCATCAATTACATATACAAAACGTTTAGTTCCGGAGTATTCAAGTGCTTGAACAGGAATGATTGGCGCCTTAATAGCAGGAAATGCTAGTGAAGCGTTCATCAACATGCCCGGCTTCAATTGATTTTCTGGGTTATCAAACTCAATACGCACGCGAAGATTCAGTGTTTCGGCGCTGATCCGCGTATCAATACCTGTGACTTTACCAGTAAAGGTCTGGCTACCCCATGCACTGGTTTTAGCGATGACTTCCATACCAATAGAAAGCATCGATAAATAGCGCTCCGGTACTTGTAAATCCAGTTCCATGACGGAAAGATCATCCAACGTCAAAAGTTCAGTACCCGCACTGACCATTTTGCCGCGGCTAAAATCGATAAAACCAACAGTGCCAGAAAATGGGGCAGTAATATGGAGATCAGCTAAATTGGCTTGAGCAGCATCAAGCCTCGCTTGTGCTATTTCAACACTGGCTTTTTGTGCATCGATTTCAGTTTGAGTAATCGCATTCCGCTTAACCAAACGTTGGAACTCTTTTAACTTACGCTGTTCATCTTTTAGATACGCCTTTGCCTCAATCAAAGCGGCTTGAGCCTTATCGTCATCTAACTTAATTAATAACTGGTCTTGCTGGACATTTTGATTCGCTTTAACAGCGATTTGATTCACTTTGCCGGCGACTTCCGATGCGACAACCACAGACTCCGCTGCCTTTAATTTGCCGATAAGAGTTAAGGATTGATTGATCTCGTGCGTTTCTACTTGTTCAGTCACAACAGTAACCGCTGAGCCTCCTCGCATCGCAGCGCAAACCGATGGAGAACTCAGTAATATAGAAAGCGTTAAAACAGATAACGATAACGTGGCTTTCATGCTCATGATATTGACTTCTAAACGAATAAACTTATGTCATTAAACTGCTTACAGTTTATCAGTAGATACGGTGTTTAACGTCAAGTAGTGTAAATTCAAGTAAAAAGTGCGCTTCTCTTCTGTTCAAAGGACAAACAAAACGCTGACTTTCTACCATCTTTGCCCAAAAAGACAGCATTCAACGTAAAAACGTAAGAAAAACGCTTTACAGCCTGAGCGAGTTTGCTATGATTCGCTCCGCACTTGGGAGATGAGTTGGGAAAACATCTTACTAAGTATAAAAATCCTCTGGAGGGGTTCCCGAGTGGCCAAAGGGAGCAGACTGTAAATCTGCCGGCACTGCCTTCGATGGTTCGAATCCGTCC
>NZ_JAWPOT010000169.1:0-819 GCF_033344415.1 Vibrio sp. 1727
ATGGACACGTTAATCAAACCCTCAATACTTGCATTAACCATCGCTAGTGCGCTTAGCGCTAACGCGAATGCAGAAATTATCATTTCCCAGTACGTAGAAGGTGGCTCGTATAATAAAGCGGTCGAGATCGCGAATACCGGTGATGCCGCAGTCACGCTAACAGGTTATGAGCTAGCGAAATCATCTAATGGTGGTGGCACTTGGGGCAGCAAGATCGATTTGAGCCAAGTGACGTTGCAAGCGAAGCAGGTGTTTGTTCTTGCCCATGGTGATGCCAGCGATGCGATTAAAGCAGTGGCTGACCAGACCGATAAAAACGTGGCTAACTTTAATGGTGACGATCCTCTCGCACTATTAAAAGATGGTGAAGTTCACGACATGGTTGGCGTGATGGGGGGTGTAGCATTTGGCAAAGACGCCACTTTGGTACGTAACGGTGACGCACTGACGCCTTCTGCGACTTTCCAATCTTCTCAATGGACAACGTTAGCAAAAGACAACATTGATGGCTTGGGCGAGCTGAACGCAGCTGAGCCACCTGCAGCATTTGTGTGTGAAGTGGATGGACACGCGCCAACGTTCACATCCATTCAAGACATTCAAGGTGAAGGTGCTTCTTCGCCATTTATCGATGGTTACCCATACATTACGACAGAAGAGCATTTTGTTACTGGTGTCGTGAGCGCTGTTACTAGCGGTTTGACGAAAGGCTTCTACCTGCAAGCTATCGAGAACGATAACAACGATAAGACGTCAGAAGGTCTATTTATTCATACGAACGCCGCCGATACGGAGCTAAAGCCTGGTGACGTAGTTTGT
>NZ_JAWPOT010000170.1:0-816 GCF_033344415.1 Vibrio sp. 1727
ATCGGACAAGAGTTCGAGCCAGAACTGCTTAATAGCAAACAGCTGGACTGCGTCAGCTTTACACAGCAGTACTTCAAAAATGGCAAGTTATCGAGCAAAAACTTCAGCAAAGCCATGCTCGCTGCCGAACAAAAGTTAGAGTCCATCGCGACCAAATACCGCAAGAAAGGTTGGGATATTGCACTCGGCTCATCAGGCACCATCAAAGCGATTCAAGAGGTATTGATTGGGCTGGGCTTTGAAGACGGTTTAATTACAGCAAAGCGTCTGAGTAAGCTCATTGATACTTTAAACGAGTTCGCGTCAATTGATGATATTCAGTTGACTGGCTTGACCGATGAACGTAAACCGGTATTTGCCGCTGGTGTGGCGATTTTAGCTGCGATTTTTCAGGCACTAAAAATCGACCAGATGTTTTTCTCTGATGGAGCATTGAGAGAAGGCTTGTTATATGAAATGGAAGAGCGGTTTGCTCGCTCTGACATTCGCATGCGTACCACGGAAAACCTAGCACAAAAACATCGTGTGGATCTCGAGCACGCTGCACGCGTAAAAGGTCACGCACGCGAGATGCTTGAACAAGTACATTCTGAGCTTGGGATTAAAAAGAAAAGCGAACTGTTTGATTTATTAGAATGGGCCGCTCTGCTGCATGAAGTTGGGCTAAGCATCAACCTACGCAGCTTCCATCGCCACTCGTTTTATATTCTTCTGCATTCAACCCTGCAAGGTTTTAACCGTGAGCAACAACTCGTCTTGGCGACGCTTGCACGCTTTCAACGCAAAGCGCTAAGGCTCAATGAGTTACCAGAGTTC
>NZ_JAWPOT010000171.1:0-814 GCF_033344415.1 Vibrio sp. 1727
AACATATCCTTAAGCCAAAACTGACGATCATTGGTATCGAAGATAACAAACCAGATGCCATTAAAGCACTGGAAAGTGCCGCGCTGAACAAGGACATTGTTATTCGAGTAATCCCGACGAAATACCCGTCGGGCGGTGAAAAGCAGCTGATAAAGATTCTGACCAACAAGGAAGTTCCTAGCGGCTCTATCCCTGCAGATATTGGCATCTTGGTTCAAAACGTCGGTTCTTTATACTCAATTAAGCGCGCTATCATCGATGGTGAGCCAATGATCGAACGTGTCGTTACGTTAACAGGTAAAACCTTTAAACAGCCTCGAAACGTATGGGCGCTCTTGGGTACCCCAGTTCAAGCACTGCTCGACGAATTCGGGTACAAAGCCGATAAAAAACTTCAGCGTTTGATCATGGGCGGACCAATGATGGGCTTTACCCTGCCCCACTCACAGGTTCCTATCACCAAAACGGCGAACTGTATTTTAGCTCCGACTCGTCACGAGATTTCAGCTCATCAATACGAGATGGAATGTATACGTTGTGGTCAATGTGCGGAAGCTTGTCCTGCATCTCTACTGCCACAGCAGCTTCAATGGCATGCTAAGGCCGAAGAATATGACAAGCTAGAAGAACTAAATCTAAAAGATTGTATCGAGTGTGGCGCTTGTGCGTTTGTTTGTCCAAGTGAAATTCCACTGGTGCAATATTACCGCCAAGCAAAAGCAGAAATTCGTACTCGAACTCAAGAAGCAGAAGCCGCAGAGCGTGCGAAACTGCGCTTCGAAGAGAAAAAAGCGCGTATGGAGCGCGAAAAAGC
>NZ_JAWPOT010000172.1:0-812 GCF_033344415.1 Vibrio sp. 1727
GTGCAGGTGCTGCTCGCCTTCGCATCATTGATGGCGGTGATCGCATGAACTACAAACCGTGTGTGGATGTGACCTTTGGCTCGGCGGCGAAAGTTTACGGCGACAAAGTGCTTTCTATGGTGCTCACCGGAATGGGTGCAGATGGCCGAGAAGGTGCACGTATGCTGAAATCGGCAGGCTCAACCATTTGGGCACAAGACGAAGAAAGCTGTGTGGTTTACGGTATGCCTCAAGCTGTAGCTAAAGCGGGCATTTCTTCTGAAGATTTACCTCTTGACCGAATTGCAGAACGCATGATGGTGGAAGTGGGTTTAGCGTAGGATAAATCATGATCGTTTGGAGTGTAGCTAACCAAAAAGGTGGGGTAGGTAAAACCACATCAACAGTGACACTAGCAGGTTTGTTGAGCCAGAAAGGTCATCGTGTATTGATGGTCGACACCGATCCTCATGCGTCACTGACGACTTATCTTGGTTACGACTCAGATACCGTGTCATCAAGCTTGTTCGATCTGTTTCAGCTAAAGACGTTCACTCGCGATACGGTTAAGCCGTTGATCTTAGAAACCGAGTTGGAAGGAATGGACATCATTCCTGCGCACATGTCATTGGCTACGCTAGACCGCGTAATGGGTAACCGCAGTGGCATGGGGTTGATTTTGAAGCGCGCACTTCAAGCGGTTTCGCAAGATTACGACTACGTGTTGATCGATTGTCCGCCAATCCTTGGTGTGATGATGGTTAATGCACTCGCGGCGAGTGATCGTATCTTGATCCCTGTACAGACTGAGTTCCTCGCGATGAAAGGCTTGG
>NZ_JAWPOT010000173.1:0-808 GCF_033344415.1 Vibrio sp. 1727
CAGCGGTACAACCCGTAATTGTTGAAGTTACGCCCAATTCGATTGTTGCTGAGGCAGGAATTGAATCTGGAATGGAACTAAAAGCAGTATCAGGCATCAAAACTCCGGATTGGGAATCAGTTAATATGGGATTAATTTCTCATATTGGTGATGACGCTATGACGCTAACACTGACGTCAGACTCAGAAGTTGGCGCTGAAGTGACGAAAACGCTGGACCTTCGTGACTGGAAATTTGATCCAGAAACCGAATCTGCGATGCATTCACTTGGCTTTGCTCCATATACACCAGAAATCTATCGCGTTATTAAGCAAGTTTCTGAAGATGGTGCAGCCGCGAAAGCAGGTGTGCTTCCAGAAGATGAAATCATCGCGATTGGTGGTGAGCCTATCAATGACTGGAAACAAGTCGTAGATGCTGTACGCTCAAATCCAAATACTCCAATCGAGTTGACGGTATTACGCCGAGGCATTGAGCAATCACTAACATTAACACCAGACAGTCGTGAGCTGGCTAACAAACAAGTGGTTGGCTTTGCAGGTATCGCACCTGAAGTCGCAGAATGGCCAGAAAGTTATCGCTTCGAGCTGCAGTTTGGTGTATTCGAATCAATTGGTAAAGCGGTTGATAAGACAGGCCAAGTGATTGGTTTGACCGTCAGCATGTTGAAAAAACTGATTGTTGGTGATGTCGGTCTTAACAATCTGAGCGGCCCAATTTCGATTGCAAAAGGTGCGGGTGCGACGGCGGACTACGGTCTAGTTTACTTTTTAGGTTTTCTCGCTCTAATTAGTGTTAACCTAGGTAT
>NZ_JAWPOT010000174.1:0-806 GCF_033344415.1 Vibrio sp. 1727
GTTACGGAATTCGTAATCGGCACGGCCAACATATTTACCCCACTCATGCGCCTGAACAATGTAAGTACCGTTTTGTTGGTCTGGCTGACACTCATCACCCGGTTTAAAGTTCTTTTTGATAACGTTAGGACCTTCCATACAAACGGGCTCTTGTGAGTGACCACCCACAATCATGTCCAAATCGCCTTCATTAAGGTAACGCGCCAAAGCTACATCACCCGGCGCATTGATGCCACGGTTGCCATTTTCGTAGTGACCCATGTGCGTAACAGCGAAAATCAGATCCGGATTTTCTGTTTTTTTCAGTTCTGCAATCAGCTCTTTCGCTTCCGCTTTCGGGTCGCGGAAGTCCACTTGACCGATAAATTCAGGATTCCCCAACTTCGCGGTATCTTCTGTTGTCAGACCAATAATCGCAATTTTAATGCCTTGCTTATTGAACATCGCGTAAGGTTGGAATAAACGCTTGCCCGTTTTTTTGTCGTAGATGTTGGCAGACAGCATTGGGAAGTTAGCCCAATCTTGCTGTTTGAATAGCACGTCTAGCGGATTATCAAATTCGTGATTGCCTAACGCCATCGCGTCGTAGCCAATCTTACTCATGCCTTTGAAATCTGGTTCAGCGTCTTGTAAATCAGATTCAGGAACACCGGTATTAATATCACCACCAGACAGCAACAGCACGCTGCCTCCTTCTGCTTGAATTTCATCACGCAGATCATCGATCAACGTCTTGCGCGCGGCCATGCCGTACTCACCGTGTTTATTCTGCCAAAAACGACCGTGGTGATCGTTGGTGTGTAAGA
>NZ_JAWPOT010000175.1:0-806 GCF_033344415.1 Vibrio sp. 1727
TTCATCCTGCTAACTTTCGTCGTTCGCTTATTGAAAACAATCAGATCAACAAGATTAATATTCTTGTAAAGCCGCAATGGTTAGAGTCCCGTACGGAAGAATCGTGTTGCAGTACTGCCTTCTTTGAAACGCACCAAGCCTTTTACCACCTAGAGCTTAATCAGGCGTTAACTGACCTGGCCACCGAACTCACCAACCGGGATACACCAAATCGTTTTCAAGACAAGCTCGAAATCGAAAGTTTGATTTATCAAATTCTGTTTCACGCAACACAACAAATGCCACAGGATTTTTGCCCTCAAAACACCAACTGTTACCGAGATAAAATCTCCGAACGTCATAGTGATTCACGCGTGGAAAACATTGTCAGCTATATCGAAACGCACCTTGAACAAGAGTTGAGCCTCGAACACATTGCAGAGGTATTCTCGATGAGTGTGTCTAACCTACAACGCCGCTTTAAACAGTCACTTAATATGACGGTGAATGGTTATATCCGTTATCGCCGTCTTGAGATCGCAAGAGTACATTTGGAGCGTGGTTTAGTGTCGATCACTGAAGCCGCGTACGAAGCGGGCTATCACCATCCTTCTAATTTCACTAATGCGTTTAAAAAAGTGTTCGGTGTGCCGCCCCATGAGATCGTAAAAGAGTGACGGGAACGCTCAACAATGCGTCTATCCAACCTACTTACGCACTTCTGGGGTATATATCGTCAGCGACATGGGTATATACTCGCGTTAAACATCAAGCCAATGCCATCGGGTTGCAAATCAAACGCTGCGTAGAAACCAATATGTTTAACG
>NZ_JAWPOT010000176.1:0-805 GCF_033344415.1 Vibrio sp. 1727
ATCCTTTACTCATGTACTAATCCTTGCAGCAAAAACCGTAAATTGGCGCTCAACGAAATCCATTCGTGAGGTCAAATCGGCAAATAAATTGTAAAAGTGGTGTGGCCAGGCCAGCTTTCAACGTCGATTTTTCCGTTGTGCTGGTCGATCAAATTTTGTGAGATGGACAACCCGAGTCCGGTGCCGCCTTCGCGCCCGCTGACCATGGGATAAAACAAGGTGTCCTGTAATTCTGGTGGAATGCCCGGCCCGTTATCAGTGATCTCGACGCGCGCCGCTAATTTGCAGCGTTTGCCATGAATGTTGGCTTGATGCACCGTTCTGGTGCGAATGGTGATGTTGCCGTGCTCTTGATGAGCAAGAATTTGTGCCGCGTTGCTGACGATGTTCAGCATCGCTTGTTCTATTTGATCCGCATCCATCAAAATCTCAGGCAAGCTCGGGTCGTAGTCGCGTTCGATGATGATAGAGTTTTGAGATTCTAACTCGACCAGTTGGCGTACTTTCTCCAGAATTTGGTGCAGATTTTCTTGTGTCTTTTTGCCCGGTTTCTGTGGGCCAAGTAGGCGGTCGACTAACGCTCTTAATCGATCGGCTTGTTCGATAATGATGTGGGTGTATTCGGTTAACGATGGATCGGGCAACATTTTTTCCAGCAGCTGCGCCGCACCGCGTAATCCGCCAAGTGGATTTTTGATCTCATGAGCTAAACCGCGCACGAGCAGTTTGGCGGCTTGTTGCTGTGCGTGTTGGTTGAGCTCTTGAGTGAGGCGTCGTTGTTGATCTATCTTGCGCATTTCAACCA
>NZ_JAWPOT010000177.1:0-804 GCF_033344415.1 Vibrio sp. 1727
TAATGGCAAAATGAACGCCACAGCAACCAGTCCCCAACACCACACCAGTGCCGCCCATTTTTTCCAGCCACTTAACTCGTAACGAAAATCTTCATGGCTGTTGAATTGGCTTTGGAATAATTTCTGCTTTCTGCGGCTATAGCGTTCTGTACTGAGTAACAGCACAACAATCAACAGCATAATTGCGGAAATTTTAGCGGCCGCGTTAAGGTTAGAATAACCAAGCCACGTGTCGTAAACCGCTGTCGTTAATGTGTTAACGGCGAAATAGCTGACGGTGCCGAAGTCCCCAATGGTTTCCATCGCCACCAGCGACAAAGCCACGGCAATAGAAGGTCGCACCAAAGGCATCGAAATACGCCAAAAGCTCTCCCAAGGTGAGCATTTCAGCAAGCGGGCACTTTGCAGCAGTGAAACATTTTGTTCCATAAACGCCGCGCGGCACAGTAGATACACGTATGGGTATAACACCAGAGACAGGACAAAGGTCGCCCCCGGTAAGGTTCGAATATCAGGGAACCAATACTCGCCAGGTCCCCACCCAGTGACATCACGCAGGAATATTTGAATTGGGCCAGCAAAGTCGAACCAATCCGTAAATATGTAACCAATAATGTAACCCGGCATTGCCAATGGCAATACAAGCGCCCACTGTAACCACTTTTCCGTTGGCAACTTACACATTGCCATCAACCAAGCGCTTGGAATACCGAAAATAAGAGAGAGGCCCATAACCCCAATCGTTAAGACGACGGTGTTATAGATATAGGTTGGCATCACCGTCGACATCAAATGTGTAAACAG
>NZ_JAWPOT010000178.1:0-800 GCF_033344415.1 Vibrio sp. 1727
AATGATTCGGTTTTGGTGCTCGACGAACTCTCTGAAAGGCTCGACGAAAAACCGTCTTCAAAAGGTTCAATCAAAGCTCTTTATGAACGCATGAGATCGAGTAATACGGCACTTGTTATGCCACTGTTTGGCCGTGAAAAGTCGGTTTCACATTTGCTGATTTCTTCACACAAAAGCGATAACAAACTGTTTTCGAACGAAGAGATTTCAGCACTACAAACATTGTTGATCCGCGTACAAAATACGATTGAGTCTGATAGAAAGATTCGTCAAAGCCGCGCGTTGGCCAACTCGATCGCCCATGAAATGCGCAACCCATTGGCGCAAGTTCAGCTTCAATTTGAAGCGCTGAAACAGCACATTGATAGCAATGCATCTGATGACAAGATCAGAAGCGATATCGAAAAAGGCCAAGCAGCAATTCAGCGTGGACGCCAACTCATCGACATCATCTTGCGCGAAGTCAGCGATACTTCTGCTGTGCATGAACCCCTTTCGCTTACCTCGATTCATAAAGCGGTGGATCTTGCGGTGAGTCGATACGGTTTTGAAAACGAACACATCATCGAAAGGGTGAAACTTCCGACTCAAAACGACTTTGTCGCCAAAATCAACGAGACGCTGTTCAACTTTGTCATTTTCAATTTGATTCGCAATGCGATTTACTATTTTGATTCCTATCCCGATAGTCAAATTGAAATCAGAACCCTCGTCGGCCCTTATGAAAACACGCTTGTTTTCCGCGATACAGGGCCTGGGATTGATGACAGCATCGTACACAAAATCTTTGATGACTTTTT